>DVGR01000142.1 GCA_018712605.1 Candidatus Choladousia intestinigallinarum
ACTGAATACAGAGCCGAACTGACATTCGCTTTTTAAAATTGCCTGAGCGAGTGATGGTGAAGTGCGCCCTTTTTTATAAATCCCCCCAAAACTTTCTTCAAAAAGTACTTGACATATCACCAGAATGCTCCAACGGAGCGGCGGTAAATCAGACTCCCTTCGGGGAGCGGATTTTTGCCCGATGTTTAAGTGCGGAGAGCATCCAGGTAATTCTGGAACTGGCCAGGGAGGAAGAGCTGGTGCTGGAAGCTTTTGTGGAAGGGATTCCCTATGCGTGGGAATCCTACCTGCAGAATCCAGAGGAATACGGCTGTCCTTCCTGGTCTGTTCCGTATGTGATGAGAACCCGCAGACCCTGCAAAGATATGGAAGAATTTCTGCGGATTCACGCAGGGGAGCTGGACAGCGTGGATCTCATCTGCAAAAGCCAGGAGCAGCGCAGAAGATATCAGGCCATTCTCAAAGAGCGAACAGAAGAGCTGTATATGACCACTTCTGTTCCCCATCTTCTGGAGCTGTCAGCGGCAGGAGGGGGAAAGGGGAGCGGTTTGGCTTGGCTGTGCGGACATCTTAAAATCAGCCGGGAGCAGACGGCAGCCTGCGGAAATGGAGACAATGATGCGGATATGCTTCTGTATGCCAGAATCGGGGGCGCCGTCCAAAACGCCACAGAAGTGTGCAGGCAGGCTGCGGACGTACTTCTTCCCTCCAACGAAGAAGATGGTGCGGCAGTCTTCCTTGAAAGACTCATAGATGAGAACGAAAGGTAATCCTGCCCTCTGAGTTTTCTCTGTACACTTGTGTATACTTTGATGTATAATGGGGAAGGACAAATTCTGACAGAGTCAAAGACTGGAGGAGATTACGATGGATATTGAAAGTTTGAGAAAAGATATGGTAGCGGCTATGAAAGCCAAAGATAAGCCCAGGAAGGAAGCTATTTCCTCCTTGATTTCCGCTGTAAAGAAGGCAGCCATTGACGCAGGGTGCAGGGATGATATACCGGAGGAAATGGTTGACCGGGCAATTCTCAAGGAGCTGAAAACCGCAAAAGAGCAGATTGATACCTGCCCGGATTCCAGGGCGGAATTAAAGGCAGAGTATCAGTTCCGCTATGATGTGATCAGCGAGTATGCTCCGAAGCTGATGGGGCCGGATGAGATCAAAGCCTACATCCTGGAGAAATTTGCGGAGGTGGCCGCCACCAAGAATAAGGGACAGATCATGAAAGCCGTCATGGGAGACCTGAAAGGAAAGGCGGACGGCAGCGTGATCAGCCAGGTAGTGGGCGAGCTGTGCAAATAAAGGAGATTTTAAAGCTCAAAGCTTTCTAAATCCTCCGGTACAAACAGATTGCCTGAGAAGAAAGGGGCGCCTTCAGCGGTGTAGAGGGCTTTGCGGTTTTTAATATTCTGGTCTTCCGTATGATACAGGATCAGATTGGAAACCTGAAGCCGTTCGGCCAGCTCACAGGCGTCCTTTACTGTAGAATGATGCTTTTCGTAGGGCTTGAACTGATCGGCCTGGGAGAAGAGGCAGAAGGCTTCATGAAGCAGCCATTTGCTGTTCCGGGCATATGGCTCCTGGCACTCCCGGAAGGGTTCATCCCCGCAGCAGGTAAGCTTTTCCTGGGGCGTCAGGTACATGGTAAAGCCAAACTGCTTTGCCTTCGTGGACTGTATATCAAAGAATACTGTCCTGCACCCCAGAATTTCCTTTTCCTCCCCGTCCGCCACCGGGATCAGGTGGAGACGTTTTCCTATAAAATCCGTCTGCTTTTTCTGAAGAAGCATTTCTGAAATATTCTGAATCATTCCAATTAATTCATTATGAGCATATATGGCGGCCTCACCTTCGTAATTTCCACGGCTCATAGCCTGGGTAATCAGGCGCACCATCCAAATAATCCCTGGAAGATGGTCGATGTGCTTGTGAGTCAAAAAGATCTGCCGTACGTCTTTCCAGTCGATCCCTGCTGTCTTCAACTGCTTTAAAAGACCGTTTCCGCCGCCGCCGTCTACCAGAAAGTACTGGTTTTCCTGGCTTAAAATAAAGCAAGTGTTGTAACATTCTGTGACCATGGCGTTTCCTGTACCTAACATTGTAAGTTTCATTTTATTCTGCCTTTCTGCATTTTTTACTTTCTTACTTCCTTACTTACTTCCTCATACCTGTTGTCGTCTCGAAAGCATGGCCCCACTGGCCCGCAAGCAGTCCATGGGTCCCTGCTTTGAGACTGGACTTATACAGTACATCTTACACTTGGGGTTAGATGAAAGTCAATGGGAAAGCTTTTTTGTGTTTGAAACATTTTTGTTTTATATAGAAATGATGTTAAGAGTTTTCGTAATGGGATTTTAGGAAAAAATATGAGATTTTATCTCATATAGTGTTTACAAAAACGAAATAGAAGATATAATAAAAGGAAAGAGAGATGGAGATAAAATGGAGGTGGATATAAATGTTATGTCAATTTACAGTAAAAAATTTTAAGAGTATTTGTGAGGAAATAACATTTGACATGCAGGCTGCCGCCATTTCAGAACATGAAGACAGCGTGATCAGAGATAAAGACGGAGAATTGTTTCTGCCGGTATCAGCAGTGTATGGACCAAATGGAGGGGGGAAATCCAATGTGCTGGAAGCATTACACAGCCTGATCTTTAAGGTGCTTAGACCATTGTATGCTACCAGTGATAATGAAGATACGGCGATCCGAATTAAAAGGATACTGATCGTACCGTTTGCTT
>DVGR01000143.1 GCA_018712605.1 Candidatus Choladousia intestinigallinarum
TATCATACCTAATGGCTGACCTGTTACGTGATATCTTCCCCCGCAGCACGGCCTTTCAGCCCACACATAGCCGCAGGAGAAGGCTTAGGATATTCTCTTTCTACAGATAGTGGATCTTATATCTGGCGATCCCATCCTCCCCGATCTCCATCATGATATAGCTGGGCCGGCGTCCTTCCTGCCGGGGAAAGGAGAGACTTCCCGGATTAAGAATAGTAAGCTCCGGATCGTCCTGATTGACAAAGGGCCTGTGAGTGTGCCCGAACATGACCACATTGCAGCCGTTGGCTTTGGCGTCCTCCACCAAATCCCTGGTTCCCACAGATACATAGTAATAGTGTCCATGGGTAAGCATGATCCTGTAGCCTCCGATCTCCACCATATCCACCTTCGGCAAATGGGAAAAGAAGTCGCAGTTTCCCGCCACAATATGGAGGGGACATGTGATAATCTCCCGAATATAGTCCTCTCCCCCTTCTGAATCTCCCAGGTGGATCACATGATCCGGCATCGGCATCTGTGACAAAATCAGTTCTAAATTCTCCTCACGTCCATGCGTATCGCTCACAACCAGAATTCTCATCTTCTCTCTCACCATCCCTAAAGTATTTTCTGCAGCTGCTCCTTCATCTGACGCAGCGCTTTGCCTCTGTGACTCAGCTCATTCTTCTGCTCAGGAGTAATCTCCGCAGAAGTACACTTCCATTCCGGCAGATAAAAAATCGGGTCGTAGCCAAAGCCGTTGGCTCCCTTGATGTCATGGGCGATTGTGCCCTCCATAACTCCCCGGCTGGTGATAATCCTCCCATCGGGAAAAGCGCAGGCGATGCTGCACACAAACCTGGCGGTGCGCTGTTCTTCAGGCACCCCTTCAAGCTTCTCGATCAAAGCCCTGTTCTTAATATCATAGGAAGTATCTTCCCCCATATAACGGGCCGAATAAATCCCCGGCGCTCCCGAAAGCCAGTCGATCTCCAGCCCCGAATCGTCCGCCATGGCCATCTCCCCGGTCAGCTCCATAACCGTTTTGGCTTTAATTATGGCATTCTCTTCAAAGCTCTTTCCATCCTCCACTATATCAGCTTCCACTCCCGCTTCCTTCATGGACACTACCGGAACCGGAAGGTCGGCAAGGATCATTCGGATTTCTTTCATCTTACCTGGATTGCCCGTGGCAAATATAATTCGTTTCATCGGATCCCTTCCCAGCTTCTTCATTTCATTAATCTTAATAACGCCTCAGCTTGCACAGCGAGGCGTATATATTCGTTACTGTAAACAGTAATGCATTTCATATGATTATAGCACAACCCTTCCCGCTCTGTAAACACCGTATTTCAGGAGGTAAAAGCCTTCAGGCAGACATTGCTGCCGTATTTCGTCTGGGTCTGCTCCCATTTTCGTCCATCAGGGCTGATATAGCTCTCTTTTCCCTGAAGAGTCACACCCTGGGAATACTCATCAGCAGCATACTCCACAGCCACAGGGGACGTTTCCCCGGCTGTTCTGACCCGTACTGCCACGGCAAACCTCTCCCCTGCCTCCAAGGTCTGGGGAGTCTCAAGATCCACCGTATAATACCCTGGATATTCCAAAGCGCCGAACTGGACATAGGCCATCTCGAAAAAGGACTCTTCATCAAGGAAGTCACGAACCAGATAAAGCTCATAAACCGTGTCGTCTCCCGCAGCATAAAATCCCACTGCCTCCAGCTCTTCCTGGCCCTTTGCAGTATAAACGTTGGAAAACCAGCAGGTTTCCGCACCGTACCCCTGCTGCCCCAGCCAGCCGTATACATCGTGCTGATAGATATTGCCGTAATTGTCCGCCGGGTCAATTCTGGTGTAGACCAGGCCGCTCCCAGCTATGTTGGCATCTTCATAAGAGACATAAAAGATCCCCTCCTGCCCGAAATCTTCCCCCCATGTATTCAGGCAGATAAAGGCTCCATCCCTGCCAGGATCCCTGGCAAAAGATTCTCTGGGAAAGGAGTCGTCCCAGCCCAGAATCAGCACATCGTGATCCTGCGTCTCTTTCTGGGGATAATAATAGGCTGAAGCGGAAGAATTATAATACCCGGCTCCTTCCTCCGTCACGGCCCGGTTCATATACAGTGAGGTCTGAACCGCACCGAACTCCATAATCTTTTCCTTGATCTCTTCCAGCTCCGCCCCCTGAAGCATTTGGATCTCCTGGACATGCACTGATGGGGAAAGGCCCTGGGGCGAGACGCCGTCGCCGCTGGGATCCTCTTCTTCTGTCACCGGCCCCAGCCAACTGCTTAGGTACGCCATAATCATCACGTAATCTCCGCCTTCTTCCAGACCGGAAGAAAATGCGTCTCCCAGGGCTATATGTTCTCCTGAAAATACCGTGCGCTCTTCCGGAAGCAGAGATGCTTCCAGGGCTGAGGCAGCCGTAAGGGCCCAGCAGGTTCCATCGCTTCCCTGACTCCTTACCAAAGGCTTCCTCCCCTGCTCCCCGCTGTTCCAGTAGGCCGGCAGGCTTTTCTCTCCTTCGCCAGCCTCTTCTGAGGCCGCCTCCGCCCTCTCCCAATGTACTGCCGAAAGGTTCAGTGCAAGGAAAAAAGCCGCCGTCAGTCCCAGAAGCTTCACCGCTCTCTTCAAATTATTCCCCCTTATTTCTTCTGGGCGGTTTCGGTCCCAGATACTGATAGTAATACGTCTTTATCATTCCATTATAGATTTTTCTGTTTTTATCCGCTTTTTTGCCTATATATTTTTCCGCCTGGTCATAAGATGTAATAATATATTTTGACCATGTATCCAAACGTTCAAAGGCCCTCCCCATCTCCTGGTAGAGTCCAGGCAAAGCCGCTTTTTCTTCAAGCCGCTCCCCATAAGGCGGATTCGTTATAATGAATCCATACTTCTTCGGATGACTCAGCTCTTTTACATCTCTCTGCTGAAAATGAATCAGTTTCTCTACTCCCGCAAGCTTTGCGTTGGCTCTGGCCGTCTTGACAGCTTCCGGATCCAGGTCATAGCCCTGAATATCCGTACTGACCTCCAAATCTACCAGATCCTCCGCCTCTTCCCTGGCCTGGCTCCACAGATTTTCCGGAATTACATTGGTCCATTTCTCCGCCAGAAAGGCTCGTCTCATTCCCGGCGCCATGCCCGCTGCCATCATAGCCGCCTCAATGGGAAATGTACCGCTTCCGCAGAAAGGATCCAGCAGAATCCGGTCCTTCTTCCAAGGAGTCAGCCCGATCAAAGCCGATGCCAGCGTCTCTGAGATAGGGGCCTTGGCCGTCAGCTTTCTGTATCCCCTTTTATGCAGAGATTCCCCGGAAGTATCCAGGCCGATCACCGCCTCGTCCTTCATAAAAAACACCCTCACAGGATAATCCGGACCGTCTTCAGGAAACCAGGAAAGATTGTATACCGCCTTCATCCGTTCTACCATGGCTTTCTTCATAATGGACTGAATATCCGAAGGACTGAAAAGCTTGCTTTTTACGGTAGCAGCCTTCGCCACCCAAAACCTGGCGTTTGAGGGCAGATATCTCTCCCAGGGCAGCTCCTTTGTCCCCTGAAACAATTCTTCATACGTCTCCGCATGAATCTGACCCACTTTCAAAAGCACCCGTTCTCCTGATCTTAGAAATACATTCGCCAGGCAGACCGCCTCAGCATCGCCCAAGAACGTCACTCTTCCGTCCTCCACCTGGCTGATCTCATATCCCAGATCCATAATCTCTCTTTTAAGAACCGCTTCCGTGCCAAAATGGCAGGGAACCATTAATTCAAATCTCTCCATCTCTTCTCCTGCCAATTCTTACAGTTCGCACTCCTGGATCACATGTCCCTCAAAATCCTTTATGGTAAATACGCCTTTATCCAGCACAGCGTATGTAGGCGGATTCCCCTCTTTAGGAATGGACACAGAACCGGGATTTAAGATCCAGATGCCTTTTTTCTTCTCACAGCGCAGTACATGAGTATGGCCGTGGAGAAGGACGTCCCCTTCCTTCATGGGAGGAAGATTTTTTTCATTATAGATATGTCCGTGAGTCGCATAGATCACCTTTTTCCCTGAGAAAAGCAGCATATAGTCTGCCAGCACAGGAAACTCCAGCACCATCTGATCCACCTCTGCCTCGCAGTTGCCCCGGACTGAATAAATCTCCTGCTTTCTCTCATTCAGCATCCCAATCACTTCCTTGGGCGCATACTCCCTGGGGAGATCGTTTCTGGGGCCATGATACAGAACATCCCCCAAAAGAACCATCCGCTTTGCCCCTTCCTTCTCATACGCTTCCAGCAGCTTTCTGCAGTAATAAGCAGATCCGTGTATATCAGACGCAATTAAAAGCCTCATATTTCCTCCTTTCAGGCCCTGCGGCCTGTTACATGTATGGTATCACTATCTTAATGCCTGTCCCTCTCCGTGTCAATCCGAAACTGCTGTCAGAATTCTCCGCTTTCCTCTGCATCCAGTCAGCGGCAGCAGTATTTTGCCGCACCCATACGCACATCCGCATACGGGCACGGCATCCCAATTTTTTTATTTCACCAAGTTTTTTCCCCGGTATGCACGAATCCCGCCCACCACCGTCTTTACTCTGTATCCTCTGCGGGACAACTCTCTGGCTACCGCCATGCTCATCCCGCCCCGCTGGCAGTAAAGAACCAGCCCTGTGCTTAAAGCTGGAAGATTCCTCCCGAATTCTCCTGAAGGAACATTGACTGCCCCTTTAATATGGCCTTCTCTGTATTCCTTCTGCGTCCGCAGATCAATTACCATAAAACCAGGAGCGTTTACGTAAGAATCCAGTTCTTTGGCAGAAATATTCTCCACCATGGTCGCCACCTCCACTCCTCTTTAGGAGGTCTCCTGCAGCAAAGCTTCAGCAATTCACTGATTTCCTGCATGCAGCGAAAAACCTCCACACTCTATCATATGTGGAGGTTTCCGCTTCGCCACTGATTCAAGAATGCCGGCGGCACTCTTACTGCAAGGCGTATCTCAGATTAAGCTTCGCAGCCCTTTGGCCCGCCAAATAGCTGCTATTCTTCTTCGTTGTAAGCGCTGTAGGCGTTAGACGTATGAGTATTTTCCATGCCAGAGTTCTTGCTGCTGTCAGAGCAGTTAGAAGCCTTGGAAGAATTTTTATTTTTTGATTTTGTACTTACATTCTGCACTGAGTCGTGGCAGTTTGTGCCGGAATTCTGCATCTGATTTTTGGAATTTGTGTTTTTAGCCATTTTTCATGCCTCCTGTTGTTAATTTTTAATACGTTCTTAGTATTCCAATAATTTTATAAAATATGTATTGCAATTTTATGGAAATTATATTATAATCACTCTTGTAAAAAGAATTTACCCTTCAAAACAATTTTTTTTACAAACCCCTTATTAATTATTTATACTCCCCTCGGAACGGCTGGTAGCTCCCCTACCAGCCGTTTCACGTTGGCTTAAAATCAGGGTTTTCCGGGGTTTTGCCCGTTTCCAAAAGGCTGTGAAAAATGGCTTCCGAAATCCGGTTGTACACCACTTTTACACCACTCACCAAAATTAGAAAATTGTCCCGGCAGCCTGACCGCACGTCTTTTCAAAGCATTTCAGCAAGTTTCTGCATTTCATCAGCCTTTGTATCCGGCAAAACGTGACTGTAAATATCCATCGTCATAGAAATTTCTCTGTTCTTCCAGGCGCATTATCCGTACCATATTCTTTCTTCCTGCCTTATTCGGAAAGACTTCTTATAAACTTCCAGATAATTTTCATCAGAGAGTAAGATTAGGGCAGATTTCCTCATACAGTGCGTGTTTTACGCCGCAAGCTCCAGCTCCGTTTCTGTACTGGCAAGATAACCGTATTTCTTAGCCGATTGGCCGTTTGATGTTGTGATCAGCGCCTTTTTACCAGGCAGCTTCTGATATAGCTTTTTCTCATATATTGTGATATGCTGAAAGTCAAAAGCCCGCTGCTAGAACGGGGCATCAAACTTGCCGTGCTGCAGAGCAACGGGGTATTTGGCCCTTGCGGCAGGCGCCAAATATCCATGCAATCATGGCTGCTTGGCTCGTTTCCTGTGGGAATAAAAGGAGGCTGATATTATGTTTCAAAATAAAATAGCGGTTATTACAGGCGGCGCCCAGGGCATCGGGAAATGTATTGCAGAAGAGTTTAAGAAAAACGGAGCGGCTGTCTGCATCATTGACAAACAGCCAAACAGCTATTTCACCGGTGATTTAGCGGAAAAAGAAACCCTAAGCCATTTTGCGGAGAAAGTTATTGCAGAACACGGAAAGGTGGACTATCTGATTCACAATGCGCTTCCCCTGATGAAAGGAATCTCTGAATGCTCCTATGAGGAATTTAATTATGCCCTGCGGGTAGGCGTAACGGCGCCCTTCTACCTTACCAAGCTTTTTCTTCCCTATTTTTCTCCTGGTGCGGCCATTGTAAATATCTCTTCTTCCCGTGACCGTATGAGTCAGCCCCAGACGGAAAGCTATACCGCTTCCAAGGGCGGGATTGCGGCGCTTACCCACGCCCTGGCAGTCACTTTGGGAGGAAAAGTCAGGGTAAACTCTATTTCTCCCGGCTGGATCGATACCGCTTACACGGAGTATGCAGGTGCGGATGCTTTTCAGCATCCTGCGGGCCGGGTGGGGAATCCTCTGGACATCGCCAATATGGTGCTGTATCTCTGCTCTGAGAAAGCAGGCTTTATCACTGGGGAAAATATATGTATTGACGGCGGAATGACAAAACAGATGATCTACCACGATGATTTTGGCTGGACATTGAATGGGGAGGGCATGTAATGGGCTGCCCCGCTTTAGATACGGCCATGGAAAATCTGGGAGAACAGTTAAATCCAAAACAAGCGCCAGCCGGGAGCAATACGGCTGGCGCTATATTTTCAAAGCGTCTCCCCCTGAACAAATTCATAGGGAAGAATTTTACATAATTCAGCCGGATCTGTCTCTTCTCCGGCTGTCTTTTTTTCTATTAAATCAAACAGAAGGTGCACTGCCGTCTGCGCCACCGCATCCACGGAATTGGAAATAGTCACAAGCCTGGGCGAAACGTATTCCAGAGTATCGATATTATCAAACCCTATAATTCCGTAATCCTCCGGCGGCTCTTTCCCGCAGCTATACAGTTTCTTCATAATATCCAGGGCGAAATTATCTGCAGTGCAGAGAAAGGCGGTTCTCTCTCTTTGGTTTACCAGCTCTTCTACTTTTTCCAGATAAGACCAGTCCAGCAGATATTCTGTCCGCAGCCAGGGATACATTCCTGCTGCCTCCTGAAACCCCATGAGACGCTGTCTATGGACGTAAGCATTCTGGGCTTCTCCCGGCTCCAGGGCCGGACAGACGAAAACCAGTTTCTGATATTTCTTTTTTACCGCCCTCCGTACCGCTTCTCCCATAGCCGCTTTCTCATCGATGCTCACAAAGGGAAGCCCCTCTGCGATTTTATTGTCTACCGAGACAAGAGGCGTATCCAGGCTTTCCAAAAAATCCCGGTATGCTTCCCCCTCATTTACTGAAGACAGAATAATACCATCCATATGGTAGGCGGCCAGCCTTGTAAGCTGCTCCCTCTCCATCTGCCGGTCATTCCCATGCAGCATAATGTTCACGCAGTACCCCCGCCGGTTCACTTCCGTTCCTATGGCGCTGAGCATCTCTGCAAAGTACTGATTCTTCACGTCCAGCACAACGATCCCAATATTGAAGGTCCGTCCTTTTACCAGGCCTCTGGCCAGGAGATCCGGCCTATAGTCATGCTCCCTGGCCATTTTTAAGATCCTCTCCTTGGTATCTGGATGAATCCTGCCCTCCCCGCTTAACGCTCGGTGTACCGTAGTGCGGGAAACTCCGCATAACTGCGCCAGATCCTTCGTTGTAATCCCCACTGTTTTCCTCCTGTTATGGTAAGACATCTTCTCCATATCTTACCATATTTTTCAGGAAATAACCACTTATCTTTTATCCAGGGAAATGCGGATCATCTGGAAGGACAGCGGCTCCAGCTCGCATTCCAGCTTATTTCCCGCAAGCCTGTAGTTGGCAAGCTCTCTGGGAACCACCGTATTATGCTCCTTCTGATTAGTGG
Source organism: Candidatus Choladousia intestinigallinarum (assembly GCA_018712605.1). Taxonomy (GTDB): domain Bacteria; phylum Bacillota; class Clostridia; order Lachnospirales; family Lachnospiraceae; genus Choladousia; species Choladousia intestinigallinarum. Next base: position 8,106 of record DVGR01000143.1, read on the forward strand.
CTTTTTTGTCCTGGTGCCACAGTCCTCTGGAGTCTGTCACATCTGAAAGCTCAAACATCTGAAACTCCGCTTCCACCATGGCCGCCTGTTCACCCCTGTTTACCATAAAGAGAACCAGTTCCTTTTTCTCCGGGTTGTACACAGTCACATGATCCACATAAGGAACCTCATCAAATCCCGTCGCCTCATAGGACGGTCCCACAAAACGCTCTTCCAGGACGATTCCTTTGCCATATTCAGCCATAAAGGCGAAAGGATAAAAGATAGGCTGTAACCAGACTTCCCCTCCCCGCTCTGTCATAATACATGCGCTGACATTAGCCAAAAGAGACTGGCAGGCGATCTTCACCCTGCCGGAATAGCGAATGAAATTCATGAGCATGCTGGCAAAAAGCAGGGCATCTTCCATGGTATAGATCTGTTCGCTGATGGCCGGGGCAATCCGCCAGGGATGATCCTCCACATACTTTTGAACCTCTTTATCCGGGATGGCCCAGACGCCCCACTCATCAAAGCAGATGTCCAGCTTTTTCCTGCTTCTGCGCCGCACCATCTCTACATCGCAGATACTGGTCACGGTCTGGATATATCTCTCCATATCCATGGACTGAGCCAGGAAAGCGGCTGTCCCTCTATCCTGTCCCCCGTAATACTGATGGAGAGAAATATAGTCAGAACAGTCATAAGCGTGAGAAAGAACGATCCTTTCCCATTCTCCGAAAGTGGCGTTGGTGGACATGGAGCTGCCGCAGACCACCAGCTCAATTCCAGGATCCAGAATCTTCATGGCTTTTCCTGTTTCATATGCCAGTCTTCCATACTCTGCCGCCGTCTTATGTCCAATCTGCCAGTCTCCGTCCATTTCATTCCCCAGGCACCAGGTTTTAATCCCATAGGGCTCCTTCTGCCCGTACTGGCAGCGCAGATCGCTGTAATAGGAACCCTCCGGCCTGTTGCAGTATTCCAACAAAGAGAGGGCGTTTTCAATCCCCTTTGTGCCGAGATTTACTGCAAAAATCGGAGAGATACCCGCAGCTTTGATCCACTTCATAAATTCGTCTGTGCCCACCTCATTTGTCTCTATGCTCTTCCATGCCAAATCCAGCTTTCTGGGCCGTCTGTCCCGGGGGCCGATTCCGTCCATCCAGTCGTAATTGGACACAAAGTTCCCGCCCGGATACCGCACAGTTGTAACTCCCATCTCTTTTACTTTCTCCATTACGTCCCGGCGAAAGCCATTTTCATCTGCGCTGGAATGAGAGGGCTCATAGATGCCTGAATACACCACACGCCCCATATGTTCCACGAAAGAGCCGTAAATTCTCGGGTCAATCTGATTCTTCTGAAATTCTTTATGTACCAATATTTTTGTCTTTTCCATTTCTCATAGCCCTCGTGTTCAAAATAGATTTGTTTCTTTTATTCTTTCATACCGGAGGTGGCGATCCCTTCCATGAAGAATCTCTGTCCGAAAAGGAAGAGAATCAGCAGAGGCGCCACGGATATGACAGTGGCCGCAAGGGTGGGACCAAACCGGATGGAGTTCGTTCCTACCAGAATTGCAAGTCCCGCCGACAGGGTACGCATGTCCACAGATGTGGTCAGCATCATGGGATACAGCAGATCATTCCAGTTATTCATGAAATGATAGATTCCCAGCGTCACCAATGCCGGTTTAGACAGAGGAAGGATAATCCTGGAATAAATTTTCCATTCTCCCATTCCATCAATTCTTGCCGCCTCATCCAAAGATTTCGGAATCCCCGTAAAGAAAGATGTAAGCATGTAGATTCCATAAGCGCTGGCTGCTCTTGGAAGAATCAGCCCCGCATACGTATCTAATATCCGCAGATTAAACTCTTCCAAGTACAGAGGAATCATCACTACCTGAAAGGGAATCATCATGGTCAGCAAAATAATGCCAAATAAAATGTTGCGCCCTTTAAACCGCATTCTGGCAAAAGCATATGCTGCCATAGAATCAAAAAACAGACTGATCACCGTAACCCCCGCCGCAAACAGGATCGTATTCTTCAGCATTTTCAATACCGGTATTGTGTTTACCACATATTCATACTGCGTCATAACCCACTGGCTGGGGAAAAAAGCGGGCGGCCACTTAATCACGTCCGCATCGGATTTAAATGAGGATACTAAAAGCCATACCAAGGGCAGGAGTACGAGAAAAAAAACTGCCAGCAGGACAACATACCCTACAGCCCCAAACAAACGGATTTTTCTCTTTTTCATTCCTCTGCACCTCCCTGACGAAAGGCATATTTTCTTAATACAAATGTCAGCACAGCAATGATCATGAACAGATACACAGCAATCGCCGAAGCATATCCTAAATCATATGGAGCCGTCTGGAAGCCTCTGTTATAAATATACCCTACCAATGTCTCCGTACTGTTCTGCGGTCCGCCGCTGGTCATTACATAAATCTGGTCAAACACCTGAAGGGAACCAATCAAAGTAGTCACTACACAGAAACCTATGGTCTCCCGGATTCCCGGAATGGTTACGTAAAAAAATTTTTGAATCCCGTTCGCTCCGTCCAATTCCGCCGCCTCATACAAAGAGTTTGAAACCCCAAGCGCCGCTGCCGAAAGTACCGTCAGAGTATAGCCGAACCCTTTCCAAACCGTAACCAATATGACCGTCGGCATAGCCCACTGTACACTGGAAAGAAGATTCGGAACCTGAACTCCCAGCTTACTCAGGAGGTACGGCAGCATCCCGTAATTCGCATTCAGCAGCATGGACCACATGATACTGATGGCAGTCATAGAACACACATACGGCAGATAGAAGGAGGTTCGCAGAATTTTGTGGAACCGCGTATTTTTCGTCATAAACATTACCAGAAGCAAAGCCAGGAGTACTTGCAAAGGCACCTCCAGCACGGCAAAATACAGCGTGTTGAGCGTAGCATTCCCCACCCTCTGATCCTGGAACATCCTCAGATAATTTTTCAGCCCCGCAAAAGAAATATCATTCATATAGATATCAATATTCATAAGGCTGATAAAAAGTGCGCCGAACAGCGGAATAAAGACAAAAACCGTCAATATAACAAGGGAGGGCGCTATAAACAGATATGCTGACTTCCGATTATGAAATCTGGAAGTTTTTTTCTTTATGCCTTTCCTTTCATTTCCCATGATAAAACTCCCTTATAACCAATCTCCTTATAACAGCCATGGCTTAGCCGTCCTTTTTAGGACGGCTAAAAATTCATGGCAGTCTGTTTGAGTTCAAAATCTTCCTTTTACTTTCCCGCAATAATTCCATCCAGAGTATCAGAAGCTTCCTGCAGGCACTCTGTCACGTCAGAACCCGATAAAATCTTCTCAATCATGGGCACCATTACGTCATTGTCGATCTGGCTGCCGATGGAAAGATTCAGATGCCAGTCACGACCGATCTCAGAAGCTTCTGACACATCCAGAAGGATGTCATTTGCCTGAATTTCTTCATCTTCCAGAACAGAATAAGACCATACCGGGAATCCATTTCTGTTAGACCATTCCTTCAGGGTCGCATCTGACAGCCAGTATGCCATGAATTTGTAAACAGCCTCTCTGGTGGCATCGTCCGCCCCTGCCGTCAGCATGTAGGAGCAGCCGCCTTCAGGAGAGTAAGCCCCATCGCTTCCAGCCGGAATCGCCGTGATCCCATAATTAATTCCCAACTGATTCAAACCATTGATGTTCCAGGGACCGCTTGTATACATAGCGATCTGTCCCGCCTGGAACATAGTGTCCGCATCCACTGCTGTGAGTCCCTGCGGCGTCGCTCCTTCGTTGACCGCAAGATTCTGAATCCATGTAAGCGTGTCAATGTTTTCCTGAGAGTTAATCAGATTTTCTGTACCGTCTTCACTGATTACATCTCCGCCATTTGCCCAAAGATATTGGATAAACCAAACAGAATCCATGGGGAAGGCAAGGCCATACTGATTCTTGGATGCATCCGTACAAGCAAGCGCATACTCTTCCATTTCATCTAAAGTTGTGGGCGGAGCTTCTGGATCCAAGCCGGCAGCTTCAAAAATATCTTTATTGTAATACAGATACTGCAGATTATACTGCATTGGCACTCCGTACAATGTGTCGCCTATATATGATTTTTCCAAAACGTTCTCATAAAAATTGCTCTCGTCAATACCCGTAGTCTCCCAGAAATCGCTGATATCTTCAATCAACCCGTTTTCTGCATACTGCTGAAGGAATTCAATTCCCACCAGGACAAAGGAAGGACCAGTGCCTGTAGAAACCGCACTAGGCAGTCTCGCCTGAAGCGTGTCATTGTCCATAATATCCAATTCCACAGTAATATTATCTTCATTTGTCTCATTATAATTGTTTACAAGCTCCCGAAGCACATCGCCGTCAGAGCCTGTAAAGGGCGCCCATACAGAAAGGGTGATCGGTTCAGAAGAAGACTCTTCCGCAAATACCGTGGTCCCCGCAAAAGCTCCCGCTGCCAGGGACGCAGCCAAAAGTAAACTCATCGCTGTCTTTTTCATCTTTTTACCTCCATTTTGTAATGTTGTTCACCTGCGTGTTTCTTGCGTACACGTGTACATTTTTCTCTGAAAGAGAAAGACGTTTCCAGAAGTCACCGCTGTCTTATTTTTCTGTCCTATCCTTCAGACTTCTATTTATGCAAAACGTCTTTGCGTTCACGTGTACTCTTTTAACTAGATTATACATTTTGCCCATTTCCTTGTCAAGAAATTCTTGCATTTCATAATAGCAAAAAAGAAAAGTAAATTTTTGTGTATTCTGCACAATCCTTCATATCCCTTTCAAAAACAACCGAAAAAAGCTTTAAACCCCAGCCAGGCAGGCTTCCCGACAGAAGAAAACTTCCTATTCAGAAAAATCCCGAAGGAATACGCATATCGCATAATCCTCCGGGATCTATTCCTATTTTGTATTTTATTTTCCTCTATAATCAGCCGTAGATTGTTTCCTGCAGCTTCTGAAGTGTGGGCTCCCAGTCAGGAACCAGCATATCCTGTTTGTCTACATAAATGATACTGTACATATCATCGTAGGGAACACGGCTGGTCTCAAACTCATAATCCAGCAGTTCCGGAACCTCGGTAATCATACTCCAGATCTCCGTCTCCGGGATGTTCATGGTCACATAACCCAGAATCGCCTGCATCTTCTCCGTCATCTGAGCTACACTCATCTGCTTCACTTCCGCCATAAGCTGTGTGATCACGTATCTCTGACGCTCAGTTCGCTCAAAATCAGAATTTCCCACGTAGCGGATTCGGGCAAATCCCACAGCCTGGTAGCCGTCACAGTAAATCGTTCCGCCCTCAGCAGGAATCAGATGTTCCGAATAATCCTCTTCCTGCAGATTGCACATATCTATAATATAGCCGTTGGCCACCTCAGCCTCTTCAGGGCTGATCTCCAGCGTCACACCGCCGATGGTGTCGATAATGTCAACCATATCAAAGAAATCAACCGCCGCATACCGGTCCACCTGAATCTTGAAGGTATCTGTCACCGTGCTGCACAGCAACGGTCCTGCGCCGTAAGCGTAGGCGGCGTTGAGCTTAGCATAACCCACGCCCGCAATATCCACATACGTATCACGCATCAGCGATACCATGGACACTTTATTTTTAGCCTTGTTGATTGAAACAAGAATCATACTGTCGGAGTTTCCGTTCCAGGAATCATCCCTGCGGTCCACACCCACCAGAAGGACATTGAAGATGTCGTCATTCGACACCGTCTCAATGCTTGAGAGACTGCTCATGGCACTGTGGATGCTGTCCAGCTCTTCATCGCTGACTACCTCTCCCACACGCTCCTCCGTGCTCAGCGTCTCTTCCATAGCTGCCTCGGGAAGCGTCTCAACAGTCTTGACATCTTCGTCCGCCACATAATTAATACTGCTGTACATATCATGGCCCAGCCGGTAGATCACCGCACCGCTGATCACTACAATTCCAAGGACAATGCAGAAACTGATCCCAAAGATCTTTTTCATATTCATACCATTCTTTTTTCTTCTGTCGTCCTCGTCGTAATCTCTCCTGCCGTTCATCCTGGGATCCGGCCGGTCATTCCTGTTTCTTGGCATTTAAAAACCCTCCTGCGTCTCTTCGTCCCATATCCTAATTCGTATGGTTTCCTGATTTTCTTTTTATTATCACTATATCAAAAGAAAATGTCAAATTAAATCTTCACAGGCCGTCAAATCTTATTTTGATAAAGCTGACCGAAAATCAAATATAGAAATAAAAAAAGCTTTCTGAAGACTCAGAAAGCTTTATGCGGAGGATGGGACTTGAACCCACACGATATTGCTACCACAGGCACCTGAAGCCTGCGCGTCTGCCAATTCCGCCACCTCCGCGTCCTTGGTGAGCCGCAACTCACGAAAAATATAATACAACATCTTTTTGGATTCGTCAACACTTTTTTTCATTTTTTTAAAAATTTTTCCAGAAAAATCTAACGCACAAGACTATTCTAAATCGCAGCAAATCTTTCAATCATGCCAGAGAAAATAAAAAAGGCAAAAACCTTGATTTTTCAAAGCTTTTACCTTTCTCTCTGCGGAAGATGGGACTTGAACCCACACGGCACGAATGCCACAAGATCCTTAGTCTTGCTCGTCTGCCAGTTCCGACACTTCCGCGAACAGATAGAATTATAGCAAGCAATCATCCAAAAGTCAACAACAAATTTAAAAATTTTCCAGCAACTTTAAATTCGCTTTAAATCCCTCTCTCCCGGAACTCTCCCTCCAGCTCCAAAGCTTCCTGCAGCGTATGCTTCCATCCATATTTTTTCAAGTCCACCTGCCAGGCTCCCTCTCGGAAATTTACTTCTATCCCTTCCCCCTCCAGCAGCAGCTTCTGCATTTCAAAGGTTTCAAAGGCAGCCGCCCCTGTAAGCTGTCCTTTGGCGTTTACCACACGGTGTGCGGGTACCTCTCCCACCTTGCCTCTGTTCAGGGCGTATCCTACCTGTCTGGCATTCCTGGGCCTGCCGCACAAGAGGGCGATCTGCCCATAAGTAGCCGCACGCCCTCTGGGGATCTTCCTGCAAACAATCCCCGCTCTCTCATAAAAATCCATCCTCTTCCTCTTTTCTTTCGTGGAATTCCCCGCCGTACATCCTTCTCACGATTTCTTCAATATCCGATTCCCTCATCACCACATCCAGAGGCTTTTTTCTCTCTGATCCGCACACAGCAAACACCATTAGGCCCATAGCAAAAACCTCCGCCCCGGCTTTCATAAACCAGTTTTTCTGGATTTATTATAACCGTGACGGAGGCTTTTTACAACCCGGTCCTAATAGCCTTATCGTTCCTGTCTGCGTCTGCCTTTAGGCGGGAACACCCTTTCTTATCTGCTCTCTTCCCTGACTATCCTCTCCATCTGTTCCCACTTCTTCTCCATGTCAGACACCAGTTTAAGCTGCGTCCTGCAGCGGTCCAGGTTCTGATCCTCATAGTGGATCGCAAAGTACTGATCCCCGTCCAGATAGTCCGTTAAGAAGCGCAGTCCGCATTCCAGGGTCATCGTCTTCGCTCCCATGGGAAGGAGTTTGATTTCCCTGTCCGTAAGTCCCGGGCAGGCAGTAACAAAGCCTCTGGTGTAGATCCTGAATTTTCCCAGATCCATCTCTACCTTGGAAAGATCTTTCTCATCCTCTGCCGCAGTAGCCGCCCCGAAGCGGATAGAATCCCCGTAGTCGTACAGGCTGAGTCCCGGCATAACCGTATCCAGGTCAATTACGCACAATGCTTTTCTGGTTTCTGCGTCAAAGAGAATATTATTCAGCTTCGTGTCATTGTGGGTAACACGCACAGGAAGCTCGCCAGCTTCCCGCAGGCTCTGCAGAAGTCCCATCTCTTTTTCTCTCTCCAGCACAAAGCGGATCTCCTTTTCCACCTGGACAGCTCTGTTCTTCACATCCTTCTTCAGAACTTCGTGAAAAATTCTATACCGGTTAGGAGTGTTGTGAAAATCAGGAATCACCTCATAAAGCTGGCTGATGGGAAAGTCCTTTAATTCTTCCTCAAAATGCCCGAAGGCTACTGCGCTCTGATAAAAGTCCTCATCCG
>DVGR01000019.1 GCA_018712605.1 Candidatus Choladousia intestinigallinarum
CCGGAAATATCATCATACATTTACTTATTCAGAAGTACTCTTAGGCGGAGCTTCTATTGACGTACACGGAGTCCCCCTGACGGAAGAGGCCGTAGCCGAGGCGAAAGCCTCCGACGCGGTATTAATGGGTTCTATCGGCGGAGACGCGAAAACTTCCCCATGGTATCAGCTTGAACCGTCCAAACGTCCGGAAGCCGGCCTTCTGGCGATCCGCAAGGCACTGAATCTTTTTGCAAATCTTCGTCCCGCCTATCTATATAAAGAGCTTCAAAAGGCTTGCCCCTTAAAGGAAGAAGTCATAGGAGACGGCTTTGATATGATCATTGTCCGCGAACTTACCGGAGGCCTTTATTTCGGGGAGAGAAAAACCATAGAAGAAAACGGTGTAAAGACAGCGGTTGATACGCTGACTTATAATGAAAATGAAATCAGGCGTATAGCGGTGAAAGCATTTGACATCGCCATGAAGCGATCCAAAAAAGTGACGAGCGTCGACAAGGCAAACGTCCTTGATTCTTCACGCCTCTGGAGGAAAGTGGTGGAGGAAGTGGCGGCGGATTATCCGGAGGTAACTCTGGAGCATATGCTGGTAGACAACTGCGCTATGCAGCTTGTGCATAATCCGGGACAGTTTGACGTGATTCTGACAGAGAATATGTTTGGAGATATTCTTTCCGACGAGGCAAGCATGGTGACCGGTTCTATCGGAATGCTGTCCTCTGCCAGCCTGAACGATACAAAATTTGGCCTTTATGAGCCCAGCCATGGTTCGGCTCCGGACATTGCGGGACAGGATAAGGCCAACCCGATTGCGACAATTTTATCGGCGGCCATGATGCTTCGCTATTCCCTGGATCTGGACAAAGAGGCAGATGCAGTGGAGGCGGCTGTGCAGAAGGTCCTGACGGAGGGATACCGCACCTGCGATATCATGTCAGAGGGCTGCAAAGAAGTAGGCACCGAAAAAATGGGGGATCTGATCGCGGAGGCAGTCTGAGTATCGGATCCGGCGGATGCATCGCCGCTTTGCGGACATATTCGGAAGAATAAAAGAATATCTGCAGCAGACATGACAGAAGCATTTTTGAAAATATGACATAACAGCATCAGATAAAGGAGAGATGAAAGATGAAAAGTGACGCAGTAAAAAAGGGCTCTCAGCAGGCACCGCACAGATCACTGTTTAATGCCCTTGGAATGACGAAAGAAGAAATGGAACGTCCTCTGGTGGGGATTGTCAGCTCCTACAATGAGATCGTGCCGGGCCATATGAATCTTGATAAAATCGTAAATGCGGTAAAACAGGGCGTTGCCATGGCTGGGGGAACACCTGTGGTATTTCCGGCGATCGCGGTCTGCGACGGTATCGCCATGGGGCATATCGGAATGAAGTATTCTCTGGTGACAAGAGACCTGATTGCGGACTCTACAGAGGCAATGGCGATTGCGCATCAGTTCGATGCTCTTGTGATGGTGCCGAACTGTGACAAAAATGTCCCGGGACTTTTGATGGCGGCAGCCAGAATCAATGTTCCCACTGTATTTGTCAGCGGAGGCCCCATGATGGCCGGACACATTCACGGACATAAGACAAGTCTTTCCAGTATGTTTGAAGCTGTGGGTTCCTATGCGGCGGGAAAAATCACAGAAGAGGAATTGACGGAATTTGAAAACAAAGCCTGCCCTACCTGCGGTTCCTGTTCCGGCATGTACACGGCGAACTCAATGAACTGCCTTACTGAGGCGCTGGGAATGGGACTGAAAGGAAACGGGACGATTCCTGCCGTTTATTCTGAACGTATCCGTCTGGCTAAGCATGCGGGCATGCAGGTTATGGAGATGTACCGGAAAAATATCCGTCCAAGAGACATTATGACAAAAGATGCGATCCTGAATGCCCTGACCGTAGATATGGCGCTTGGATGTTCCACCAACAGTATGCTCCATCTGCCGGCAATCGCTCATGAAATCGGAATGGATTTTGATATCAGCTTTGCAAATGAGATCAGTGAGAAAACCCCGAATCTCTGTCATCTGGCTCCTGCGGGCCCCACTTATATCGAAGACCTCAACGAAGCTGGCGGCGTCTATGCTGTTATGAACGAGCTGAACAAGAAGGGGCTGCTGCATACAGACTGCATGACAGTGACAGGCAAAACCGTAGGCGAAAACATTAAGGACTGCGTGAATCTGAATCCGGAGGTAATCCGCCCCATCGACAATCCATACAGCCAGACAGGCGGTCTTGCTGTTCTGAAAGGAAATCTTGCTCCTGACGGCGGTGTAGTAAAGCGTTCCGCAGTTGTGGAAGAAATGATGGTTCATGAAGGACCGGCCAGAGTTTTTGACTGCGAGGAAGACGCCATTGCGGCGATTAAGGGAGGAAAAATCGTCGAAGGTGATGTGGTGGTAATCCGCTATGAAGGGCCAAAGGGAGGCCCTGGAATGAGAGAGATGCTGAATCCTACTTCCGCCATTGCCGGAATGGGACTTGGCTCTTCTGTGGCGCTGATTACAGACGGACGCTTCAGCGGAGCGTCCAGGGGAGCGTCTATTGGCCATGTTTCTCCTGAGGCGGCTGTGGGAGGTCCGATCGCTCTGATTGAAGAGGGCGATATTATCAGTATAGATATTCCGAATCTGAAGCTGGAAGTTAAGGTTTCGGAGGAAGAAATGAAAGCCAGAAGAGAAAAATGGCAGCCCCGTCAGCCGAAAGTGACCACCGGCTATCTTGCAAGATATGCGGCAATGGTGACCTCAGGCAACAGAGGCGCTATTCTGGAAATACCAAAAGCAGAATAA
>DVGR01000144.1 GCA_018712605.1 Candidatus Choladousia intestinigallinarum
TACGATTTCGCTATCCCTTCTTCTCGCCTGCACCTCACGATGCAAACCTTGGGAGTCGCTATAAAGTTCGTCGGTAGCTACGCCTATGTGGACTTTCACCACAGGATACGGGCATGCCCGTCATACGAAAAAACAGGGGAGGCAAACAGCCTCCCCCGATACGGGCATTTCTCTCCTGCCGGCATAAACCGCAGGCAGCCCTTCAGATTCATCTTTTACAGTGCGTGAACGTATCCAAAGTAGAAGTTTCCGCAGTAGTAAACCAGTCCGTCATAATTTGCGTCATCGAACAGGTAAGAATTCTGTGCGTGAAGCATGGGCGCTACAGGAACATCCTCCGCCAGGATCGCCTCACACTGACGGTAAGCTTCCCACTGATCTTCCACATCCAGGGATGAGATAGCGGTATTGAAAGCCTCATCATACGCTTCATTGGAATACCCTGCGTCATTGTTGGAGCCTGTGGTCATAGTATAGAGCATGTTGGAGATATCGGGATAATCCATATACCATCCGAAGTATGCCATATCATAATCCTTAGACTGTCTCTGAGCGAAGAAGCTCTCCACGTTCTCTACCGTAATACTGTCGATTCCCAGAACCTCGCTCCAGTCGCCCAGAACCGCTTCCGCGATCTCTCTTCTGCCATCGTTATTTACAATGTAGGTCAGAGCCGGGAATCCTTCTCCATCGGGATATCCTGCTTCTGCAAGAAGACTCTTGGCCTCTTCACAGTTTGCTTCATAATCAGAAAGATCATACCAGGGAGTCACAGTGTCGATGAAGTCTTCCCCAGCCTCATTTGTAAGACCGCTGGGCGTATAGGTGGCCGCCGCATTGTCCTCCATATTGCGGATGGAAACAAGACGGTCACGGTCAATGGCCAGAGAAAGAGCTTTTCTTACGTTTGCGTCCTTCAGGACTTCCGGGCCGCTCTCGCTGACATTAAACATAATGCAGTAGTTATTGTAGCCGGATGTGAAATGAAGGCCGTTATCCATCAGCATTCCTGCCTCCTGTTCCGGATAAGTGTCAGAGTAAATGATGTCGCCGCTCTGGAAGGAAGCCATCATGGTAGAGGTATCTGTCATAAGCTCCCAGGTAATCTCCCCTGCGGTAATCTCATCTGCGTTATAATAATCAGCTCTCTTGGTCATTACTAAAGACTGCTGATGCGTCCAATCCGTAGCTACAAAGGCACCGTTGTAAACAGCCTTGTCCGGATCTGTGGCATAGGAATCACCGTATTCTTCCACGTAATCCTGGCGTACCGGATAAGCGGAGGGGAATGCCAGAACACTGGGCAGATAAGCGCAGGCATAATTCAAAGTCACCACGAGAGTTTTTTCGTCCGTGGCCTCAGCGCTTGCCACCATGTCCAGAAGGGTACTGTAATCGCCTGAGCAATCCTTCAGGTACTGCCAGCCGTATACGAAATCTTCCGCAGTAACCGTCTCTCCGTCAGACCATGTGATATCATCCCTGAGCGTGAAAGTATAGGTCAGCTCATCCTCGCTTATGTCTACATTCTCAGCCTGGCCAAGTACCACATTTCCTTCTGCGTCCAGCTTGTAAAGGCCCTCATACAGATGCCTGCAGGCAGAGATTCCGCAGAGAGTGGAAGTCCGGCCAGTGTCAATGACCATAGCGTCCTCGCTGCCGCCGCATACGGAAAAGCTGATCTCCTCTTCTGCAGCCATTCCGGTAGCTGAGCACATACCAAGCGCCATGGACACACCAAGAATGAAGCTTAACAATTTCTTTTTCATAGTAATACCTCCCTTAGTTTTTATTTATAAACCATTTAAAATGGCTTATGGGCTTTTAATCATTTACCTCTGCTTCATCTTCGGATCCAAGGCATCTCGCAGCCCGTCTCCGAACAGATTAAAGGCAAGAATAATCAAACTGATGATCATAGCCGGAAAGATCATTCTATAAGGACTGGAACTAATACTTTCCAAAGCGTCCGAGGTCAGGGAACCAAGGCTGGCCATAGGGGCCGACACGCCGATTCCCAGGAAGCTTAAGAATGCCTCTGTAAAAATTGCCGAGGGGATCTGGAGCATAACCGTAGCGATCAACTGGCCGATACAGTTAGGAAGAAGATGCTCCTTGATCAATCTCCTTCTGGAGGCTCCCAGGGCTCTGGCAGCCGTCACATACTCCATTTCCTTTAGCTGAAGGACCTGGCCCCGGACAATCCTGGCCATTCCCACCCAGTAAAGGCATCCGTATACAATGAAGATGGCCAAAAGTCCTGAACCGATCTTCTGCAGCGGCTTAAAGAAATCCACATTGGTCACCAGATAGTTAAGAGGATCATCCAGCACCAGCTTAAACACCACAATCAAAAGAATCTCCGGCACGGAATACACAATATCCACCAGCCTCATCATGGCGATATCCACCTTGCCTCCCACCAGCCCGGAGACAGCGCCGTAAATAGAACCGATCACCAGAACGATAAGAGCTGAGACAACGCCTACAGCCAGTGAAATCCTGGTTCCCACCATACATCTTACCAGAAGATCTCTTCCAAGCCGGTCCGTACCGAAGGGATGAGCCAGGCAGGGCGTCATGTTCTCATCTCCCCGAACCTGCTGGTCATAAGAATAGGGCGAAAGAATCGGTCCCAAGACAGCAAAGATTACAATGAGCAGTATCACCACTAATGCCGCCATGGCTATCTTATTTTCTTTTAGGCGAATCCAACTGGCTTTCCAGAATCCGATTTCCTCCAGGTTCTCCTTCTCATCTTTGAAGTAACCTTT
>DVGR01000145.1 GCA_018712605.1 Candidatus Choladousia intestinigallinarum
ATAAGGGTATCGCCCTCTCTTTCAGAACGCTCGGCAATAAAGCGATAAAGCCTGTCAAAACCCAACGTGTTAAAATGCTCCGTCAGACACAGAGCGTCAAGTCCTGCCGTTTTTGCCTCTGAAAAAAGCCAATATGTATATTCCTCTGAAAACGGCAGTTTCTTCGCCAGCTTTCCGTGAGTATGAAAATCTATATACAACTGTCTGTTCCTCCTTAAATCATGGTGGATATAAATATTGTCACGGCAACCCAAAGGAAAGAAACAGCAAGAAAAATCATATCGTCATAGGTCACTTTTAATGATGAAAGTTTCATCTTTCTTACCTCTTTATTCACCGCCGCATAGCGATAACCTTTTAATTCGAGGGCTTCCACCGTTGTTCTGGACCGCTTTGCCGTATTTAGCATCAGCGGGTAAAATGCATGAATAATAATCTTAATCTGATAAATCAGATACTTTATTTTTCCTCTCACCGTCTCATGAGCCGGGGGATTTCCCCGCAGCCTGTAAGAAAGCAGGACATTCTGAAATTCTTCCATAAGCATAGGCAGCATCCGGTAGGCATAAGAAATTGAAAATGAAAGCCGTTCCGGACAGCCAAACCACATCAGGCCGTTGGAAAGTCTGTCAGGATCCAAACCGGAGAAAACCGTTACCGACGCCAAAGATATGGTGGCCACTTTCAGCGTCAATATTAAAAGCGGCGCTATCGCCGATGCATCGCCGCCGAAAATCCAAGTGGCAATAAGCAAATATCCTGTCTGTGTAAAAACGCCCACGGCAAAAAGTAAAAGTACCAATCCGGCCACTTTTGCCAGCACAGTCGTTACCATTACCAGAAGAAAACAGCCTAAAAGAAAGGGCAGATCATTGACAAACCAAGGCACTAAGCCAAAAAACAAATACCATATAAGTAAAATCCTCGGGTCTCTTTTTGCAATGACTGTATCATCATTTCCGTATGCATTTTTCAAAACCTGATTTCTGAGAAAGTCCATGGAAAACTTATCCAAAACACTCTCCGATAATTTTTGCATCATCACTTATCCCCTCCTGCTGCTCCCGTTTCATAAGAAAAGGCATTTAAAAATTCCTCTACCGTATAGCACAGCGCCCTCTGGTCAAGAGCCTGACCCATGGAGAAAATTTCCGGCGGCCGGATGCCTACCTTAGAAATTAATTGAGTGTCGCCAAAAATCTCGTCTCTCGTCCCGTCAGCCATAACCTTTCCCTGACAAAGTACGATAATTCTCTCCGCCCATTCACAGACAAGCTGCATATCATGAGTAGCAATCATGACCGTATCTGTGACATCTTTCATGTCACTTAAAGTGCGCATAATCTCTTTTCTCGTTGCAATATCCAGATTTGCCGTCGGCTCATCTAAAAGTAAGATTTCCGGATTAAGCGCCACGCCGATGGCCAGACTTGCCCGACGCATTTGACCGCCGGAAAGCAGTCGCCCATCTCTGTCTGAAAGCTCCGACAAACGGAAACGTTTCAAAAGTCCCTCTGTTTTTTCTTTCCAGTCTTTTACATTTCTTACCTGCATAGCGTAAGCAATATCACTGTAAATGGAATCCTTAATAAACATTTCCTCCGGATTTTGATATACAAGAGAAATTTGTCTGGAAAGCTGGTCTGCCTTCATATTTTTTAAAGAAATACCGTTTAACTCTACAGCCCCGTCTGACGGCTTAAGCAGCCCTACCAACATCTTCATCAGCGTAGATTTACCTGCGCCGTTGGAACCGATAAGCGCGATTTTCTCACCTTTATGAATGGAAAGATTTAACCGGTCAAAAACCATTTTTGGTTCCCCTTTCACAGACCGGTAAGCTACCGTCACATCCGTAAAGCGAGCTACTTCCTTTTGCTTTGGGCAATCCAATTTTTCTTTCCGATCCTGCTGCAAAATAAGCGATGAAAAAGCGCGTTTTCCATCTTCTATTGTCGTGGGCAGAGGATTCTCAAGGGGCGCCATGCATTCTGACCTAAGGCGATGTCCGGCAATGGTTACCTGCGGCGGAAAAATATTACTCTGAATCAGCTCATCAACTCTTGCCAAAGCCTCTCCTGCCGGGAGCATCCACGCGGCCTGCCCGTCTCTTAAAAGCAGCACATGCTTACAATAATCCGCAATATATTCCGTGTGATGCTCTATGACAATTATGGTTTTTCCAAATTTTTCATTAAGCGCTTTTAGCACATCATAAATACGGTCTGCATGTCCGGGATCAAGCTGCGCAATGGGTTCATCCAATATAAGCACCTCAGGCCCAAGGGCTACAGCTCCGGCTAAAGCCAGCAAATGCGTTTGCCCGCCGGAAAGCTGCCATATGTATTCGTCCTCGCGGCCCTTAAGCCCGCATTGGGAAAGCGCCTCTTCTCCCCGCTCTTTGTAATCCTTCATGCCGTAATTAAGACAGGCATAGGAGGCGTCGTCCAGCACTGTCGGGCGTACAATCTGATTTTCAAAATCCTGATAGACATATCCAACCTTATGAGCAAGCACGCCCACATCGGCCTCCAAAGTATTTTCACCATCCACCCACACATGTCCGGAAAAAGTCCCGGAAATAAAATGCGGGATTAAGCCGTTAAACACCTTGCAGAGCGTAGATTTTCCGCAGCCGTTATTTCCAACAATCGCCAGAAAATCTCCTTTTTCTATTTCAAGATTCAAATGGTCAAGGGTCGGCTTATCAGCGCCCGGATATGTAAATGTTAAATCTTGAATACTGATAATATTTTTCATAGCGCTTACTTCGTTTCCCCTGCAGGCTCTGCAGATTTTCTCATAATGCCAAGCAATATTATGGCGATAATCGCAGCGGCAATCATACCGACAGCAATAGCTGTTCCATTTCCTGCCCATCCGGCCTCCCAGTCAATTAAGGACAGACCGCTCTCTGCCATCATTTCAGCGCCAATAGCGCAGGCAAAGCTGATAAGACAGACAATAACAGTTCTTACATTAATCTGGCCAAGTCCGGTTTCCTTTGTTCTCGGCTGCATGCCAAGCAGCGGTTCAATTTTTCCGTAAAGCTTTGGCACAAGATAAAGCGTTGGCAAAAGGCAGAACAAAATACCAGAAAACAACAGGTCATTTACAAAAGCAAACCCCTCTGTAGCAAACACACTCTCCGGAAGTCCGGCAACAGCCTCAAAATCTGCAACGGCGAACTGTACTTTTAAAATATCCACGATAGTTCCCATGAGAAGCTGGACGCCTGTGCCCACAAAAGCCGCAGCCCCAACCATTGCGCGGTTTTTCGGATTTTTTACGAGACGTCCCGCAATATAAACGCCTATGGTCACTGTAATAAATTTCTCCAGCTCACCCAAGCCTCCGAACTGTCCAAGCATAATTTCACTGAAAACCAATTCGCCGGTAGCCGCGCCAAGAGCCGCTGAGAGCGGGTCAAAAAGCATAGACAGCGTCAGTGGAATAAACAAAAAGAATTCAACAGAAAACTCCACAATACCTACCTGAAAGCTTGGAATCAGCTCTGTAAATAAAGTGGCTAGTCCGTAAAGGGACATTGATAATACAAAAACCATTAACTTCTGCGACTGTGTTGCCGCACCTTTCTTCGTCATAGACATTTCCTTTCCTCCAAATATAAGTTTAATTTCTTTTCTATAGGTTCCATCTTTAGAACAATTAAATTGTAACCGGAGGCAGGTAAAGACTTCTATCTCACTCACGTAAAATGAAAGTAAATTTTAAAAGAATGAAGAAATGAAAATTAATTTTACTCCAAAAAATTTTTCAATTCCGTGTGCTGTCTGCGTGGTTTCCTGCATAGGCTCTCCTTTTTGATTTTGGCAAAAGAGAAAGCAGGAAGATCCTTTTTCAAGATTTCCTGCTCGGTAATGCTCCTGTGCGAGTAGTGGTTATTCCATTTTATTTTTTACAACTTCATTTTCTACCAATAGTCCACGGTGAATAGAACCGTCTTTCTTTTCTTGCTCCTCTGGTAAAGGACGAGTGTCAATATTTATCACTTTCCACCCTCACAAGGCACCGGACTTCTCCGCCCCCATCCTTGTGATTTCCATATTCCAGCCTGCCGCCCTGCTCTTCCAAAAACTTCCGGGCAATGGCCATCCCCAGCCCCTGATGCTTCCGGTTATGACGACTGGCGTCTCCGCTGTAAAACTCCTGATCCACATGTCCCATATCGACCGGAGAAAATCCCGGACCATAGTCACGGACAACGGCCTCCAGATATTCCTGCGTATCTTCCTGCCGCAGAGAAAAGGTTACCGTCACTCCTTTCTTTTTGTCCGTATACTCCGCCCCGTTGCTGAGAATATTTTTCCAGGCCCGGAGCATACTTTCCGGACAACAGTTTATCTTGTATTTACTCCGGTCGTCCTCGGATCCCTCTTTACGCAGTGCTACCGGGATTTTCTCCGCCGCGCCAATCTGCATGACAGCTTCCCCGAAGATTTCCTCCATCTGCGTACAGGAAAAAACCATCTCCTCATATTCCGGGGAGGCCCCGTGCAGCACGTCTTTCATACGGTCCAGATATTTCTGGATATCACTGGCGTTAGACAAAATATAATCGGCGCATTCTTTATTCTCATGGGAAAGCTCCGATTCCGCCAGCAATTCCGCATTTCCCTTTATGATCGTAAGAGGCGTCTTGATATCGTGGGTCAGCGAGGCCAGCTGTTCCTGCTTCTCTTGCTCCATATCCCACTGCGCGGAAAGGGAATTTTTGAGAGCATCCTTCAGATGAGACAAGGATTTCATCACCCCGTCGATCTCACGGATATCCGATGGACTGGTCTGAAATTCCAGATCATTTTCCGCAATTTTTTCTGTGATCCCCCGAAGCTCCTCCAACTGCCGGTTGAGCTTTCTGGCAAAATGCCGGGACAGTAGGATCGCATTTACAATGAATAAGATTCCTGCCAGAATAAAGGACATAAGCTCTGGCGCCGGAAGTATTTTATTCAGCGCGTTCCAGGCGTATTTCATATATACGCTATATTTCACGATACAGATATTCCCGTTATCCTGCCGGATAAATCGATAATAATTTTGTGCCTCGGCAAAAATACTTTCATTGCGGTACTGATCCCACGCATGTTCCCGCTCCGCTTCCACAAAGCTTCCTGTGATCCAACGGCCTTTCTCGTCATAAATCCCATATGTGCAGCCTTCCGGCATCCACCTCTCCGGCTCATTCCCGGCTTCCTGTATTTCAGCCGTATGTTCCGCTAATCGCGTTTCCGCATAATTTGCCGGAAGCACCTGTCCAAAAAAAGCGGCAGCCATCAGCAGCAATGTACAGCCGATCAAGATCAAAAATGTATTCACGCAGAACAGGACTGCAAATTTCAGGAACAACCCTGTCAGCGTTTTCTGTTTGCTCTTTATTTCCATCGATACCCAATCCCCCACACCGTTTCAATGGGATTCATTTCAAACCTCTGAAATTTTGCCCGGATATTTTTCACATGCTCCGTGATGGCGGAATCGCTGCTCTCTCCGTCAAAACCAAAAATCTTCTCCAATATCCGCTCTTTGGAAAACACCTGTCCCCGGTTCAGCGCAAGAAATTCACAGATATCATATTCTGCCTTTGTAAAGCCAATCTCCGTATCCTTGCAGTATATTTTTCGTTCCTGCATGGAAAAACGCACGTCCCCGATATATATAAAATGCCTTTTCTCCCGCTTCTCTCTGCGGATATGCGCAGATACCCGCGCCCGCAGTTCTCCAATTCCAAAGGGCTTGGTAATATAGTCGTCTCCGCCGATCCCAAGTCCTTCCATCAGCGCCTTTTCGTCCGTCTTTGCCGTGAGAAAAATGATCGGACAATCCACCAGATCCCGGATCTCCCGGCACAGACTGAAACCGTCCGTCCTCGGCATCATCACATCCAGAAGGATCAGTTGGTATTTCCCCAGGGAACTTATATCCAGCTTCATCGGATCGTCCAGCACCGTTACCAGATAACCCTCCCTAGAGAGCGCTTTTCGGATCATTTCCAGAATTCCGCGATCGTCATCAACCGCCAGTATTTCAATCATTGCAATGCCTTCCTTCATAATAATGAAACCACGTTCCAATTATGACACAGATGAAAAAGAGGAGCAAGAGACAGATTCCTGCCGTTTGCATCCGTTCCCTTCCGCCAATACCTCCTTTTTTTTCCTGATATATCCAGTTCTGCAGCAGCATGGCTCCTCCCCTTGCACTCCAGGAGCAGGGAAAAAATTGCCATCTTCCCTCTCCCAGCCCTGTAAGAAACAAGGCCGACAGCAAAAACTGCGCCACACCCACGCATTGCGACACCATTCCGGAGAACTTCAAATTCAAAAACAAGTGTTCCAAATACAAAGGAACGGCTCCCAGGAAAAGAACAGCAGTCAGTTGCAGATACAGCATCCATGGAATCCGTACCGCAGGATTTCTTTCCGCGAAGTATCCCAAGCCTGCCCCAAAAATGAGAACGGCTGCCGCAATGGACAAAAATCCCATCCCCACCAACACGCAGAACTTCGTCAGAAAATTTTTCCACCTATGCTTATTCATTCCCAGAAAGATCTGAAAATGATTTTCTTCTTCCAAACGGATGTTTCCGGAACATACCACGCTGATGACAAAAGGAAGCGCCAAGCCGATCGCTTCGACATAGCCAGACAGCAGACCAGGGCCGCTCCTTCCTGCAAACCAGCCATATGCCAGAAATACAGCAGCTCCCAGAAGGGGGATTCCCAAATGCAGAGGATAGAGAACCGTATGACGCATTTTCCATAGCTCCGCTCTGATTTCTCTTAAAAATCCTCTCATTTGGAAACCACCTTCCTTTCGAACCATCTTCTGCTCAGTATCCAAATGAGCCCAAACCAGACCAGCGACGCCGCGATTCCCACAGGTACCGCCCAGACCTCTGCAAGCTGGGCGGAATAGTACATCTGTCCCGGCTGCATCAAAAGACCGTTTGGCATAACCCCCAGAACGGGGCACATGATCCTGGCCGTGATTGCCTGAGGAAAGAGAGCAAACCATGGTCTCAGGGACATGATCATCGCCAGGACCACATAAAATCCCATATGGACGATCAATGTCAGGAACGTGCCCATTTTCTGAACCAGCAGCAGACAGAAGGGAATCTCCCACAAAGTCGTGATCCATATCAGGATTCCGGCAAGAATCTGCGCCTTCAAAGAGGGAACTGCAATAAAATCCATATGCAACCCGGCCTGCATTCCTTTTCCCACAAGGATCGTCAAAATGACAATACAAATTGTGGCGATTGCCGACATCCATGCTCCCACGAGGATTTTGGAATCCCATATTTTTCCCATACTGCACGGCAGAGAGCCGATGGTATGGTTTTTCTTTCTTTTATCCTTATTCCCCAGCATACCGCACAATATTCCAAGGAAGCCCGGATATAATGCCGTATACCACCAGTTATAGCTGTCTACAAAAAAATAGACGTGTGTGAGCCATGCAGAAAGAAACACGCAGATCAGGGGCATGAGGAATATGACGCCGCCCATAGCCATGTGACGATATTTCATTTTTTCCGCCAGAAAAAACCGCTTCATCTTTTCTTTCCTCCCTTCGCAGCAACTTCCATAAACAGCTTCTCCAAATCCTCCTGCTCATCAACCTTTCCTTCAAATCCCAGCTGTCCGTCAGAAATAATACCGATATAATCGGCCGTCTGCTGAATTTCGCTGAGAATATGACTGGAAAGAATGACGGTAATCCCTTTTTCCGGAAAACTGCGGATCAGCTCCCGCAGCTCTTGGATTCCCACCGGATCCAATCCGTTAATCGGTTCGTCCAACACCAGCAGCCTGGGATGGTTCAGAAGGGCCAGAGCGATTCCCAGCCGCTGCTTCATTCCCAGAGAAAAGGCTCCTGCCTTTTTCCTGCCGGTATCTGCGATTTCCAGCAGTTCGAGCAATTCCTGGATCTGTTCATCCCCGATTCCCAAAAGCAGTGCGCGTACCTTCATGTTTTCCCATGCCGTGAGATTTTCATAGATAGGCGGCGTCTCGATCAACGCGCCAATCTCCGCCAGGTTCTCCCTGGTCCATTTTTTCCCCCGGAAAAAGACCGCCCCCGACGAGGGCCGCAACAGTCCGGTGATCATTTTCAATAATGTGGATTTTCCGGCGCCGTTCGGCCCCAAAAGCCCGTAAACACAATTCTCCGGAATATTCATGGTAATCCCCTTGAGAACCTCCTGCCCGCGAAACTTCTTTCGCAGATTTCTTACTGTAATGATATTTGATCCCATATCCTTCCTCCTGATTTCTTCTTACAGAGCGCCTAATCTGCGGCTTATCTCCGCACAACGGCTATGGAGCCGTCCCTCCCCGCTCTGTATACACAGTATAAGAAGGAATTCTAAGGAAACGATAAGGAAATGAAAAGATTGACGGTGCCTTGCCGCCATTATGGAACTTGACCGTGCAATAAATTCCCAAAATCAAAGATCGTAGAAATGGAAAATGCCTTTATGGCAGAAAACAAATGACAGGCAAACAGACATCGACCTATGTAGGCGCATATGCAGAAGAATTCTATAATCCGCTCCTGCGTAATGCCAGAGAAGCAAGAGAAGATGGCCTGGATCACGGTCAGGGCAAGGTATGCACGGCTCTCCTTCTGTTTTGGCTTTGGCAGGGCTTTTGGTATTCATACAGGACGGTCTGCATACATCTGATCGGTACGGTAAACCCACATATAACTCCTGCTTCCGGCAGGTCGCCCGTCTTTGTTTATCAGAACAGGCGTCTCATCTTATGAAAAGTCTTATATTATGTGAAGAACATGGGGAGAACCTGTTAAATAAAGGCTCTCCCACGATTTAAACTCCACATAATATTTAGATATTGTTTTTTAACCAATCTAAAAGAGTTTGTTTTTCTTCTTCAGAGTATTTGACGATCTTTGAATCAATATTTAGTGCTGCTTCTTCTAAAAATTTTCGCTTGATCTCAGGGTTTGATTTTGCATAAATTTCTGTAGTCGTAACAGATGAATGCCCTAGAAAATCTCTGATATAAATAAGATTCACACCGCCCTCAAGAAGATGCATCGCTTTAGAATGTCTCAAAACATGAGGATGTATATCTGTATTACCAAACAATGCTGGTTCTTTTTGTTTTGCTTTCTTTACATATTTCCGCAGGATATACGCCACCCCAGAACGTGTCAGTGGTTCTTTACGGTAGTTAGTGAATAAAGTTTGCTCTGGATTAAATACCTGACATATTTTAGCATATCTGGCGATAATAGAAGTAGCATTCGAACTAAGTGGAATAATACGAACTTTGCTGCCTTTTCCAGTCACGGTAACCGTTGCAGGAGGTTTAAAAGATATATTGCCTGTTTTTATGTCAATGAGTTCCTGTACACGACATCCAGATTCATATAAAAGTGATAATAAAGCCAGATCCCTGATGCCGTTAGGCGTATTGGGATTGGGCTGTTTTAGTAACAATGTTATGGCATCAATGCTCAGATAATTTACCGTTTTTGACATACCTTTCTTTGGCTTGATGTCTAAAACCTGTTGGAATATTTCAAGATATTCAACTGTGTTCGATGAGGCGTATCGGCAAAATGCTTTTAAAGCAGCCAATC
>DVGR01000146.1 GCA_018712605.1 Candidatus Choladousia intestinigallinarum
AGCCAATCCTGTCATAAGCGCTGACATTCCTGCAGAAAAAACAAATATCCCCCACTCTGCTCTTCTCTTTTTTCTCATTTTTTCCCCCGCCTTTCTTAAGGATCCCTTTGGACCTGGAATACTCTCCCCACTGCTTCCCGGGCCTGCCGGGCTTTTCCATATAAAGCTTGTCTCTCTTCCTCCTTTCCGTCATATGCATTTTTTTCTCCATCCTCTTCTTGGATCTCCCTTATAATTTCTTCTATAATTTCTTCTATGATTGTCTCCGCCTCCTTCCTTTTATCCTCCTGGGATGTAAAAACATGAAAATGCAGAATCATAAAATCCAGAAGTTCATTTTCTATCTGCAGATGAATCCTTTCTGTCTGCAGCTTTTCAGACCGGTACAGGCCGGACAGATCCTCCCAATAAAGGGTCAAATATTTCTCCTGCTCATCTCCGGCAAGCAGCTTTCCATAATAGCTGCCGATTCTGGCATGGATTGCGGCCATCTCTATCCAAAAGGGCTCTTTTTCCATCTTTTTTCCAAAATCCTCAGCTTCTTCAAACCAACTGGCTGCAGCGCTTCTCCCTCCTGATCCCTCAAAGTAATACCAATAGGCAATTCCTGTCTCATAAGCAAAATTTCCATATGCTTCTGCATTCTTTTGCAGTTCTTCTAAAACTGTTTGCCCCTGCCCACCGTAATTTTCATACAGGATTTTCTTAAGGATCTCTTCTTCCTCTAAGGAAAAGCTTCCATCCTCTGTGATTCGCGAAAGCAGTCCCTGGTAAGCCTTTCCGTCCTGTGGATTCTCCTGGATTACTTTTTCATAACAATGAACTGCCTGCTCAAAGCCCAGATACTCTGCCTGTGCAAGAAGATGTGAGGAAGCCTCTTCCTTGGACTGTCCTGAAAAATGTAAGAGAGAGTAAGCCGTCAATGCCATGACGCCGGCCAAAATCCCCCCCGCCATAAAATACTGCTTTTGCTTTTCCTCTCTCCTTTTTTGCCGCAAAATCTTCTTCCACTGCAGATGCAGTTCCCTGCTTGTAGAAATTCTTTCCTCCTTTTTCTCCTTCAGACAATGAACCAGGATTTTTCGGATTTTCTTTTCCCATTTTTTGTCGGATTTCCGTGTCTTTCCTTTTTCCCGGATCCATGGGCGGTTCGCTTCCGGTTCATAAATTTTTCCATAAAACACCGAATACATAGCCGCTCCAAACCCATAGATATCGGTTCTCTCATCGGCCGTTCCCAGAGGATCATACTGCTCTGGAGCCGCATACCCTCTGGTTCCCAGATGAGCCATCCCCTGATCCTCCCGTTTGCGCAGAGCGCCTCCAAAGTCTATGAGTACCGGGGAACCGTCCTCTCGCAGAAGGATATTGGAGGGCTTCAGATCCAGATGAAGGACAGGATTCTTCTCTGAATGGAGATACACCAAAATCTCTGACAAGCCGCAGGCAATTTCTAAAAATTCATCCGCAGACAGATTTCCCTTTTCTTTCAGACTTCCGCCAGGGATGTACTCCATAATCAGATAGAAAAAATTTTGATCCTCCAGAAGATCTGTGGCCTGCAGGACTCCCGGATGCCGGAGCTTCTTTGAGACCTGAAGCTCATGAAGCTCACTGCTTCCTTCTTTTTTGGGGAGTATCTTTACCGCCCAAAGTGCCCCTGTGGCCAAATGTCTTGCCAAATAAACGCTGCCTTCTCCCCCCTGTCCGAGCTTTCTTAGCAGGCGGTACCTGCCTCCTATAACTTCTCCTTCCTTCAGTCCGCCTCCCTCCAATTTCTCTAATCAAAGACCATGCGGCAAACAATAGAATCCCAAGCTTGCGGGAACCAACAAACAATCTCTAGGGTTTATTAAGTGACTTCTTATAGATTATCAATAGATATTCAAATGAAATGTGATATTATTATGCATCTTTTGATGCTTTTTGTCAAGCAAAAACTTTTATCTTTTTATGCGAGCATAAATCATCCCGTGTCATACCTGATGGCTGAACTGCTACACACAAAGTGGGACAAAACCTTTATCGGCTTCATCCCACTTCAGCAACCTCTGCTAATTGACGCAAAAGTATTTCTCTTATTTTCTGATATAAACAGGCATGGACTCCAGCGTTACCTTCACCTCCGCCCACTGACCTCCTTTGTAGGACTCTCCTGTCTCAAAGTCCTCCCAGGTAACATTTTCACCCGGGAAATAGATTCTGCGTGTTTTGGCTCCGGCTTCCAGGATAGGAGCCACCAGATACTTAGAACCGTACAAGTATTCATCCTCGATCTCCCAGGCTTTCTCATCCTCCGGGAATTCATAGAACAGCGTTCTCATTACGGGAGTTCCCTTCTCATGGGCCTCCTTCATGATTTCTCTCGTATAATCCCGAAGCTGTTCCCGGATATTCAGGTACTTGACACAGATCTCATACACCGTCTCTCCGTAGCTCCATACTTCATTGGGGGCCCCGGAAAGGCAAGTGGCTCCCCCTGTCGTCCCTACCTGAGGCTGCTTTGGTTCCCGATCACCGTGGAGACGCATAACTGGACAGAAGGCTCCCCACTGGAACCAGCGGACAAAGAGCTCCCTAAACCCAGGATCCTCGGGAATCCCTCCGTGGAAGCCCCCGATGTCTGTGGTCCACCAGGGAATTCCCGCAATTCCCATATTCAGTCCTGCCGCAAGCTGATTCCTCATACTGGAAAAGCTGGAAGCGATATCCCCGGACCATACCAGAGCTCCATACCTCTGGCTGCCGGCCCATGCGCAGCGCAGAAGATTTACGATATTCTCCTGTCCAGCCTCTTCCATTCCCTCATAGAAGGTGCGGGCATATTCTCTGGGGTAGATATTGCCCACCTCCAGATCCGTTCCCAGATAATATCTGTAATTGTCAAAGTCATAGGCCGTGTATTCAGGCTCTGCCTCGTCCAGCCAGAAGACCTTGATCCCCTTGTCATAATAATTCTTTTTCGCCTTGCCCCAGACGTATTTCCTGGCTCCCGGATTCGTGGCGTCATAGTGAATGGTAGAGCCTTCAAAATACATGGCCATGCGGAATCCCCTCTCCGTGCGGATCAGATAGCCCTTCTCCATCATTTCCTGGAAATTCTCGCTCTCCCTGGACACGGTGGGCCAGATGGATACCATAAGTTCCACGCCCATCTCTTTTAATTCACGCACCATGGCGTCAGGATCCGGCCAGTACACCGGGTCAAATTTCCACTCTCCCTGGTTCGGCCAGTGGAAAAAGTCAATGACGATCAGATCCAGGGGAAGATTTCTCCGCTTGTATTCCCTGGCCACCTCCAAAAGCTCTTCCTGGGTCTGATAGCGGAGCTTGCACTGCCAAAAACCAAGGCCATATTCCGGCATCATGGGAACCGTGCCGGTAACAGAGGCATAGGCTTCCTCAATCTCCTTTGGCGTATCTCCCGCCGTCACCCAATAGTCCAAACACTTGGTAGAAAACGCTTCAAAGCTTATAATATTCTGTCCCAATACAGCACGGCCTACTGCGGGGTTGTTCCAGAGAAGGCCATATCCTCTGGAGGACAGCAAGAAGGGAACGCTGGCCTGGGAATTTCTGTGAGCCAGTTCAAAATCCATGCCCTTCAGGTCCAGATACGGCTGCTGGTACTGTCCCATGCCATAGAGCTTCTCTTTTTTATCCTGGGACTCAAAACGCATCGTCAGATGATAATTGGCCCCTATGTTGGGCTTAAATTCCCTGGCCTCCACCTCAATGGCGCTGCACTTGGGATCCAGGATATCTTTTCTGTCCCGCCAGTATTCTTCCAGCAGGATCTTCCCTTCCTGGTTATAAAAAATGATTTTACCCAGGTGCGAAATTGCCGCCCGGATCTTGCCGTTTATGATCTCCGCTCCCTCCCCGGTCTCTCTGAGCACACATTCCGAAGGTTCAGGGGACAGAAGCGCCCAGTTTTCTTCAGGCATACAGCAGTTTTTCGTGGCCCGGATGCGCAGGGCGTTTGCCCCCCACGGCTCGATCCAGAGTTCCTCCGCATCGTAATGAAAAACCAGTCTGTCTTTTTCTAAACGAATCATACGTCTCCTCCTTTTGTTTATCCTTTCACCGCACCGCTTGTGATACCGCTGATAATATATTTCTGCATAAAGATAAAAATGAGGGCCACAGGAAGAATCGTCACCACCGCAAAGGCCGTGAGATAACTCCACTTTGTACCGTACTGCCCCATGAAATTAAAAATCCCCGCCGTAATAGGCCTTTTTTGCTGATCCAGAATAAAGGTCATTCCATAGGCCAGATCTCCCCAGGCATAAAGGAAAGAAAAGATTGCGCATACCATAACTCCGGGCTTCGCCACAGGAATCAGCACCCGCAGAAAGGCAGTAAACCGGTTGCACCCGTCAATGCAGGCCGCTTCCTCCAGCTCTCCCGGAATGGAAGCAAAGTAATTCTTCAGGATCAGGACAGAGAAGGGAATCCCGATGGTGGCGTCCGCCAAAATGGCCGCCCAGGGGGTATTATATACGTGCATGTTGCGGAACATAATAAACATGGGCGTAAGCAGCACTGCCACCGGCAGCATCTGTGTCACCAAAAAGCCCAGAAGCATCAGCTTCTTCCCCCTAAAATGGTACTTGGCAATGCCGTAAGAGGCGGGCACCGCCAGAACTACCGCCACCAAAGTAGCTCCTATGGAAATCAGAAAACTGTTTCCAAAGGACTGGAACATATTAAAATCCCCGGTCTCCACCTGGGCCGCATAGGACTTGAGATTTAAGACCTCCGGCCAAAAGGTTGGAGGAATCTGGAAAATCTCCGTCTCTGTTTTCAGCGATGTCACAACAATCCAGTATAATGGAAATAATAACACACAAAATATAAAGATGGAAGCGATACACAGCAGTATATTCTTCTTTCCCGTTATTTTTTTATCTTCTCCCATCAGTCTCCCTCCTTCGTCACCTTAAGGTAAACCATTCCTACCAGCAAAAGAATCACCAGAAGCACATTGGCCACCGCAGAACCCTGGCTGTACTTAAACATCTCAAAGGAAAGCTTATAGGAATAGGTGGACAGCATGTGGGTAGAATTGACCGGACCCCCGCTGGTCATTACGTATACCAGATCGAAAACCTTAAAGGTATAAATAAAACCGAGAATAAGAACTGATTCTATAGTAGGCTTCAGAA
>DVGR01000147.1 GCA_018712605.1 Candidatus Choladousia intestinigallinarum
ATGAGTATGTTGAAGTGCTTTTTTGAGGCCGGGAGTGCCCCAGCGCTGTTTGACGGCTTAAAGATTATGCGGGAAACAGAACTTTGTGAAAAATACATGGGCAAATTCCCTGTAATTTCCATTAGCCTGAAAAGTGTAGACGGACGAAAATATGAAACGGCAGCTGCAGCGCTGCGCCGGGTAATTGGGAATGAAGCCCGCCGTTTCAGCTTTTTGTCTGACAGCGATCATCTTGGCTTGGTTGATAAAGAGTTATATCATGGGTTGACGACAATCAGAGATGGAAGCTTTCTTATGACGGACGACATTCTGCTTGACAGTCTGAGGACTCTCTCTCAGCTTTTATACAAGCATTATGGTCAAAAAGTTATTTTACTGATTGACGAATACGATGTTCCTCTGGATAAGGCCTTTCAATCCGGCTATTATAATGAAATGGTAAGCCTTATCCGCAGCCTGCTCGGCAATGCCATGAAGACAAATGACAGTCTTTACTTTGCCGTCCTTACCGGATGCCTGCGGATTTCCAAGGAAAGTATCTTCACGGGTTTGAACAACCTGAAAGTACACACGATTTCTGATGTCCGGTATGATGAATTTTTTGGCTTTACGGACGAAGATGTAGATGAGATGTTGAATTTTTATGGCTTGTCAAGACACAAACAGGTGATCCGGGATTGGTATGATGGATACAGATTTGGGGATGAGGACGTATATTGCCCCTGGGACGTGATCAATTATTGCGATGAGCTGTTGGCTGATCCGGCTGCCTCACCAAAAAACTACTGGGCCAATACCAGCGGGAATGATTTGATTCTCCGGATGCTGAAAGAAGCGGATCAGACCACCAAGGATGAAATAGAAGAGCTGTTGTCTGGCGAAAAAATAACGAAAAGCATCAAACAGGAACTGACCTATAGGGAGATAGATAACAGCGTTGAAAATGTATGGAGTGTTCTCTATTCTACAGGATATCTGACAGGAAAGCATGTGGAGCGAGCGGATGCGGATCTGTTCAGGCTGTGGATTCCCAATGGTGAGATCTGCAAACTGTTTTCTGACCTTGTGCAGGACTGGTTCCGGGAAGTAACACGTTCAGACTCTGCGAGAATCAACCGCTTCTGTGCGGCGTTTCCAGTTGGGGATGCGGTAGCAATCCAGGAGACGCTTCATGATTACTTGTGGGATTCCATCAGTGTGCGGGATACAGCAGTCCGGACAAATATGAAAGAAAATTTCTACCACGGCATGCTGCTGGGACTACTTAGAAGCCAGGAGAGCTGGCTGGTCAAATCCAATGCGGAGACTGGAGAAGGATACAGTGACATATCCATCCAGACACCGGATCGGATTGGAATTGTAATCGAGATAAAGTATGCGGATGATGGAGACTTGGAAGCGGGCTGCAGAGAAGCTTTGCTTCAGATAGAAGAAAAAAAGTATGCGGAAGGACTAAAGCGGCGTGGTATGAAAAATATTATCAAATATGGAATAGCGTTTTGCGGGAAAGAATGTATGATTTCCGTGGATATAAGCAAAAACAGGCGCCGCCGTTGACGGCCCTGCCTGTCTTTGCTAATGAGTAGTCAAGGCGGGCGTAAACCTGTTTATTTCAGCCTTGGCTCAAACCTCAAATACATACCTGGACAAACGCCTAAAGGCTTCCTCCACCCGAGAAAAGGGCAGCGCTAAATTCATGCGTATGGAACATTCTCCGTGGAAGGGGCGGCCGTCCTGCCAGGCTACGCCTACGTCCCAGCCGGCTTCCAGAAGCTCATCCAGGGCTTTCCCTGTATCATGGCACCACTGGCTGCAGTCCAGAAAGAGCATATAAGTTCCCTGGGGGCGGCTGACCCGGACGCCGGAGAAATGCTCCTGTATATAAGTGCAGGCGAAGTCTGCATTTTTTGTCAGTACTTGGCGGAGTTCATTCAGCCATTCCTGTCCTTCCGGACTGTAGGCGCCCATCAATCCGTACATAGAGCAGATGTTCATGCTGTTGTAGTGAGTCTTTTCGCTGACAGAGCGCACCCGGTCCCGGAGGGTGGGGTGGTAGATAATATGGTAGCTGCCGACGAGCCCGGCCAGGTTAAAGGTTTTGCTGGGGGCGTAGAGGGCAATGGTGCGGTTTTTGGCGTAGTCGCTTACGGACTGAGTGGGAATGTGGCGATATCCTTCCAGAGTCAGGTCTGACCAGATTTCATCTGAAATAACAATACAGTCATTTTTTTCGTAGACTTCCATGGCTTTTTCGATTTCCCAGCGCTCCCATACCCGCCCGCAGGGATTATGGGGGCTGCAAAATACCGCCGTGTGGATGCGGTGTTCTCTCAGCTTTGCGTCCATATCCGCAAAATCCATCCGCCAGATACCGTTTTCGTCCAGCTTCAGAGGGCTGTGTATAATTTTAAAGCCGTTCGCCAGAATGCTTCCTGTAAAGCCGATATAAGTAGGGCTGTGAAGCAGGACACAGTCGCCCGGAGCTGCGAAAGCCCGCAGGGCCGATACCACGCCTCCTAAGACGCCGTTTTCATAGCCGATGCAGTCCCGGCTAAGGCCCGTGACTTTGTTGCGGCTTTCCTGCCATCGGATGATGGAATCATAGTATTCATCCCTGGGATTGAAGTAGCCAAAGGCTGGATGGCTGATCCGTTTGGCGATGGCTTCCTGCACGGCCGGAGCCGTGGGAAAGTTCATATCAGCCACCCACATGGGAATTGCGTCAAATCCCTCTTTGGGACTTTTGGGGGCGCCGGGATTTTTGCCAAGGCTGTCTACGGCCAGGGCGTCTTTTCCGCGGCGGTCAATTACAGATGTAAAATCGTATTTCATAAAAGTTTCTCTCCTGTCTGCGAAGTAAGCCGGATTCACATGGGATAAATGCACAGCTTGGCTCCAGGTTCTGTATTTTGAAGAATCTTTATCATGTCTTTTTCACTGACAGCCACGCAGCCTCCGGTGTAAGGCTTTAAGCCAAAGCAATGGAAAAAGATGGCTGAACCCATTCCGTAGACACATTCCTTGTTGTGATCTGTAAACATTCCATAATTGTAGTGAGGAACAAAGTCTATCATATGTTCCCCTTGGCAGTCATGGGGCTTTTCACGGATGTCAATGAGCTGGTTATAATAATGCTCGTCTGCGCACAGGTAGTGAAATGGAGTGACTTTGACATAATCCATGGCTGTGCCGGGATTGTCTTTGATTCCAAAGGCGCCGGGCAGATTATAGACTCCAATCGGCGTCTTCTGGTCGCCCTCCCGGACCTTTCCGATTCCTTCTTTTCCTACATGGCCGGGACAGCTTAAAATGCAGTCCCAGCCTTTTTCTGTCTTCTGATAGAGAAAGACCTGTGCGCTCCTGCAGCCCGTATACTTTACAAAGATAAGCTGACGAACCGAAGGGTCGCTTTGGTATCTGGAGAGCAGACGGCTCCAGCGGTCTCTTTTTACTTTGTTGTTCAATTCATTTTCCTTCTTCCAGCATCAAATTATTCGCCCAGAAAATATTTTCCGTATGCGTCTGCGGCTTTGATGGCGGCAGCCACGGATTCAGGGGTGACTTCAAAGGGCATATTGTGGAGCGTGTCGTTTTCGGCGCAGGCTGCCTTGGCCACTGCCATAATTTTTTCATCTGTGGCTTCTTTTACGCCAAGCTGCTCAAGGGTTACGGGAAGACCTACCTCGATGCAGAAATCTAAGATTTCCTCCAGATCCTCTGCGGGAACATTTTCCAGGACAAGCTGCGTAAGGGTTCCGAAAGCCACTTTTTCTCCGTGGTACATGGAATGGCATTCCTCCAGAACGGTCAAGCCGTTGTGGATGGCGTGGGCGCCTGCCAGGCCGGCGCTTTCAAAGCCGATGCCGGACAGGAGCGTGTTTGCCTCAATGACCTTCTCCACCGCCGTGGTGCAGGCTCCGGCCTCCAGAGCGATCTTGGCCTTTACTCCTTCTTCCATCAAAGTGTCAAAGCACAGTCGGGCCAGAGCCATGGCGGCCTCTGTGGTTTTCCCGCCGGCGCAGGATGTGGCCTGGCTTCGCTGGCAGGCACGGGCTTCAAAGTAAGTTGCCAGGGCGTCCCCCATACCAGCCACGGTCAGGCGAACCGGGGATTTGGCGATAATTTCCGTATCCATAAGCACTAGATTTGGGTTGGCGGGAAGGAAGAGATACTCTTCAAACACGCCCTCATCGGTGTAAAGAACAGAGAGGGCGCTGCATGGAGCATCGGTGGAAGCGATGGTGGGGCAGATCAGGACGGGAACCTTCTGGTAATAGGCCACTGCCTTGGCCGTGTCAAAAATCTTCCCGCCGCCGATCCCAATTACCAGATCACAGCTCTTTTCCTTCATGACCGAAGTAAGACGGCTGATTTCGTTTTTGCTGCACTCTCCATTAAAGAAATCAAATTCAGTTGCGCAGTCCTGATTTTTAAAGCTGTCTTCAATCTCAGAGCCGATCCGCTTATAGCCGCCCTTACTGATCAGAATAAGGGCCTTTTTGCCGTAGCCTGCGGCATAAGCGCCTAATTTTTTCATTTCTCCCGGGCCCTGTATATATTTGGAGGGGCTGATTAATATTTTACTCATAATGAATCTCCTTTCCGGTTTTATTTTATCCTTCCGGATTCTTTGATTTTAGGATGTTTAGGGCGAAAGGTATTTCGACCTGGTATCATTTTATTATGATTTGGGGAAGTATGCAAGGAAATCATAGAGTGGGGATTTAAAATGACGTATTGCCAGGGATGGGACTGCGTGGTATTATTTTCTAAAAGCGGCATGAGGAGGAGAAAAAATGCGACTGTTGTTTATCCGGCATGGGGATCCGGATTACGTAAATGATACCCTTACGGAAAAGGGGCATAAAGAGGCTATGCTCCTGGCCGGAATTGCTGACAGGCTGGATCTGGGCACCTGTTTTGTGTCGCCTCTGGGACGCGCCAGGGATACCGCCTCGTATTCTCTGGAGAAAACAGGAAAAGAGGGAACTGTGCTGAACTGGCTTGCGGAATTTCCGGCCAGGGTGGATTTGAATTTGTCTGAAGAGCTTCAGAAAGCCTATGGGGACTGTAAGAAGTTTAATGGGAAGTATATTCCAAGGATTCCCTGGGATGTGCTTCCTTCTTATTGGACGGCCCATCCGGAATACGTGCATGGGGAAGAATGGAGAAATTCTGAGATTGCCAGGTGCAGCGATATGGCGGAAGTGTATGACTCTGTTACGAAGGAATTCGACAACTTTCTGGCTGAACATGGGTATGTGCGGGATGGACTGCGATACAAAGTTCTGCGGGAATCCAAAGAGACCGTCACTTTTTTCTGCCATTTTGCCATTACATGTGTGTTTTTGTCCCACCTGTGGAACGTCTCGCCCTTTGTGCTGTGGCACAGTCTGGTGCTGGCGCCCACTTCTGTGTCTGAGATTGTTACCGAAGAGAGAGAAAAGGGATGTGCGTACTTCCGGGCCGCAAAGCTGGGGGATCAGTCCCATCTGTTTATTGCAGGGGAAAAACCTTCCTTTGCAGCCAGATTCTGTGAGGTGTTTTCTGATAAAGGACACAGGCATTAAGAGAAAGGAGAGGAGGGGGTTCCCTCTGAAAAATATGGAAGAGAAAGTAATTAAAATAGCCTTGCTTGGACTTGGAACTGTGGGGTACGGAACGTACAAGGTATTAAAAAGCCAGGAGCCGGAAATGGAAAAAAAGATCGGCGCCAGGCTGGAGATTAAGAAGATTTTAGTGCGTAACGTACAGAAAGCGGCTGCCCGGGTGGAAGATCCGTCTTTGGTTACAGATTCCTGGGAAGAAATCCTGGAGGATTCGGAGATTGAGATTGTGGCAGAGCTTATGGGCGGGCTGGAGCCTGCAGGGACTTATATAGAGCAGGCCCTCCAGGCAGGCAAGCATGTGGTGACGGCCAATAAAGATTTGTTGGCGGCTAATCACGGAAAGCTTTTGGATCTGGCAGGAGAAAAGAAGTGCGATCTCTTATTTGAGGCTGCGGTGGCTGGGGCAATTCCAGTGATCACCCCTTTGAAGCAGTCTCTGGCAGCCAATCACCTGGATGAGATCATGGGGATTGTCAACGGTACCACCAATTTTATCCTTACTAAGATGACCCAAGATGGGATGGAGTTTTCAGAAGCTCTGGCTCTTGCCGCAGAGCTTGGGTATGCGGAAGCGGATCCAACTGCGGATATCGAGGGACTGGATGCCGGGAGAAAGGTGGCTATTTTGGCCTCTATTGCCTACAATTCCAGAGTCTCTTTTGAGGATGTATATACAGAGGGGATTACAAAGATTACAGCACGGGATATGAAGTATGCCAGGGAGATGGGATGCGTTATTAAACTGATTGGCATGAGCCGCTATGACGGGGAGAAAATCGAGGCATATGTAGCGCCTATGCTGATTCCTCAGTCTCATCCTCTTGCTTCGGTAAATGATGCTTATAATGCGGTTTTTGTCCATGGGGATGCGGTGGGAGACGCCATGTTTTTTGGAAAAGGGGCTGGCGAGCTGCCTACGGCCAGCGCCGTAGCTGGGGATCTTTTTGAGATTGCCAGAAATATTCTGCATGGCTGCTGCGGAAGGATTGCCTGCACCTGCTATAAGCACCTTCCTGTAAGACCTATGAAAGAGGTAAAGAGCCGGTATTTCTTAAGGATTCTGGTGGAGGACCGATCAGGCGTGCTGGCAGAGCTGGCGGCGGTGTTCGCTCAGTTTAAGGTCAGCGTGGAGCAGGTGATGCAGAAAAAGAAACAGAGTGAGTGGGCGGAGCTGGTGATTATCACCGAGGAAGTAAAGGAAGGAGATATGGAGCAGGCCCTTCAGTCCATCCGGTGTAAGTCATGCACCCGGGAAATTTCCTCTGTGATCCGTGCCTACGGAGAAAAGTAGAGAGAGCAAAAAAAGGGATCTGATAGCAAAGGTGAAATAGCATTTCTGCCAGCTTGACTTTCCCAGTCTTGACAGCTATAATGATTTTGAGTTTTTGAGTACAGTTTCCGAATGAGAAAACAGATATTCGGATTTTCCCAGGCGGCATTTCCAAAAGGGAAAGGCCGCCTGTTGTCGTCTTGAAAGCATGGTTCGGTCGGCGCTGACCGTGTGCCGCTGGCATGCAGCACCCCTTGCGGCGTTCGCCAAATATCCATGCAAACACAAGGTGAATTGCCGCTTGCCGGCAAGAGAAAGCAGCCTGGATTGCGGCAGCTTGACTCGTTGCCTGCGGGAATAATAAAAGTGAGGAAAAGTAAATGACAGAAAACCAGCCTTTTTTGGGAAAGCGTAAGGATACGGACAAAGGGATTTTAGTCGTCAGCTTTGGTACCAGCTATCCGGAAACCAGGAAAAAGACCATTGACAAAATTGAGGAAGAGATTCAAAAGGCTTGTCCGGATTTTGCGGTTTACCGGGCCTGGACCAGCGGAATGATTATCAGAAAGATTCTCAAGCGGGACGGTATCCGCATTTTTACCGTGACAGAAGCCATGGAGCAGATGCGCCTGGACGGTATTCAGGAGGTGGTGGTTCAGCCCACCCATGTTCTGAATGGGATTGAGAACGATCAGATGATACAGGATGCCACGGCCTTTGAAAAGGATTTTGACAGGATTGTGTTTGGTTCTCCCCTTTTGACTTCTCAGGAGGATAATGAGCGTGTGATACAGGCGGTGACAGAGGAGATGCCTCTGAAAGAAGATGAGGCCCTTGTCTTTATGGGACATGGGACGACTCATTTTGCCAATTCTATTTATGCTGCTCTGGATTATCAGTTTAAGGACAGAGGATATAAGAATATATTTATGGGTACGGTGGAAGCATATCCCAGCATGGAGTCCCTGATGAAGCTGGTCCGTCAGAATTCACCCAGAAGAGTGATCCTTGCCCCCTTTATGATTGTGGCGGGAGATCATGCCTCCAACGATATGTCCGGGGATGAGGATTCTTGGAAAGCTGAGTTTGAGGCGGCAGGCTTTCAGGTAGAGTGCCGAATGAAGGGACTGGGGGAATACCCGGAAATCCGCCGGATTTTTATTGATCATGTTCAGGATGCGGTGCAGACTGGAATGAGTAAATAGCAGTCAGGGGTTAAGGAGCTGTTGAGATGGGAATACAGATGATCGGCATTGACCATAACCGGGCAGTGCTGGATGTACGTATGATTTTTTCTTTTACAAAGAAGGATGCAGGAGCGGCAGTGGAAGCGCTGAAGCAGGTGCCGGGGATCGAGGGCTGTGTTCTGCTCTCCACCTGCAACCGCATGGAACTTTGGGCGAGTACGGACGATACCTTTTCCGGCTCGCTCTTTGAATGGCTGTGCAGGCACAGAGAGGTCTCACCGCAGAAATATGAGGAATATTTTATTAGCAGAAGGGACAGGGAAGCCGTGCATCATCTCTTTCGCCTTGCTGGAGGGCTTGAATCGAAAATTCTGGGGGAGGATCAGATTGTCACTCAGGTAGGGGACGCCCTGGCGCTGGCCAGAGAGCATTATGCTGCGGATCATGTGCTGGAGATACTGTTTCGGCAGGCGGTGACGGCAGCTAAAAAAGTAAAGACCAATGTGGCCTTATCTCCCTCCGATACTTCCGTGGTGCGGACGGCCATACAGACTCTGAGACAGAAGGGCATGGAGTTTCAGGGAAAAAAATGTCTTGTGATCGGCAATGGCGTGATGGGAAAATTGGCTGCCACCCAGCTTCGGGAGCAGGGAGCCGACGTGACGGTTACGGTAAGGCAGTACCGCAGCGGAATTGTGGAGATTCCAAGAGACTGCAGCAGAATTGATTATGGGAAGCGAATGGAACTTTTTAGTGCTTCAGATTATGTGGTGAGCGCTACGGTGAGTCCGAATTATACCCTGACCAGAGAACTGATAGAACCCAGGCTGAATGGCCCTGTGACGCTGATAGACCTTGCGGTTCCCAGAGACATAGATCCGAAAGCAGCCGGCCTTGCGGGAGTGACTCTGTACGACATAGACTGTTTTCAGGAGGAGGCCAGAAGCGAAGAGCAGAAAAAGGCTATCCAGGAGGCGGAAAAGATCTTTGAAGAGCAAATGGAAGAATTTTATGTCTGGTATGAATGCAGGGATATGATTCCCAAGATTCAGGAGATTAAGGAAAAGGCGGCTCTGGATCTGGGGCTTCGGCTTCAGAGGAAGGTCCGCAGCCTTCCAGTGACCCAGGGAGAACAGGAGAAGCTTCAGGATGAGATTCAGTCGGCGGCGGTGAGGGCCGTCAATAAAATGCTGTTTGGGCTCAGGGACAATATGGGAGCCGGCACCTTCCGGGAATGCCTGGACGCCCTGGAGCAGGTATATGGAGACAGTCAAATTATTAAGACGTGATGAAGGAGGCTTTGGATGGGGAAGAGGATTTGTATGGGAAGCCGTGAAAGCCGTCTGGCAGTGATTCAGGCGGAGCTGGTACGGGATGCGGTAAAAGAGAAACTCCCGGAAGCAGAGGTTTCTATTCTAACTATGAAAACTTCCGGAGACCGGATTTTAGACAAATCCCTTGACAAAATCGGAGGGAAAGGCCTTTTCGTAAAGGAGCTGGACCGTGCGCTGTCAGAGGGGATTACAGATCTGTCGGTGCACAGCTTAAAGGATGTTCCTATGGAACTGCCGGAGGAACTGCCTTTGGTGGCTTTTTCAAAGCGGGAGGATCCCAGGGACGTGCTGGTACTCCCGGAAGGGTGTGCGGAGATTGATTTTACAAAGCCCATCGGATGTTCCAGCCGCCGCAGGATGGTTCAGTTTAAGAAACTTTATCCACAGGCAAAATTTAAGATGATCCGGGGGAATGTTCTCACCAGGCTTTCCAAAGTAGATTCCGGGGAGTATGCCGGGACGATTCTGGCGGCAGCGGGTTTAAAGCGCCTGGGCCTTCAGGAACGAATCAGCCGGTATTTCTCCGTGAATGAGATGATTCCGGCGGCGGGGCAGGGAATTCTCGCCGTACAGGGCAGAGCAGGGGAAGACCATTCTTTTTTGGAGGATTATAATGACAAAAGTTCTCAGGCATGTGCTGCGGCGGAGCGCGCGTTTGTCAGAGGCATAGGCGGAAATTGCTCTTCTCCCATCGCTGCTTTCGCCCAGATACAGGGAAATACTTTAAGTCTCCATGCCCTTTATCAGGAGGAAGAGACGGGCAAGGTCTATGAGGGGCGGCTTTTGGGAAGCTTTGACCAGGGAGAAAAGACGGGAACGGATCTCTCTCAAATGATTCTGGAAGAGATCCGGCGTGACAGAGAAGAAAGAAAAAGCTGGGGAAAGGTTTGGCTGGTGGGCGCAGGGCCCGGGGATCCTGGCCTTTTTACCATCAAGGGGCAGGAGGTTCTTAAGAACGCCCAGGTTGTGGTGTACGACGCACTGGTGAGTGAAAGTGTTTTGGGAATGATTCCTCAGGAGGCCGAGCAGATCAACGTAGGAAAACGCTCCAGCCATCATCTGATGCCCCAGGAGCAGATCAGCCGGCTTTTGGCCAGGAAAGCCAAGGAAGGAAAACGTGTGGTGCGTTTAAAAGGCGGAGATCCCTTCCTCTTTGGACGGGGAGGGGAAGAGCTGGAAGTCCTGGCAGGGGAAGGGATCTCCTACGAGGTGGTTCCAGGGGTGACTTCCGCTCTGGCAGTGCCGGCCTACCAGGGAATTCCAGTGACTCATAGAGATTACTGTTCCTCCGTACATATTATTACGGGACATAAGAAGGAGGGGCAGGAGTATGATATAGATTTCGAAGCCCTTGTCCGCACCAAGGGAACGTTAATCTTCCTGATGGGAGCCGCTTCTTTGGAGGCGATTTGCCGGGGACTGATTAAAGCTGGAATGGATCCACAGATGCCTGCGGCTTTTCTTTCCCAGGGAACCAGGGCTTCCCAGGAGCGGATTGTGGCGGATGTGGCTTCCCTGCCGGAAAAAGTTTTCCAAGGCCCGGTCAAGACACCGGCCATTATCGTGGTAGGAGAAGTCTGCCGGCTGGCGGAACGTTTTGCCTGGGTAGAAAAACTTCCATTAGGAGGGGTAAAGGTTCTTGTGACCAGGCCTAAAGAGCTGGCAGGGACTACTTCAGGAAAATTGCGCAGCCTGGGGGCGGAGGTACTGGAGCTTCCAGCCATCCGTACCGTTTTAAGACAGGATAATATTCAGCTTGAAAAGGCTCTCTCCCGTCTGAATGCTTTTGACTGGATCGTCTTCACAAGCCCCACTGGGGTACGTCTCTTTTTTGAAGAGCTGAAAAAGAGGAAGCTGGATGTGCGAAGCATTGGAGGGGCCAAGGTGGCAGTGATTGGAAGCGGCTCCGAGAGGGAATTGGAAAAATACGGATTGTACGGGGATCTGATTCCTCAGGTCTATGACGGGGAGCATTTGGGAAAGGAACTGGCCGCTGTGTGCAGGGCTGGCGAGAAAGTGCTGATTCCCAGGGCTGCTGTGGGAAACCAGAAGCTTACGGAATCTCTTAAGGCAGTGGAAGGTCTGGAGATTTGGGACGTGCCCCTTTATGATACGCTGTACGGGGAAGAGAACCCTCAGGAATCAGGCTGTCCTCTTGATATCCCAGGAATCCTGGAGAGGGGAGAACTGGATTACGTAGTGTTTACCAGCGCTTCCACGGTGCGGGGCTTCGAGGCTGCTGCCGGGGATATAGATTACAGTAAAGTGAAGGCGGTCTGCATCGGCGCTCAGACGAAAGCGGCGGCCGATGCCTTGGGCATGCAGACCTGGGTGGCCCAGAAAGCCACCATAGACAGCCTGATTGAGAAGCTGGTAGAGATACAAAATCTTGACATCCCCGGGAAATAAGGTATTATTATAGAAGAAAGTGCGAGGAATCCGGTGAGAATCCGGAACAGTCACCACTACTGTAAGGCGGACGAAAAGACATGAAGCCACTGGCAGGAAGCAGCCCCTGAGATTTTACAGAGGCAGGCGGCCGGGAAGGCGTCTTGGAGGAAGAAGCCCAGTCAGGATATTCGCATTATAAGGATTCTTGTTTCCGGGATGGGGAGACAGGCCCGAAATTGTGAGGATGGAAGGCGCTCCGTACGGAGCGCCTTTTTACTCTATAAGAATTTTGTCTGTTATGAGTTTTTGAGAAAAGAGGTAATAGAAATGGATTTGACAATCAGACCCAGAAGACTTAGAAACGGGGAAACCCTGAGGAAAATGGTGCGGGAGACCAGAATGGATCCATCCTCTCTGATTTACCCCATTTTCGTGAGGGAAGGACAGGGGATTGCGGAAGAGATCCCTACCATGCCCGGGCAGTACCGGTACAGTGTTGACCGGATGGGTGAAAAACTGAACAGCCTAAAAGAAGCAGGCGTTTCCAGCGTGATTCTGTTTGGAATTCCAGACTATAAGGATGAGGTGGGAAGCGGCGCCTGGGCTGAGGACGGAATTGTCCAGAAGGCTCTGGGCAGGCTGAAGAAGGATTTCCCCGATATGTATGCCATTACAGATGTGTGCATGTGTGAAT
The DNA here is from genome assembly GCA_018712605.1 of Candidatus Choladousia intestinigallinarum. Lineage (GTDB taxonomy): Bacteria > Bacillota > Clostridia > Lachnospirales > Lachnospiraceae > Choladousia > Choladousia intestinigallinarum. Next base: position 12,486 of record DVGR01000147.1, read on the forward strand.
ATACCTCCCACGGCCACTGCGGCGTTCTCTGCGGCCACGAGGTGGACAATGACAAAACCCTGGAGCTTTTGTCCAAGACGGCTCTTTCTCATGTACAGGCTGGAGCCGATATGGTGGCCCCTTCTGATATGATGGACGGAAGAGTAAGCGCGATCCGAAAGACACTGGATCAGGCCGGGTTTACCATGACGCCTATTATGTCCTATGCGGTAAAATATGCTTCCGGTTTTTACGGGCCTTTCAGGGATGCGGCCGGCTCTGCTCCTGCCTTTGGAGACAGGAAGGGTTATCAGATGGATTACCACAACAGCCGGGAAGCCATCAAGGAAGCCCTCTTGGATGTGGAGGAAGGAGCCGATCTTGTGATGGTGAAGCCTGCCATGACTTACCTGGATCTGGTGGCCAAAGTAAAGGAGGCCGTGAAGGTGCCTGTGGCGGCCTACAGTGTCAGCGGAGAGTACGCCATGATTAAAGCCGGGGCGGCCCTTGGATACATAGAAGAGGATAAGATGATCTGTGAAACGGCAGTCAGCGCTTATCGGGCAGGGTGCGATCTGTATCTGACCTACTATGCGGAGGAGATTGCCAGATTTATGAAGGAAGGGAGAATCGGCTGATGACACAGTCAGAAAGATTATTTGAGAGGGCCTGCCGGGTGATTCCAGGAGGTGTAAACAGTCCGGTGCGGGCCTTTGGCTCCGTTGGAGAGACACCAAGATTCATTCAGTCCGCTGAGGGAGCCTATATGACCGATGCGGACGGAATCCGCTATCTGGATTTTGTGGGTTCCTGGGGGCCTATGATATTGGGACATAATGCGCCCGTTGTGCGGGAGGCTGTCATAAAAGCGTGTGAGAGGGGATTAAGCTACGGGGCAGCCACAGAGTATGAGGTAGAGATTGCGGAGCTGATCTGCTCTTCCGTACCGAATATAGAGATGATCCGCATGGTAAATTCCGGGACAGAGGCAGTGATGAGCGCCATCCGGGCTGCCAGAGGATATACAGGGCGAGATAAAATTGTGAAATTTATGGGCTGCTACCACGGACACTCTGATGCCCTTCTGGTACAGGCTGGGTCGGGTGTCATGACGGCGGGGGTGCCGGACAGCGCCGGAGTGCCGGCGGGATGTACCAAAGACACACTCTCGGCTGTCTATAATGACTTGGACTCCGTGAGAAAGCTTTTTGAAGAATTTCCTCAGGAAATTGCGGCGGTGATTGTGGAGCCGGCAGCGGCAAATATGGGTGTAGTGCCGCCCGAAGAAGGGTTCCTTCCAGGGCTTAGGCAGCTTTGCACCCGCTATGGGGCGGTTCTCATTTTTGATGAGGTGATAACTGGTTTCAGACTGGGCTTTACAGGGGCCCAGGGATATTACGGTGTGGATGCGGATCTGGTGACATATGGTAAGATCATCGGTTCGGGGATGCCTGTGGGAGCATACGGAGGGAAGAAGGAGATCCTTTCCATGGTAGCGCCCGCAGGCCCCGTCTACCAGGCGGGAACCTTAAGCGGAAACCCTGTGGCCATGCAGGCAGGACTGGCCCAGCTTACCTACCTGAAAGACCATCCGCAAATCTATACAGAGCTGAATGAAAAGGGAAACTGGTTTTTTGAAGAACTGAAGAAAACTGCGGAAGCTTCCAAGCTGGAATGCCAGGTAAACCATACCGGTTCCCTGGGCAGTATTTTCTTTACCAAGGTACCGGTGAAGGACTACGCTTCAGCCAAGACTTCCGACACAGAGCTTTTTGCCTCCTGGTTCCGGTTTATGCTGAACCGCCAGTATTATTTTGCCCCCTCTCAGTTTGAAGCAATTTTTCTGTCTGCGGCCCACACAAAAGAAGAGCTGCAGAGAGTCCTTGAGGATGGGAAGGAATTTTTTGAGAGCGTATGATGCATTTAGTGACAGGGGGAAGCGGAAGCGGCAAATCCGCCTATGCGGAGGAACAGATTCTTAAGTCCCCTGAGAAAAAAAGAATTTATATAGCGACTATGCTGCCCTTCGGGGAAGAGGGGCGGCAGCGGGTGGAGCGCCACCGAAGAATGCGGAAGGATAAAGGATTTGAGACCGTAGAATGCTACACGGGACTTTCCGACCTGCGGCTTCAGGAGGATTGTGCGGTTTTGCTGGAATGCGTTTCCAACCTTACAGCGAATGAGATGTATCAGGAAGAGGGCGCCGGGGAGGATACTTTTCAGGCCGTCACCCAGGGAATCCGCAGCCTGAATAGGCAGGCGGGAACGCTGGTGGTGGTGACCAATGAAGTGTTCTCCGATGGGATTTGTTATGATCACTCCACCATGAAATATATGGAAACCTTAGGTAAGATTAACCAGTATCTTGCAGGGGAAGCGGATCAGGTGACAGAGGTGGTATACGGAATCCCTCTCTCTCTGAAAAAAGGGGACGTATGATGAAGCGGTTATTGAACAGTTTTGGTATTGCTTTTTCCATGTATTCCAGGATTCCTATGCCCCAATGCCAGTGGAGCCAGGAAAATATGGAGTATGTGATGTGCTTTTTTCCATGGATCGGCCCTGTGATCGGGCTGCTCTGTGTTGGCTGGAGCTTTTTAGCGCAGGCGGCGGACATAAACGCTCCTTTGAGAAATGCGGTTCTGCTGCTGCTGCCCCTTGCGGTGACCGGCGGAATCCATCTGGACGGGATGCTGGACACTTCCGATGCCTTAAGCTCCTGGCGGCCTGTGGAGAAAAGAATAGAAATCCTTAAGGATTCCCATGCGGGGGCATTTGCCATTATCATCTGCTGCAGCTATTTTCTGCTGCTTTATGGGATTGCGGATTCTGTCACAGCGGAGATGATGCCGGTGTACGGGGCGGTTTTCCTGGTATCACGGTCTCTCAGCGCATTTTCAGTGGTTACCTTTCCGAAGATGAAGAAAAAAGGCACCGTAGCTGATTTCTCAGAAAAAGCCAGGACCAGGCGGATTCAGATCACCTCTCTAGTCTATGTACTGGCTGCTTTTCTCTGGATGGCAGGCTGGAATCTCTGGTACGGGGGCTGGGCCATGGCTGGAGCAGCTCTGACCTTTGCATATTATTACCGGATGTCTGTGAAAAATTTTGGGGGAATCAACGGAGATCTGGCAGGCTGGTTTCTGTCTGTCTGTGAGCTTGTGATGCCCCTTTTTATGGTGGCAGGAGATTTGATTCTCAGAATATAGAAATGAGGAGGAGCGAATGAAGCTGGTGACAGGCGGAGCCTTCCAGGGAAAACTTGGCTGGGTGAAGAGAGAATACCATCTTCAGGAAGGATGGATCGACGGAGAGACCTGTAAGATGGAAGAAATCTGGAACTGCGGCGGTATTTTCAGATTTCATGAATATATCAAGAGAGCGTTGGAAATGGGGATGCTGATCCGGGAGGAAGAAGGGGATGAATTTGTCAGAAAGCTCTATGAGAGAAATCCCCGCCTTGTGATTGTGACCAATGAATTAGGCTATGGAATTGTGCCTGTAGAGCCCTTTGACAGGCTTTACAGAGAGAGAACGGGAAGGATCTGTACCGGACTTGCCGCTTTATCCAAGGAGGTTGTCCGGGTGGTCTGCGGCATTGGAATAAAGCTGAAGGAAGCGGAGGAAGAGGAACATGATTAAGACAGTGATCTTGGATCTGGACGACACTCTGTATGATTATCAGGGAGGAAACCGTCTGGGAATAGCTGCCCTGAAAAAGTACTGCCGGGAGCATTTCAGGATGGAGGAAGACGTTTTCCAGGAGAAGATGGAAGAGGCCTGGCTGACGGTGTCAGACCGTATGGGAACAGCCAGAGCTTCTGTACATAACCGGCTGATTCGTTATCAATGTTTTCTGGAATCCATCCATGAGCCAGTATTTCTCCATGCCAGGAAGATGTACCATACATACTGGGACACTCTGCTGGATCATATGAAGTTAAACGAAGGCGCCGGAGAATGGATGAGACAGCTTCGCAATCAGGGGATTCAGGTGGGCATGGCCACCAACATGACCGCCTATATTCAGTACCGAAAGGTAGAACGTCTTGGAATCGGGCCGCTTCTGGACTGGATCGTTACCAGTGAAGAAGTAGGAGTGGAAAAGCCGGATCCGAGAATTTTCCGGGTCTGCGTGGAAAAAAGCGGTGTTTCCTCTGGAGAATGTCTGTTTGTGGGCGATAATCTCAAGGGAGATATAGAAGGCGCTATGAGGGCAGGGATGAATGCTATGCTTTATGATCCAGGCTTTCATGTAAAAGAAAAAGAGGGACTGCCCTACCGGGTGATTCATTCTTTCCGAGAATGCCTGGCAGAAGATTTTTGTTTATAATTTGCAGAAGGGAAGAGAGACATGTATTTTCCTGTCTTTATTGATTTGTCACAGAAAAAAGTGCTGGTTGTAGGGGGTGGCGCCATTGCCTCCAGGAGAGTTGGAACCCTGAGCGGGTTTGCCGGGCATATTACGGTGCAGGCTTTGGAGATTTCGGAAGAAATCCGCAGCCTGGCTGCACATTTTCCTATTGTCCTTCGCCGGGAAGCTTTTTCCCCGGAGGCTCTCCTGGGAATGGATCTGGTGCTGGCCGCTACCAACGATCCGGAGCTGAACTGCAGGATTGCCAAGCTCAGCAGAGAACAGGGGATTCCTGTCAATGTATGCAGCAAAAAAGAAGAGTGCGACTTTTTCTTTCCCTCTGTGATACAGAGAGGGGATCTAGTGATCGGAATCAATGCTTCCGGAAAAAATCACAGTCTTGTAAAGAAGACAAGACAGGAGCTGGAGGAGTTTTTAGAAAAATGAAGTTTCTGTTTGCGTCGCTGGCGGCGGTTATTTTAGGATTTACAGCCGATCTGGTTTTTGGGGATCCTTCATCCAGGTTCCACCCGATCTGCCTGATCGGAAATTTTATATCTTATATGGAGAAGGCTGCAAGAAAACTTTTCCCCAAAACTCCAGAAGGAGAGAGAGGGGGAGGCGTCTTCTGCGGAATTACGGTGATTCTGGTTTCTGCGGGAATCCCCCTGTTTCTTCTTATATTTGCCTACAGAGTTTCCCTGCTGCTGGGAATGGCAGCCGAGGCTGTTTTGTGTTTTTTTGCCCTGTCAGCCAGAACCCTGGAGAGAGAAAGCATGAATGTGGCAAAGGCCCTAGAAGAGGAAGGACTGGAAGCAGGCAGGAAGGCTGTGTCCAGGATTGTGGGGAGAGACACCGAAAGCCTCACCAGAGAAGGCGTGATTAAGGCGGCCGTGGAGACGGTGGCTGAAAATTATTCTGATGGGGTGGCGGCTCCCCTGTTTTATATGTTTCTTTTGGGGGCACCTGGAGGATATTTTTATAAAAGCATAAATACCATGGATTCCATGCTGGGCTATAAAAATGAAAGATATCTGAACTTTGGCCGTTTTGCGGCTAAACTGGACGACGCCGTGAATTTTATACCCGCAAGACTGGCGGCCCTTTTTCTGATTCTGTCCGCAGGACTTTGCGGACAGGATGGGAAGATGGCATGGAAAATTTTCAGGCGTGACCGATTGAACCATGCCAGCCCTAATTCTGCCCAGACAGAGTCGGCGGCAGCCGGAGCTCTGCATATACAGTTGGCCGGGGATGCCTGGTACTTTGGAAAACTTTATAAAAAGCCGGTGATCGGAGATGATATAAGGCCCATTGAGATTGATGATATCCGGCGGATCAATCAGATGATGCTGGCATCATCCGCAGCCGCCCTGACTGTGTTTGCCTGCGCAAAAGCGCTTCTGTTGTGGGCGGTATGCTGATCATGAATCGGATACAGGCTTCAGATTCAGGAAAGGAATATGGGAAAATGGTCCATAAGCACGGGGGAAACCTGTATGAACATAAAGGAGCGGAAGACTTTTCCGCCAATATTAATTTTAAAGGAATGCCGGAAGAGGTCCGCAGGGCAGCCATCTCTTCCATCGATGAGTCTGTTCACTATCCGGATCCGGACTGTACAGAATTAAGAGAAGCTCTTGCCAAAAGAGAGGGCATTAAAAAAGAGCAGATTCTCTGCGGGAATGGTGCCGCAGAGCTGATGTTTGCCTTGGCTTTTGCTTTGAAACCAAAGTCGGCCCTGATTCCGGTTCCTTCTTTTTATGAATACCAGCAGGCTTTGGAAGCGGCTGGCTGCAGGATTCAGTATTTCTTTCTCAAGGAAGAAGAGGAATATTGGATTACCAGGGATTTTCTGGAGGAAGCCGAGAGGGGATATGATGTGGTAATGCTGGGAAATCCCAATAATCCTACGGGAAAGCTGATCCCTGGGGAAATCCTGGAAAGACTTCTTGAAATCTGCGGGAGGAAGAATACCCTGCTGGCTGTGGATGAGAGTTTTTTTGATTTTCTTGATGAGGGAGACAGGGAAAAGACTTTGGCGTGCGCGAAGCTTCTGGAGAAATATCCCAATCTCCTGGTAATTAAATCCTTTACCAAAATGTATGCCATGCCGGGACTGCGTTTCGGATACGTCTGCTGCAAAGATGCGAGTCTTCTGGGAGAGATGAGAATCAGGCTTCAGCCCTGGAACGTCTCTTTTCCGGCCCAGAAGGCAGCTCTGGCAGCGGCAGCTCAGAGAAGCTTTGCCAGAGAGACGGCCCTTGAGACTGCACAGAACAGAAGGTGGATGGCAGAGAGGCTGAAGAAAGCCGGTTATCAGGTTTTTGATTCCTGCGCCAATTATCTTTTGCTGAAAGGCCCCTGGGATTTGGGGGAGTACTGTGTGAGAAGGAATATGCTGATCCGGGACTGCAGCAATTTCCCGGGACTCTCTAAGGGTTTTTTCAGAATCTGCATTCGCTCCCAGAAGGAGAATCAGAAGCTGGCCGAAGTTTTGGAAAAACGTCTGCAGGGCCAAATCCTGGAGACGGACCGGTTGTATCTGAGGCGTATGGAGGAAGAGGATTTCCCGGATCTTTGCAGAATGCTGCAGGACCCCCAGGTGATGTATGCTTATGAACATGCTTTTGAGGACGAGGAAGCCTGGGCGTGGCTGAAGAATCAGCAGAGGCGCTATGAGCAGGATGGATTCGGCCTGTGGGCTGTGATTCTGAAAGAGAGCGGGGAGATGATTGGCCAGTGCGGCCTGACGTATCAGGACTGCAACGGGCGGCAGGTGGTGGAAGTGGGATATCTTTTTATAAAAGACTTTTGGCATCAGGGCTATGCGGCAGAGGCCGCCAGGGCCAGCAGAGATTATGCCTTCCTCCATCTTCAGGCAGAGGAAGTGTATTCCATTATCCGCGATACGAATCTTCCTTCAAGAAGGGTGGCCGCGGCCAATGGAATGAAAGAGACGGAGAAGCTTGTAAAACATTATTACGGTATGGATATGCCGCATCTTGTATATTCTGTCACGAAGGAGGAGTGGGAATGGCAAAGCCAATCATGATACAGGGTACCATGTCAAATGTAGGGAAGAGTGTGGTGGCTGCGGGTCTGTGCCGGATCTTCCGGCAGGACGGCTACCGTGTAGCCCCTTTTAAATCCCAGAATATGGCTCTGAATTCATTTATTACAAAAGAAGGGCTGGAGATGGGACGGGCCCAGGTCATGCAGGCGGAGGCTGCCGGCATTGAACCCTCTGTAAAAATGAACCCTATTCTCTTAAAGCCTACCAATGACGTGGGCTCCCAGGTGATTGTAAACGGCGAGGTGCTTGGGAATATGAGTGCCAGGGATTATTTTGCCATGAAGCGCACTCTTATTCCGCAGATCCAGGAGGCCTACCAAAGCCTGGATCGGGAGTACGACATTATTGTGATTGAAGGAGCAGGAAGTCCTGCGGAGATTAACCTGAAGCAGGATGATATCGTAAATATGGGGATGGCTAAGCTGGCAGGGGCGCCTGTGCTGCTGGTGGGAGATATTGACCGGGGCGGCGTCTTTGCCCAGCTCATCGGCACAGTGGATCTTTTGGAGCCCCAGGAGAGAGAGCTGGTTAAGGGATTCATTATCAATAAATTCAGGGGGGATAAAACCATTCTGGATCCGGGAATCCAGATGCTGGAGGAACGGGCGGGAATCCCTGTGGCGGGAGTGACTCCCTATCTGTCCGTAAGCCTGGAGGATGAGGACAGCTTAAGCGAACGGTTCGGGGCCGGGGGCAAGGTGGATCTTATCGATTTGGCTGTGATCCGGCTGCCAAGGATTTCTAATTTTACGGACTTTAATATTTTCGAGAGTATGGAAGGCGTGTCCCTTCGATATGTCTCTTCTCCTTCCCAGTTGGGAAATCCTGACCTGATTCTTCTGCCGGGCACGAAGAATACCATGAAGGATCTTCTGTGGATGCGCAGCCAGGGATTGGAGGCGGCGGTTCTCAAAGCCCATGGGGCCGGCACGCCGGTATTCGGTATCTGCGGAGGGTACCAGATGCTGGGAAAGAAGATCACGGATCTTCAGGGTGTAGAGGAAGGCGGCACAGTTCGGGGTATGGGCCTTTTGGATACAGAGACCATCTTTGAAGCTGAGAAAGCGAGAACCAGAGTCAGCGGAAAATTTCTTGAGCTTAACGGCATATTTTCCTCTCTCTCGGGCCGGTCTTTTACAGGGTATGAGATCCATATGGGGAAGACGGCCCTGCTTCCCGGCGGACGTCCTGCTTCTCAGATGGAGGATCAGGTGACGGGAGAGAAAAAAGAGGACGGATGCTGTGGGGAAAACGTATACGGCACCTATGTCCATGGAATTTTCGACAGAGAAGAGATTGCTACAGAACTGGTCAAAGCCCTGGCGAAGGCTAAAGGCATCCAGGAGGGTGTGGGGACGGCAGTGGATTTTTCTGCTTTCAAGGAGACACAGTACGATCTTCTGGCCCAGGGGCTCAGGGAACATCTTGATATGGAGAGAATCTATGACATTCTCTGGAAAGGAATACAGAAATGAAAGACTTTAAAGAGACTACCCTGGCGGACATAGAACGGCTGGGGCCCATGGAAATTGAGAAAAAGAGCTTTGAACTCATTACCCAGGAGGGCGGAAGCCGGATTCCGGGGGATGAGAGAGCCATGATCATAAAACGAGTAATCCACACCACGGCGGATTTCGACTATATCGAGAACCTGTATTTCTCGCCGGGAGCTGTGGAAAAGGCCCTTAAGGCGCTGGAAAGCGGAGCCTGGATTGTGACAGATACCACCATGGCCTTGTCGGGGATCAATAAGAAGAGCCTGCAGAAGGCCGGCGGAGAGGCCCGCTGCTTCATTGGAGATGAGGATGTGGCCCAGAAGGCCAAAGAGCTGGGAGTCACCAGAGCTTCCGTCTGCGTTGATAAGGCGGCAGATATAAAACAGCCTCTTATATACGCTGTGGGAAATGCCCCCACTGCTCTGGTACGGCTTTACGAAAAAATCCGGGAAGGTACCATAAAGCCGGAGCTGATTATCGGAGTTCCGGTGGGCTTTGTCAATGTGGAGGCATCCAAGGAACTGATTATGCAGACGGAGGTCCCCTGCATCGTGGCCCGGGGCAGGAAGGGCGGAAGCAATGTGGCTGCGGCGATCTGCAACGCACTTTTGTATATGCTGGACGGAAGCCGGAAGTAAGGCGTTTTATTAAGGAAGAAGCGTATGAGAGTATATTTAATCCGTCACGGCCAGACCCGTGGAAATCTGGAAAAACGGTATGTGGGGAGTACGGACGAGTCTCTGACCCGGGAGGGAGCAGAGAAACTGCTGGAGAAAAAAGAAGAATATCCTTCTGTAGAAATGGTTTTTTCAAGCGGGAAAAAGAGATGTCTGGAGACGGCCCAGATCCTTTTTCCGGGGATTCCCTGTAAGGTTGTAAAGGGGCTTGAGGAATGCGATTTCGGGGAGTTTGAGTATGAAAATTACCAGTCCCTGAATGGAGATCCCAGGTACCAGGAATGGATTGACAGCGGCGGAAGGATCCCCTTCCCAGGGGGGGAGAGCCGGGATGAATTTCAGGAGCGGTGCTGCAGCGCCTTTGTGGAGGCATGCGGTCAGGCACAGGAGGCAGGCGTTGCCACGGCGGCTTTCGTGGTCCACGGCGGCACGATTATGGCGGTACTGGACCGGTTCTCCAGGCCCCACAGAGATTATTATGACTGGCAGGTGAAAAACGGCCAGGGCTATGAGATGGAGTGGGAAGATGGGGTGCTGAAACGGCCGGTCTATGAGGAATGCGGCCTGGGGGAGCAGTATGTAATACGGAAAAATAAAAAACTCAGATGCGGCTATACCACAGGAAGCTGTGCGGCGGCAGCCGCCAAGGCGGCAGCCGGGATGCTCTTTACGGGAAGGGAATGTCCCAGGGTGAAGATACGAACTCCCAAAGGGATTCTGCTGAACTTAAAAGCTGAGGATCCTGTCTTCGGACAGGGGTTCACCTCCTGCGCCGTGAGAAAATATGCCGGGGACGACCCGGATGCTACGGACGGGCTTCTCATCTATGCCAGGGCTGAGTATAGTCTGACAGCTGCGGCATCCTTCTCTTCTGACCCCGTGATTGAGATAGAGGGAGGCCGTGGTGTTGGAAGAGTTACGAAGCCGGGACTGGATCAGCCCGTAGGGGCGGCAGCAATTAACCGGGTTCCCCGGGAGATGATCCGACGGGAGACAGAAGAGGTCTGCCGGGAGCACGGATATTTTGGAGGCCTGAAGATTACGATTTCCGTGCCGGAAGGAGAGAAGACTGCGGTGAAAACCTTTAATCCCCATCTTGGAATCGAAGGAGGAATTTCGATCCTGGGAACCAGCGGCATTGTAAAGCCTATGAGCGAGGAAGCGCTGATCGCCAGCATCCGCACGGAGATGAAGCAGAAAAAGGCTTTGGGGGAAGAGTACCTTCTGATCACGCCCGGCAATTACGGGGAGAGTTTTATACGAAGCAAAGAGGTATCCCGAAAACTGGACGCCGAATCCTCCATGAAGTGCAGCAACTACGTGGGAGAGACCGTGGATATGGCGGTGCAGTTGGGGGTGAAAGGGATTTTATTTATCGCTCACATCGGCAAATTTATTAAAGTTTCCGGGGGCATCATGAATACTCATTCCGCCAATGGAGACTGCCGGGCAGAGCTTATGGCTTCCCAGGCCGTCAGGGCCGGGGCTTCCCTTGCCCTTATAAAGAAGATCCTGGATACCAACACCACGGAAGAGGCAGTAGGCCTTCTTCTTGAAGAGGGAATCTGCGGGCAGGTCATGGAGGAAACAGCTAAACGGATTCATTTTTATCTGCAGAAGCGCTGCGGGGGAGCTCTTGCCACAGAAGTGATTTTATATTCGAACCAGCACGGTTTTCTGGGACAGACTCCAGGGGCCGAAGCGATGATTCAGAAAATAATAAAACAAAAGGAACAGGGAGGATGAGATGGCAGGCATATTTTACGGCGTAGGGGTGGGTCCTGGAGACCCGGAGCTGATGACGTTGAAAGCAGTAAGGATCATACGGGAAAATGAAGTGATTCTCGTTCCCGGAGAGGAAGCGAAAGCTTCCGTGGCATACAAAATAGCCGCAGGGGCGGTGCCGGAGCTTACAGAAAAATATGTGGTTCCCGTATCTATGCCTATGACAAAGGACAGGAAAAAGCTGGAGGAGAGCCATGACCGGGCGGCGGATCAGGTGGAAGCGTACCTGAAGCAGGGAAGGAACGCTGTTTTTCTTACCCTGGGAGACCCCACGGTTTACTCCACCTTTACTTATATAGAAAAGAGAATCCGCAGCAGAGGCTATGAAACCAGAATCGTAAGCGGTATCACTTCTTTCTGTGCGGCTGCGGCCTGCATGGATGTGCCTCTTACAGAGTGGAACCAGGAGCTCCATGTTCTTCCGGCTCTGCACTGCATTGAGCAGGAGAGAGAGTACCAGGGGACGGTGGTTCTGATGAAATCCGGCAGGAAAATGTCCCAGGTCAAGGAATGGCTGAAAAAGAGCGGGCGCCAGGTAGTGATGGCCGAAAACTGTGGGATGGAGAATCAGAGGATTTACAGAAGTGTCGAGGAAATTCCTGAAGACGCCGGGTATTATTCTCTGATCATTGCAAAGGAGGCAGAAGAATGATTCATTTTGTAGGAGCGGGATCCGGGGCGGCGGATCTGATTACCGTAAGGGGAAGCCGCCTTCTGGCCCGGGCGGATGTGATTATATATGCTGGCTCTCTGGTGAATCCAGAGCTTCTGGAGAGCAGAAAGCCAGAGTGCAAAGTATACAACAGCGCTAAAATGACACTGGAGGAAGTCTTCCAGGTGATGCGGAAGGCGGAGGAAGAGCATCTGGAAACGGTGCGACTGCACACAGGAGACCCCTGTATCTACGGAGCGATCCGGGAGCAGATGGATCTTTTGGATGAGGCGGGGATCCCCTATGATTACTGTCCGGGGGTGAGCGCCTTCTGCGGTGCGGCCTCCGCCATGAATCTGGAATACACTCTGCCGGGAATTTCCCAGACCGTTATTATTACAAGGATGGCCGGAAGAACGCCTGTGCCGGAGAAAGAGGACATTGAAAAGCTGGCAGACCATCAGGCCACCATGGTGATCTTTTTATCCACTGGTATGCTGGAAGAGCTGAGCCGGCGGCTGATGGAGGGAGGATACGCTCCCGAAACTCCGGCCGCCATCGTGTACAAAGCGACCTGGCCGGATGAGGAGAGTCACCTGTGTACGGTTTCCACCCTGGCGCAGTGTGCGCAGGAGTACGGCATTACAAAGACGGCTCTGATCCTGGTAGGGGAGACAGTGGCCCAGAGCGGCTATAACCGTTCAGAGCTGTACCATCCTGAATTCACTACGGAGTTCAGGCAGGGGATAAAGAAAGAATAGGAAAGAAAGCCAGTGACAGACATGAAAAAAATGGGCATTGCCAGTTTTACCGCAAGGGGAAAAGAGGCGGCGATTCGGCTTGGAGCGCTTTTCCAAAAAGAGTATGAGATCCTTTTTTATTACAAGGATGGAAAGGAGAGTCTGAAAGAATGGTGCGGCCGCTGCTTTTCCCAGGCGGAGGCCCTGATTTTTGTGGGGGCCTGCGGGATTGCCGTCCGTACCATCGCCCCGTTTCTTCAGGACAAAACCAGGGATCCGGCGGTGCTTGTCATGGACGAGGCCGGAAAATATGTGATCTCTTTGGTTTCAGGCCACATTGGAGGGGCCAATCGTCTGGCCCTGAGGGTCAGTGAGAGTTTAGGGGCTGAGCCTGTGATTACCACGGCCACGGACGTAAATGGAAAATTTGCCGTGGACGTCTTTGCCAGGGACAACGGTCTTGTCATAGACAGCATGAAAGCGGCAAAGGAGATTTCCGCCGCTGTTTTAAGAGAGAACAGGGTATACCTTTATTGTGAAGGGAAGATAAAGGGAAAGTTTCCAGAAGAACTGACTTTGTGGGAGCAAAGGGAGCTTCCTCAGGAAAAGGAAGGTGCCGTAATCTGGATTTCCCCTTTTCTGCCAGAGAAGCCAAAGGAAGATTTCCAAGGAACAGTTCTCCATCTGATTCCCAAGGCTGTCTCAGTGGGAATTGGATGCAGGAGAGGGAAAAGCCGGGAGGAAATCCAGCAGACTGTCCTTGAGGCTGCCAGCCTGGCCGGGGTGATGTCAGGGGCTTTTGAACAGGCAGCTTCCGTAGACCTAAAAAAGGGGGAGCCCGGTATTCTGGGATTTTGCCAGGAATGGGGCCTTCCTTACAGAACGTATTCATCTGAAGAACTTTCTGAGGTGACGGGAGAGTTTTCATCCTCTGCCTTTGTGAAGGAGATTACAGGAACGGATAATGTATGTGAGAGAGCGGCCCTGGCCTGTGCTGGCAGCGGGGGACGGCTGATTCAGAGAAAATATGCGAAAAACGGCGTCACCGCCGCATTGGCGGTGCGGGAATGGAGTGTGGATTTTGGAAAATAAAGTGTATGTAGTAGGAATGGGACCGGGGGATGCGGGGCTTATGTGCCAGAGAGCAGACGAGACCCTGAAAGAATGTGATGTAATCATCGGCTATACCGTCTATGTGGATTTGCTGAGAGACCGGTATCCAGGGAAAGAGTTTCTGACTACGCCGATGACCCAGGAGGCGAAGAGATGCCGGATGGCCTTTGAAGAAGCCAGGAAGGGAAAAGCCGTGGGCATGGTATGCAGCGGGGATGCGGGCGTATATGGAATGAGTGGGCTGATTTTGGAAATCGGAGAAGAATACCCAGAGATTTCTGTAGAGGTAATCCCGGGAATTACGGCGGCTTTGAGCGGCGGCGCCGTATTGGGAGCGCCCCTGACCCATGATTTTGCGGTGATCAGTTTATGCGACCGGCTGACGCCCTGGGAAACCATTGAGAGCCGTCTCTATCATGCGGCCAGCGGAGATTTTTCTATCTGTATTTACAATCCTGCCAGCAAAGGACGCCCGGATCATCTGAAAAAAGCCTGCCAGATCCTGCAGAGGGTGCTTCCCGGCGACCGGCTCTGCGGCATGGTGGAGAATATTGGCAGAGATGGAGAAAAGACAAGGCTCTGTACGCTGAAGGAGCTTGAAAATGCGGAAGTAAATATGTTTACTACGGTATTTATTGGAAATTCCGCCACAAAAGAGATGGGGGGACGCATGGTGACTCCCAGGGGTTACAAAATATGAAAAATTTTTTAGTTTTTGGAGGTACGCTGGAGGGCCGGAGCCTGTCTGAATGGATGAGTCTTATGGGCTGGAACCATACGGTATGCGTGGCCACAGAGTACGGGGGAGAAGTGCTGGAGCCCCGGGAGGGCGTTTCCATCCGCCAGGGACGAATGAATGAGGAAGAAATGATTCGTTTTCTGGCTGAAGGAGACTATTTAGCTGTGGTGGACGCCACCCATCCTTACGCTGTGGAGGTGTCCAAGAATATCCGAAAGGCATGTTCGGCGGCTGGGATTCCCTGTATCCGCCTCCTGCGTGATACCCAGGGAGAAGAAAGGGAAGACGGTCTGATTTATGTGGGAGATTCCAGGGAGGCGGCCAGCCTGCTGGAGAAGCGCCAGGGAAAGATTTTCCTTTCCACGGGCAGCAAGGAGCTGTCCGTTTATGTAAATGGGCTGTCAGATCCTTCAAGGCTTTTTGTGCGGGTGCTGCCCTCTGCCGAAGTAGTGGAAAGCTGCAGAAAGCTGGGACTGGAGGGAAAACAGATCTGCGCCATGCAGGGACCCTTCTCCAGAGAAATCAATGAAGCTATGCTGCGTCAGGTGGGCGCATCTTATCTGGTGACAAAAGATACAGGAAAGACAGGCGGGTTCCCGGAGAAACTGCAGGCCGCCGCCGCTGTGGGCGTTCAGGTGGTGGTCATCCGAAGACCTGGGGAGGAAGGAGATTCTCTGGAGGAAGTGAAGCAGGAGCTTTTGCACCTTTGGGATCAGCCTTCCCTGGAGAAAGAAAAAAAGACGGAGACGGCGGGAGGGGCAAAACGCAGGATCTGCTGCATCGGGATTGGAATGGGAGATCTTGGAACCCTCACCGGGCAGGCCAGGCAGGAAATTCTGACGGCACAGATCCTTTTTGGGGCGGAGCGGATGCTGAAGGCCGCAGGAAGCCTGTTGGAGAGAGAAGGCCGGGGGGCTGCCCTGGTATGTGAATATCGAGGTGAAAAGATCCGGGAATATCTGAAGCTGCATCCGGAGTAT
The DNA here is from genome assembly GCA_018712605.1 of Candidatus Choladousia intestinigallinarum. GTDB lineage: Bacteria > Bacillota > Clostridia > Lachnospirales > Lachnospiraceae > Choladousia > Choladousia intestinigallinarum. Next base: position 28,077 of record DVGR01000147.1, read on the forward strand.
GAGAGAGTGGGGATTCTCTTTTCCGGGGATGTGGGTTTTTACAGCGGAGCCAGGGGGATCCGGGAGTTATTTCCCCAGGATCAGGTAGAATACGTTTGCGGGATCTCTTCCGTGGTGTATTTTGCCTCTAAAATTCCTACTTCCTGGCAGGATGCCAAACTATACAGTATTCATGGAAAGCCGGGAAATGTAGTGGGGCAGATTCAGCGCTGCCAAAAGATGTTTGTCCTGGTAAGCGGCCCCCGGGATGTGGAGAAGATCTGCGCTGCTTTGGAGGAAAGCCGGATGGAGGTGCGGGTAACGGTGGGAAGCAATCTTGCCTATCCCCAGGAGCGGATCCAAAGGGGCATACCGAAAGATTTTCTGACCTGTGAGACGAAGGGGCTCCATATTATGCTGCTGGAGAATGAGAAGCCGCAAAAGAGCTGGATGCCCGGCCTGCCGGATGAAGCCTTCCAAAGAGGAAGGGTGCCAATGACCAAGGAAGAGATCCGGATTCTTTCCCTGGCAAAGCTTCAACTGGAGCCGGATTCCGTAGTCTTCGATGTGGGAGCCGGAACCGGATCTGTCTCCGTGGAATGCGCTCTGCTCTGTCCGGAGGGGGATGTATATGCCATAGAGAGAAATCCCCAGGGAATCTGTCTGATTGAAGAAAACGCAAAGGCTCACGGGGCAGTGAATGTAACTGCCGTGGAGGGAACGGCGCCGGAGGCCCTGGAAGGATTGCCAACCCCGACCCACGCCTTTATCGGAGGAAGCTCTGGAAATTTAAAAGAGATCCTTCTGTGGCTGAGAGAGAAAAATCCCCAGGTTCGCATTGTGATGAATATGATTACCCTGGAAAGTGTGGGAGAGGCTGTCAGCCTGATAAAGGAGCTGGAGATCGAGAATGAAGAGATCGTGCAGATCAGTGCGTCTAAAGCCAAAAAGGCGGGGCGGTACCATCTGATGACTGCCCTGAATCCTGTATATGTGATTTCCTTCGGGGGCAAGGCTAAAGAGAGGGGAGAAGAGGCATGCATCTGCCAAGACTGATGCTGGCCGCTCCAGCAAGCGGCAGCGGGAAAACTATGATCACCTGCGGACTTCTCCAGGCTTTCCTGGAGAGAGGACTCGATCCTTCCGCTTTTAAGTGCGGGCCGGACTTTATTGATCCCATGTTTCACAGAAAGATTATAGGAGCGCCTTCCAGAAATCTGGATCCCTTTTTTACGGACGAAGAGACCACCCGGTATCTGTTCGCTTCACACGCAAAAGAAAAGGGAATTTCTGTTATGGAAGGTGTGATGGGCTATTTTGACGGGATTGGGGGAAGTCATATTCAGGCCTCTTCCTATGACCTGGCCTGTATGACAGACACACCTGTAATCCTGATTCTGAATGCCAGAGGCATGAGTCTTTCTGCCGTTCCGTGGATTCAGGGATTTGTGGAGTATGAGAAAAAACTGGGATCCCGGAAG
>DVGR01000148.1 GCA_018712605.1 Candidatus Choladousia intestinigallinarum
GACTATGCGATCCGGATGCTGATCTGCCTGGCCAAGGCTTCCGGAGCCGTTTCCTCCTCCCAACTGGCCAGAACGATTGGCGTCTCTCCGCGTTATCTGCTTCAGATTGGAGCCAGACTGCGGGATGCCGGTTTTGTCAGTGTGAGTTTTGGTGCTGCCGGCGGATATAGGCTGTCTCGACTACCGGGAGAGATCAGCTTGCTGGATGTGATTACTGCTATGGAAGGGAGAACGGATCTGTCAGAATGTCGATCATGTATAAAAGAAAAGCAGGAGTTCAGGCTTTTAAGACATGTTTACGAAGAATTAGAAATTGGGATAGCAAGGCAGCTGCAGGCAGTAACGATTTGTGAACTGCTGCCGGAAGAATAGAGAAAAGAAAACAACGTCTGGAAAGGTAAGATGGCTTATTTTTCCGGGCGTTGTTTGTATGAGATCATTATTTCGTAAAATGAATGAATAATATTCATTGACATTTCAGAAAAACCTGCTATACTTGTGAAGTGAAAGGAGGTCATAACTGATGGCTGATATAAAAGAAAGATCGAAATCCACATTCAATCAGCAGGCGGATACTTATGATGAGGATATCCATGGGCAGCATGCCAGAACACTTTATCCGGTTCTATTGAGTAAGTTGGCGCATATTCCGTTTCAGAGAGCCTTAGACTTGGGATGCGGGACGGGAGAGATGATGAAAATGCTGCTGCAGTCCGATGATCAGAGAGAACTGTATGGCATTGATCTATCGGAAAAAATGCTTTCGGTTGCTGAGGGCAAACTATCGGGCAAGGTTCAGCTGGTCCTTGGAGACAGTGAGCATCTTCCGTTTGCGGACAATTTCTTTGATGTTGTGTACTGCAACGATTCCTTCCATCATTATCCGGCTCCGGAGAATGTCATTCGAGAAGTCCAAAGAGTTTTAAAACCGGGCGGTACATTTTTGATTGGAGATTGCTGGCAGCCCTTGGTTGGACGCGCGATTATGAATTTTTATATGCGCCATAGCAAAGAAGGCGACGTAAAAATTTATTCAAAAGAAGAATTGGTTTCCCTGCTGTCCCAATGTTTCCATGATATTTCATGGGAGCAGGTAGGTCATACGGCTTGTGTTTCTATGGGAATAAAATGACTGATATTCACTCATTGAATTTATGAAAGCGGTATGGTATCATGGAGGAAAGGAGGAACGAAACATGCGGATCATGAAAGAGCCGGAAGAACGCAGACAGGAGATCTTTGATGCTGCCCTGAAACTGTTTGGTGAGAAGGGCTATGAAAAAATCACGATTACAGATATTGCCAAATCCATCGGAGTATCTCAGGGACTTTGCTACCGTTATTTCCCATCAAAGGAAGTATTGTTTGACAGCGCGATTGAGCAGTATGCGGACATATTGGTATCCCAGTTTGCAGAAATGGCTGAAAACACCCATATGCCATTAAAACAATTCATCGAGGAGATGCCGTTTAATGTAGAAGATCAAAATACAAAATATTACGCTGTCTTCCATGGCCCGCAAAATAAAAAGTTCCATAACCAGCTTTCTCTCAAAACCTGTGAAAAACTTGTGCCAGTGATTGAAAAAATGCTGCAGAAAGCCCGGGAAAATAGAGAGATCCAGCTTGAGGACCTGAAAACAGCGGCAAGATTTTGCATTTATGGGCAGCTTGGTATCCTGCTGGACGATGGTATGGACCAAAAGGAAAAAGCAAACCGGATTCGTAAATTTCTGATTTATGCGCTCCATCTTTAACCCCCTGCTCCCAGTAGGGGAATTTTAATAGCCTATAAATGAATAATGTTCATTCAATAATAACATTTACATTTTAAATCTGTGAAATCTGTTAGAGTAGAAAGGAAGAACGATGATGAAGAAAATTGATTTTATCGGCGGCAATACAAGGCATTGTCTGCTGGCAATGGCGCTGCCAATGGTTGCAGCCATGTTTTTGAATATGATGTATAATCTGGTGGACAGTCTTTGGATCGGCAACTTACTGGGGGAGACCGCGTATGCTGCCTTAACAAATTCCACACCGATTATTTTAATTTTGACATCAGTTGCCATGGGAGCCACAAACGGTGTATCCATTTTGCTTTCTCAGGCCATTGGCTCTAAAGATGAGAAGCGAACGGAAAGCTTAATAGCCACTTCTTTTTGTGCGGCTGTCATATTTTCTGTCGGAGTGACGGTCATACTGGAGATTCTGCTTCCGGCGATCTTAAATATTTTAAACACTCCGGCTGAAACTTACGATATGGCATATAGCTATTTATCTATTTATGTGTTAGGTTATCTCGCAATTTATTTATATTGTTATTTTGCCGCAGTGCTGCGCAGCTTTGGAAACTCTATGTTTCAGGCCGTTGCGATGCTGACGACAACCATATTAAATGCGATTCTTGATCCTGTTTTCATTCATTTTATCGGATTCAACGGCGCAGCGATAGCCACGGTATTGTCAGAAGCAATCTGCCTTGTGTTTATGCTGGTCTATATCAAAAAGAAGAGACTGTTTACATTTAAAATTTCCGATTTTGATAAAACGGATATAGGGTTGCTGATTCAGAAAGCCGTTCCTTCTGTGATTCAGCAAAGCATACCGGCGATCAGTACAACGTTCCTTACGGCGCTCGTCAGTACATACAGCATCACAGCTATTGCGGCTTATGGGGTTACAGGAAAACTGGAGATCATTGTTTTTTATCCGGCCATGGCTCTGAATATGGTTCTGACAACGATTATTGGCCAGTGTGTCGGCGGGAACCGGTATGACCGGGCAGGAGATTATCTGAAATGCGGCCTGAAATATGGATGCGGCCTGCTGGTTATTCTTTCTGTGTTGGTTGTTGGTTTTTCCAGACAGCTTTCAGAACTGTTTGTCAGAAGCGATGAAGTGGCAGAGATTGTAGGCACCTATTTTCTGATTGTCGGCATT
>DVGR01000149.1 GCA_018712605.1 Candidatus Choladousia intestinigallinarum
TCCGGGTAAATTGCTGCAGGAGATTATAAAAACACCTCGACAAAATACAAAACCAGATCAGTGGCAGTATCAGATTCAGAGCCGTATTCTGCTTCATCATAAGGTGATTTACGTAACCTGTCAAAGGTCTAGAGATTTGGCCAGGGAAATGGGATTCAGGGTGGCAGAACATGTCAGTCAAGCTCTTGAAATGGCCTTGGAAGAGAAAGGGAGAAACGCACATATTGCTGTAATACCAGATGGAGTGTCGGTTATAGTGTCAAAACCGAAAGCTGGCTGATTGTTCTTTCTTTTAAGGGAGGAATTTAAAATGGACGATGTGAAAATGCTCAGCGTAGGGATCGATATTGGCACATCCACTTCCCAGGTCATATTCAGCCATCTATATGTGGAAAATACAGCAGGTTTTTTTTCCGTGCCCTCGGTAGAAATTAAGAAAAAAGAGATCCTGTATCAGAGCCGGGTTTATGAAACGCCTTTAAAGAATGTCAATGTGCTTGATATAGAAGCAATAGAAGAGATTGTAGGCAGGGAATATCGAACTGCAAAGATCCAGCCTCAGCAGGTGGAAACGGGAGCGGTTATTATCACCGGGGAATCTGCCAGGAAAGAAAACGCAGTTCTTGTGCTGGAACGATTGAGCAGGTTTGCGGGGGATTTTGTAGTTTCAACCGCCGGACCTGACATGGAGGCGGTGATTGCCGGCCAGGGAAGCGGGGCCCAGAGGTATTCCAGGTTATATAATCAAGCGGTTGCAAATGTAGATATTGGCGGAGGGACCACCAACATAGCGGTTTTTGAAAATGGAGAAATAAGAGCGAAGGGCTGTTTTGACATTGGAGGAAGACAGATCAGAGTCAGTCCTGAGGGGGAGGTACTGTATATTGGAGCAGGCGCAGAAAAGGTTGCGCAGATGGAAGGACTGAATATAAAAGTCGGGGCAAAGGCAGACAAGACGCAGCTCCTGTTACTTTGCGAAAAGATGGCTGGAATTTTAGAAGACCTTTTAGAATTTGGCGGGGAGGAAGACGCAGCCAGGGAGCTGCAGACGCCGGGAGCTTCTGATTTTCGGCTTCCAGATAAATGTGAAATCAAATATGTTTGTTTTTCTGGCGGGGTAGCTGAATGTATCTATCGCCATCAGGAAGAGGATTTTGCTTTTGGCGATATAGGAATTCTATTGGGGAGAGTCCTTGGCAAAAGTAAAATTTTCCGAAACTTCCAAGTATTAGAACCAGCGGAAACGATTCGGGCAACGGTAATTGGGGCAGGGGCTTATACCACCACCATCTCAGGAAGTACCATCGCATATACGGAAGGGATTTTTCCCCTGAAGAATATACCTGTGCTGAAGCTGGAAGAGCAGGAAGAGGAAGACCTTTGGTGCGGGAGGGGATCCATCAAGGAAAAAATAGCGTGGTTTTTACAGCAGTCGGATTCAGAAAATTTAGTTTTGGCACTGAGAGGGAAAATTGATCCGGAGTATGAAAAATTAAAAGACATGGCGGAGAGAACGGCAGACGTCCTGAATGAAAATCTCAAGGGCAGCAGGCCTGCCATAATCATAATCGAAAAAGATTTGGCAAAGGTGTTCGGACAGATTGTCCGGCGGAGAGTGAAGCAGGCAAGACCAGTGCTGGTAATTGATCAAGTACATGTGGAAAACAATAATTATGTGGACTTTGGCAGGCCGATTATGGATGGCCTGGTGGTGCCGGTAATCGTAAAAACGCTGATTCTAGGATAGGAGAGATCAAAATGTATAAAACAAGCCTTTCGGGACAGACCTATGAGTTTCGGTCCGTAAAAGAGGTGCTTGCAAAGGCAGGAGAATATAAGTCGGGGGATGTTTTGGCGGGGATTGGGGCAAATACAGATACGGAACGAATCGCAGCGAAAGAGATTCTGGCGGGAATGACGCTGAAAGAATTATACGAAAATCCAGCTGTGCCCTATGAAGAGGATGAGGTTACAAGAATCAACATAGATGGTCTGAATAATAAGATTTTTTCTGAAATTCAGGGATGGACGGTCAGCGACCTGCGGGAAAATATTCTTTCTTACAAAATGGCGGGAAATGATTTGTACCGTCTTTCCAGGGGACTTACGGCGGAGATGGTGGCGGCTGTATGCAAATTAATGACAAATCTGGATTTAATCTACGCAGCCCAGAAGATCCGGGTGACGGCTCACTGCAATACAACGGTAGGAGAGCGGGGAATTATGGGAACCAGACTTCAGCCCAATCACACCACAGATAATGTGGAAGGGATTACGGCATCTCTGATGGAAGGATTATCTTATGGCTGCGGCGATGTGCTGATTGGTCTAAATCCCGTGAATGATACGGTTTCCTCTTTGGCTGAGGTTTTGAAAAAATTTGACGAAATAAAAAACAGCCTTGAAATCCCTACGCAGATCTGTGTATTGGGACATATTACTACACAAATTGAAGCGGTAAAAAAAGGAGCACCCTGCGATATGATCTTTCAGTCCATCGCTGGAAGTGAAAAAGGGAATACGGCATTTGGTTTTTCGGCTGCTACGGTAGAAGAAGCCCAGGCCCTTATGAGAGAGGAAGGGACGGCGGCAGGGCCTAACGTTTTGTATTTTGAAACGGGCCAGGGTAGCGAGCTTTCTTCAAACGCTCACTTCGGTGCGGATCAGGTGACTATGGAGGCAAGATGTTATGCTTTTGCCAGAAGATTTCAGCCTTTTATGGTAAATACGGTGGTGGGTTTCATCGGGCCGGAGTATTTATATGATTCAAAACAGGTCATCCGGGCAGGGCTGGAAGACCATTTTATGGGCAAGCTTTCTGGAATACCGATGGGATGTGACTGCTGCTATACAAATCACATGATGGCGGATCAGAACGATATCGAAAATCTTTCCCTGCTGCTGGGAGCAGCCGGTGTGAATTATATTCTGGGAGTGCCGGCCAGCGATGATATTATGCTCAATTACCAGACAAATGCTTACCATGACATAGGAACGATCCGGGAGATTCTGGGTCTAAGACCCATTCCAGAGTTTGAGAAATGGCTTGAAAAATATGGAATTATGGAGGATGGGAAATTGACAGAGCGGGCAGGGGATCCGACTATTTTTATGACTGAGAGAAGGTGAGAGAATGCTTTCAGAAAAGCAGATTCAGGATGTGGCCCAAAAGATATTATGTGAGATAGCCGGTCTTGGGGAAAAAGAAGACACCGTCGGAGGGTTTCCGCATGAGGATATCCTGTCAAGAATGCAGAAAAAAACTACGGCACGCATAGGGGTGGGCAAGACGGGTCCTCGTCTGAGAACCTCCACTTATCTGAAGCTGAGAGCAGATCATGCCAAAGCTAAAGATGCCGTTATGACGGATGTGAATCCTGAGATTTTGAAAAGGCTGGGGCTGTTCGTGGTACAGACAAAGTGCCTGGATAAAAATATGTATTTGACCAGGCCGGATCTGGGAAAAGATTTTGATGAAAAGACCAGGAAATATATAGTGGATAACTGTAAACAAAATGCGAACGTTCAGCTGATCATCAGCGATGGACTTTCCTCTTCGGCAGTGGAAGCCAATGCAGAAAAAATTCTTCCGGCTGTAGAAGAGGGACTAAAAGAAAAAGGGATTTCTCTGGGAACCCCTATTTTTATTAAATATGGGCGGGTGGCTGCTCAGGATGTTATATCGGAACTGCTCCACCCCGACATCGTGTGTTCCTTTATCGGTGAGAGGCCGGGATTGGCCACGGCATCCAGCATGAGCGCATATCTTTCCTACCATGCCAAGACCGGCATGCCGGAGGCCAGAAGAACCGTTGTTTCCAATATTCATAAAAACGGTATATCGGCGGTGGAGGCAGGAGCCTATATTGCTGATCTTCTGGAGATTATGCTAACGAAAAAAACCAGTGGAATTGATCTGAAGAAATGAGGAGGTGGATATGAGCCGTGAGAGATTAAAGACCAATATTTTGGGGGTGAGAATCCTTGCAAATGCACAGAAAGAACTTCTCTCACATTTGGCTGTCCGGGAAGGAGACCGCAGTATTGGGATTTTGACCACGGACTGCGACGATGTCTCTTATACTGCGTTAGATGAAGCTACAAAAAAGGCCGATGTATGCGTGGCGTATGCCAGGAGTATGTATGCAGGGGCCAAGAATGCCAGCACGGCTCTGTCTGGAGAATTTATAGGAATTTTGGCAGGGGAAAGTCCTGAGGCAGTGCGAAGCGGTTTGGAAGCGGCCATTTCGTGCATCAAGTATGATGCGGCCTTTTATGCCGCCAATGAAGAAGGCAGTGTTGTATATTATGCACACTGTATTTCGAGAAGCGGGACTTATCTGTCAAGGCAGGCGGGGATTGAGGAAGGCTCACCCATGGCGTATTTGATTGCACCGCCCCTGGAGGCCACGGTGGGACTGGATGCAGCTCTGAAAGCGGCGTCTGTGGAGCTCAAGATCTATTATGGACCGCCCACAGAGACAAATTTTGCCGGGGGACTATTAACAGGGGAACAGTCTGCCTGCGAGGCTGCCTGTAATGCGTTTGCGGAAACTGTTTGTAAAATAGCAGAAAATCCATTGTTGTATTAGAAGGGATGTGAAAAGGTTGGATCGGGATTTACAGTCCATCCAGGAAGTGCGCTGCCTGGTGGGAAAAGCAAAGGAAGCAGAAAAAATATTGTCACAGTATTCCCAGAAGGAGCTGGATAAAATTTGTCAGGCAATCTGCCATGCATGTGTAAAAAACGGAGAACGCCTGGCTAAAATGGCAGTTGAAGAAACGGGCTTTGGAAGATGGCAAGACAAGGTGCTGAAAAATAAGCTGGGAAGTGAACTTACATGGGAATTCATAAAAGATATGAAAACCATTGGATGTTTATCAGAAGATAAGACAAAAAAAGTCTGGGAAATCGGAGTGCCGATGGGGGTCATAGCCGCTCTCATTCCGTCTACAAATCCTACCTCCACGGTTATGTATAAGACTATGATCTCTCTGAAGTCTGGAAATGCAATCATTATCAGCCCGCACCCGGGAGCAAAAAAATGTATTACTGAGACTTATGAAGTGATAAAGAAAGCGGCTGAACTGGCAGGGGCGCCCAAGGGAGCCATAGGATGTGTCACTTTGATCACGCCGGAAGCCACAGACGCCCTGCTGAAGCACCCGGATGTCAGCTTGATCCTTGCTACAGGGGGAGAGGCCATGGTTCATGCGGCGTACTCATCGGGGAATCCGGCTCTGGGAGTGGGCCCTGGGAACGGTCCCTCCTATATTGAAAATTCGGCGGATATTCCAATGGCAGTTAAAAGGATTGTGGATTCAAAGACCTTTGACAACGGGACAATCTGTGCCTCTGAACAGTCTATTGTTACAGAATATGGGATCTCTCCGCAAGTGGAAGAAGAGCTGAAAAATCAGGGGGGATATTTTCTGTCCCAAGAGCAGACGGAGAGATTGTCAGGGTTTTTGTTAAGGGCTAATGGAACGATGAATCCGCAGATTGTAGGGAAGACGGCGCAGAAAATTGCAGATATGGCCGGTATAGAAATTCCACCAGGAACGAAATTACTGATAGCCAGACAGGATGGGAGAAACGTTCATAAAAAGAATCCTTATTCCCGTGAAAAGCTGTGCCCCGTCCTGGGATATTTTGAAGTGGCAAACTGGCAGGAAGCGTGTGATCTGTGCATCCGTATTCTGCAGAATGAAGGAGCTGGACATACGATGACCCTGCATACCAGGAATGAGGAAATTGTAAAAGAGTTTGCGCTTCATAAACCGGTCTCCAGAATTCTCGTAAATACACCTGGAGCCCTGGGAGGTGTTGGTGCCACTACGGGGCTGGCTCCGGCACTGACTCTGGGATGCGGGGCAGTTGGGGGCAGCGCCACTTCCGATAATATTACCCCAATGAATTTAATTAATATCAGAAGAGTGGCATATGGATTGACGGAACTGGAGGATCTGAAAAATCAGCCAGGCAATTCAGGACAGGATGAGGGAGAAACGTTAACGCAGGAAGAGATTGAAGCTATTGCCAAAGCGGTGCTTGCAAAGCTTCAGCTTAGAAATGAACATTAAAAGGAGGAAAAGAAAATGGCAAACATGGAGGCATTGGGAATGGTCGAAACAAAAGGACTGGTAGGAGCAGTTGAAGCGGCGGATGCCATGGTAAAAGCGGCCAACGTAAGATTGATTGGAAAAGTACACGTGGGCGGGGGTCTTGTAACCGTGATGGTACGCGGAGATGTGGGGGCTGTTAAGGCAGCCACGGATGCAGGGGCCTCTGCGGCAGGAAGAGTGGGAGAACTGGTATCTGTACATGTAATCCCGCGTCCTCACGGAGAAGTGGAATATATTCTGCCGAAATTAGAAACGGAATAAGAATAGAGACAGGGGTGCGGTATGAAGGTTCTAACAGAGGGTGATTTACGGAGAATACATTTGAAAGAACACAGAAAAGAATGGGTTTTATCAAAGGATATTTTTATTACCCCTGCCGCCAGAGAATATGCAAAGGAACAAGGAATCCATCTGAATGTGAAAGCGAAAAGCAATCAGGAAATGACGCAGGTTCCCATTGTGAAAAAAGAAAACGGGACTTTCAAAGATGCGGTGACCGGAGCCATATATGCAGAGAAGCCGGAAGAGATGACTCATATGCAGGACAATCTGCTGGTTTCTAAGACTCATCCCCGCATTGCCCTTCGGGGGAGGCTGGATTCGCTCCAGGCGAAAATATTGCTGATTCAATTTGAATTCAAAAGAAATCAAAGACTTATGGAGGATTTGGAGAGTGTTCTGCTGTTTGTTCAGAAAGTATTGGCAGCGGAAGTGAAAAACCAGCCGGCTGAAGAATTGATGCTTTTGGGGATGAGGGAAGAGGAAATACACCGCATGTCCCATAATGTGCAGGAAGCTTTTGGAATCAATCATACCATTCCCAGACTAGATATGGGCCGTCTGGCGCTGCTGCTGAATGAACTTCGGACGCAGGTGCGGGAAGCAGAGCTGCAGGCTGTTGCAGCGTTTCAAGAAGGAGACGTGCTGGGAGTCGTAAAGCGGCTTAACCGGCTCAGCAGCGGCGTATACGTTTTATTTTGCCGTTCAATTACAGGGTATTATCAAGGGGAGGAGGGATGCGGAACATGAATGCAGAAGAGGTGGAACGGATCGTCACGGAGATTTTGGAGAGATCCCTGAAGGATTCTCAGCGTAAAGAGCTGTCCCTTGATTTCCCGGTAGAAGTTTCTGCCAGGCATGTGCATTTAACACAGGAAGCGGTAGAACAGCTCTTTGGGTGCGGTGCGAGGCTGACTCCCAAAAGAAATCTGTCCCAGCCGGGACAGTATCTGGCAGAAGAGAGGGTCAGCCTGGTTACGGATTCAGGGCGTATTGAAAAAGTAGCTGTCCTGGGGCCGCCCAGACCCGCAACCCAGGTGGAACTGTCTGCCACGGACTGCCGGAACTTGCACATCCATGCTCCCGTAAGATTATCAGGGGATTTGGAGGGTGCCGGGAATGTCTACATTATGGGACCCAAGGGAATGATTTTTGCCCCCCAAAGCGTTATAATCGCCCAGGCGCATATTCATATTACGCCTCAGGAAGCGAAAGCCGCTGGAATAGAGGACAAGCAGGTGGTAGCTGTTACAATTCAGGGCAAAAGAAAACTTACTTTTGAAAATGTCATCTGCAGAGTAAGCAGTCAGGCTTCTCTGGCCATGCATATTGACTCAGACGAGGCAAACGCCTGCCTGCTGCAGCCTGGGAGCTTCGCCAGAATGCAGGTCTTGGGAAGAAATTCCATTAAAAAAGACAAGAGAACTCAAGAAAGACCATATATAATATTTTCTGATAAATTGATTACAGATGCGGTGGCCAGAGAAATCGTAGGAAGGGGAGTTGGGTGTTTGAAGGTAGACGGCCATGTCATTATTACACCTTCTGCGAAGGACACCCTTAAGCAGGCGGGAATGGAGATTGAGATATGCGGCGGGAGGTAAGGTTTTATGTTGATCTGCAAAGTAATCGGACATGTCTGGGCTACAAAAAAAGAGCAGGGGCTTAATGGACATAAGCTGATGATAGTAAAGGAGACTGCCGCAAACAGAAAAAACGGTAATACTTTTGTGGCCACAGATTCTGTAGGGGCGGGAATCGGAGATCAGGTGCTGGTAGTCACTGGCAGTACTGCCAGGCGTGCGGCGGGAGGAGACGATATACCTGTGGACTGTGCCATTGTGGGAATTATAGATTCATTGGAAATTGAGTGAGAGGAGGGAATGCCATGGAGCTTGCAGAGTGTCTGCGGCAGGCGGGAATTGTCGGCTGCGGCGGAGCGGGTTTTCCAGCGTATGCCAAGTATGCTGGCAAAGAGATCGATACAATTATCATTAATGGCGCTGAATGTGAACCTTTGCTGCAGACAGATAAGTTTATCATGAGAAATTACAGCAGCAGGCTGATCAAAGCAGCAGACTGGCTCACCCAAAAGTCAGGGGCTGGGAAATGCGTAATTGCTTTGAAAAGCAGCTATAAGAGAGAAATAGACTCTCTTGCACAGGCGATCAGGGAAAACGAATCCCAGGTATCCCTTCACACCCTGGACAGCTTTTTTCCGGCAGGGGATGAGCAGTCCATTGTGTATGAAGTGACCGGAAAGGTTGTTCCCCCTGCATCCATACCGCTTTCGGTAGGCTGCGTCGTCAGCAATGCCGCTACACTGCTATGTATCGCAGATGCCATGGAAGGCAGGGCGTACACAAAAAAATACCTGACAATTACCGGAGAAGTAAAAGAACCTGTCATAGCCAGGGTACCTATAGGGACGCCGGTAAACAGGTGCCTGGAAATGGCAGGAGGACCTTTGCGGGAGGACTATATTGTAATAAACGGCGGGCCTATGATGGGGAAGATTCTCACCAGGCAGGAGGCGCAAAAGGCATTTGTGAGCAAAACCATGTCTGGCTTGATTGTGCTTCCAGAAAATTCAGCCCATGGGCAGAAAAGAGAAATATCCGTCTTGCGAATGGCAAACCGGGCAAAATCTGCCTGTATTCAATGCAGTTTTTGTACGCAGATGTGTCCCAGACACCTTCTTGGGCATCCTATTGAACCTCACCGGATTATGCGTAAGCTGGCTATGTGCAAGGATCTTACGGAAATCTTGGACGACAGGGACGTACAGAATGCGGCCATTTGCTGCGAGTGCGGGGTCTGCGAAGTCTTTGCATGCCCTATGGGACTGCAGCCCAGAGCCGTGAACTCTGTCCTGAAGAAAGAATTGGCAAAAGCAGGGTTCCGCTATTTGGCTCCCAAGCAGAACTGGGAGTCTTCCAGGGAACGTTCCTTCCGTAAGATCCCTTCTAAACGGATTGCCCAGCGGGCAGGTGTAGAAAAGTATGAAGAAATTCAGATCGATAAGATGCTGGAATTGGAGAGTACGCAGATTCAGACGGTACAGATTGCGCTGAAGCAGAATGTGGGAGTGCCATCAGTCCCGGCAGTGAGTACAGGAGATATGGTGAAAGAGGGTCAAATCATTGCAGACTGTCCAAAGGATGGCCTTGGGGTGCCGCTGCACGCTTCTGTTTCAGGCAGGGCAGTCGTTGGCGATACGTATATCAGGATTGATACAGTTTAGATGAGTATTAGGAGCAGTATGACATGGAAGCGATTGGAATATTAGAAAGCAACAGCATTGCAAAGGGAATTGAGGCGGCAGATGCCGCTATGAAAGCGGCAGATATATATTTGCTGTATACAAAGCCAGTATGCCCGGGAAAACATATTACGCTGTTTTATGGAGACGTAGCTGCCGTACACGCTTCCCTGGCGGCAGGGGAGAATGTACTAGAGCATCATCTTGTGGATTCTGTTGTGATTGCCAGGGTGCATCCCCAAGTCATCCAGGCAATGAATCTGTTAACGGTCCCTGAACAGGTAAACGCCGTGGGAATAATGGAATTTTTCAGTATTACAGCCGCAGTCTATGGGGCCGATGCGGCGGCAAAGGCAGCGGACGTCACACTGCTGGACGTAAGGACCGGAGTAGGCATTGGAGGAAAGTCCATAGTGGTACTTACCGGCGAAGTAGCGGCGGTAGAAGAAGCTGTCGGCGCTGGAGTAGAAATGGGGCATCAGAGAGGCTTCGTTTTGACAAGTACAGTGATAGCAAGACCTAAAAAGGAGATTTTTGAAGCTCTTTTGTAGGGGGATTATATGGGAGAGGCAAAGTGGAAGAGAATATTTTTTCATCGAAACAGCGGATTATCCAGGAGTTTGTTCCAGGAAAACAAGTGACTATGGCACATCTGATCGCAAATCCTGACGAAGATCTGTATAAGAAGCTTGGCGTTGTCAGCAAGACCAGAGGCGCATTGGGGATTTTGACCATCACTCCCAGTGAAGCTGCTATTATAGGCGCAGATGTGGCAACCAAGGCAGCGGAAGTGGAAATTGTCTTTGTGGACCGTTTTTCTGGTTCCCTTGTAGTATGCGGCGAGGTGGCTGCGGTAGAGGAGGCTCTGAAGGAGATTCTTAAAGTGCTGGGAAAGGTTTTGAGCTTTGCCCTGACGGAGATAACGAGGACATAAATGAAGAAAATAATGATGGTAGGAAAAGTTGGCTGCGGGAAGACAACTTTGAGCCAGCGGCTCATGGGTGAAAAAATTTGTTATAAAAAGACCCAGTCCATCGAAGTCCTGGGTACAGATATTGTAGATACTCCCGGTGAATATCTGGAACGGAAAAGTTTTTACAATGCGCTGATCGTCACGGCGGCAGAAGCAGATGTGATTCTGCTTTTGCTGGCAGCCGATGATGAGCAAAACGCCTTTTCGCCCAGAATGAACTCACTTTTTTGCGGAAAGCCTGTGATTGGAGTAATAACGAAGACAGACCTGTGCGGTGACCCGGAAAAAATCCGACTGTGTCAGGAGATACTTCAAATGGCGGGAGCTGCGGAAACTTACTCAGTGGGTCTGAACGGAGACGGATCTTTGGAAATATTAAGAAATGCAATAGAAAATATAGAAATGCAGGTATAGATTTTAGTGCGCTTTGCCAGATAATTTCTTGACAAAAAAAAAACGCCCTGTTATCATCAAGTATGATAACGAGGGCGTTCTTTAATATGGGGAAAGAATGCCTTTTTTAGCTTCTACCAAGAAAGGAGTGAGCTGCGTGAGCTGCTATACAAGGGAAGATATTCTAAGAATGCTGGAAGAAGAGGATGTGGAGTTTATCCGTCTTCAGTTTACGGATATGTTTGGGATGCTGAAAAATATTGCGGTGACAACCAGCCAGATTGAGCGGATTCTGGATAACAGGATAATGTTTGACGGCGCCTCCATCGAAGGCTTTGCCAGGATAGAGGAATCGGACATGTTTCTGCATCCGGATCTGGATACCTTCTGCATTTTCCCCTGGAGGCCCCAGCACGGCAAGGTGGCCCGGTTTGTATGCGATGTGTACCAGGGGGATGGGAAGCCTTTCCCGGGAGATCCCCGATATGTGCTGAAGCGTGCGCTGAAAGAGGCAGAAGAGATGGGGTATCGGTTTGATGTGGGGCCTGAGTGCGAATTCTTTCTTTTCCACACGGACGATGAGGGGAATCCCACTACAATTACCCATGAAAAGGCGGGATATTTTGATGTGAGTCCTCTGGATCTGGGGGAGAACGCCAGGCGGGATATGATTTTGACTCTGGAGGAAATGGGGTATGCAGTGGAGGCATCCCACCATGAAGATGCTCCGGCGCAGCATGAGATAGATTTTCAGTACGACGAGGCCCTTAAAATGGCGGACGCTATTATGACCTTTAAACTGGGGGTTAAGACCATCGCCATGCGCCACGGGCTTTGCGCTACTTTTATGCCTAAGCCCAAGAAAGAATACAATGGATCCGGCATGCACATCAATATGTCCCTGGAGAAAAACGGGGTAAATGTCTTTTACGATAAAGAGGATGCCAATCATTTGAGCCAGGAGGCTTACTGGTTTATCGGAGGAATCATGAAGCATATCCGGGCCATCACAGCCATCACAAATCCTTTGGTGAACTCATATAAGAGACTGGTGCCGGGATTTGAGGCCCCGGTTTATATCGCATGGTCTGGGAAAAACAGAAGTCCCCTGATCCGTATCCCGGCCAGCAAGGGAGGCGGGCAGAGGATTGAACTGAGAAGTCCGGATTCAGCGGCGAATCCATATCTGGCTATAGCTGTGTGCCTGGCAGCAGGGATGGACGGCATCCGGAATCAGATTATGCCTCCGGCGCCTGTGGACGCGAATATTTTTAACCTGTCCGAGGAAGAGCGGAACAAACTGGGGATTGAATGCCTGCCTGAGAACCTGATGGAAGCCATACAGTGGCTGGAAAAGGATCCGGTAATTTTGGATACTCTGGGTGAACATCTTTCCAAAAACTATATTCAGGCCAGAAAACGTGAGTGGAAGGAATACTGCAGCAGTGTAACGGACTGGGAAACCGAAAGCTATCTTGCCAAAATCTGAGAGGACGGAAGCTGCGAACGGAGCAGAAGCGGCCTGATAAAAGGGCAGCCCGGAATTTCTGGTACAGGAGGACAGGATGGCGAATATAATTGTAGTATTTCCAAAACTTGAAGATGCAAGGAGCATTCGGAATCTTCTGTTCCGAAGAGGATATCCGGTAAGTTCTGTCTGCACCAGCGGAGCCCAGGCTCTGGCAGCGGCTGACCAGCTTGGTTCCGGCATCATCGTGTGCGGTTACAAGCTTTCGGATATGGTATATGAAAAGCTTTACGAAGATGTGGCGCCGGCTTTTGAGATGCTGTTGGTGGCATCGGCCAGAGCTTTAAGCGGCGGGGTTCGGGAAGGAGTCGTGAGCGTGGCCATGCCTTTAAAGGCCCAGGAGCTTCTGGAATCCCTGGAGATGATGATTACCAGCCAGGAACGCCGCAGAAGAAGGAAAAAGCTGCCTCCGAAAAGGCGGTCTGAAGAGGAAAGAAAATTGATCGCAGATGCCAAAGCCCTTCTGATGGAGAGGAACCATATGACAGAGGAAGAGGCTCACCGCTACCTTCAGAAAACCAGTATGGACAGTGGGACCAATATGGCGGAGACAGCGCAAATGATCTTTTCGCTGATGCAGATTTAAGGTTCTGATATAAATGGTTCCGGGAAAGGAATAGGATATGAAGTTTACAAAAATGCATGGGATCGGCAATGATTATATTTATGTAAATGGTTTTAAGGAGACCGTAATGAATCCCTCCGAAGCGGCCAAGAGACTCAGCGACCGTCATTTCGGAGTGGGAGGAGACGGGCTGATCCTGATACAGCCTTCAGAAAAAGCGGATTTTAAGATGGAAATGTATAATTCGGACGGCTCCCTGGGAGCCATGTGCGGAAACGGGATCCGCTGCGTAGGCAAATATGTATATGACTACGGCCTCACGGATCAGACACGTGTTTCTGTAGAGACAAAGAGCGGAATAAAATTTCTGGATCTCACAGTAAAACAGGGAAAGGTTTCCCAGGTGGAGGTGGATATGGGAGAACCGGTTTTGAAACCGGAGTCTGTCCCCGTGTCCCTGGAGGGAGATTCAGTCATTGACAGAGAGTTCACTCTGGGAGAAAAGAAGTACAGGATCACCTGTGTCTCCATGGGGAATCCTCACTGTGTGGTGCCTGTAGAGAATGTACAGGAACTGGAAATCGAGAAAATGGGACCCTTGTTTGAACATCACTCACTGTTTCCAGATAGAGTCAATACAGAGTTTATCCGTGTGCTTGACAGGGAAAATGTCCAGATGAGGGTCTGGGAGCGGGGGTCAGGAGAAACTCTGGCCTGCGGGACCGGTGCCTGCGCTGTAGCAGTGGCCTGTGTGCTCAATGGATGGACCCAGGAGCAGATCACCGTACATCTCCTGGGGGGAGAGCTGAAGATTCGCTGGGATCGGGAAAAAAACCGTGTGTTTATGACGGGGCCGGCCCAGACGGTTTTTGAAGGAGAGATTGACCTGGAGCGTTTTTTGGATTAAGATATCTCATGAAAAGGAGGATAATTCAATGTTCAAAGTGAATGATAATTATTTAAAGCTTCCAGGAAGCTATCTTTTTTCCACCATCGGGAAAAAGGTAAAGGCCTATCAGGAAGCGCACCCGGATAAAGAGATCATCCGGCTGGGAATCGGGGACGTGACACAGCCTCTTGCGCCGGTCATCATCCAGGCTCTTCATAAGGCTGTGGACGAGATGGGGGATGCTGCCACTTTCCATGGATATGCGCCGGATTTGGGATATGAATTTTTGAGAAACGCTATTGCAAAAAATGACTATGCAGACCGGGGCTGCCAGATCGGGGCGGATGAAATTTTCGTGTCAGACGGGGCTAAGTGTGACTCTGGAAATATCCAGGAAATTTTCAGCGTTGATAATAAGATTGCCGTGTGTGATCCTGTTTATCCAGTGTATGTGGATACCAATGTCATGGCGGGAAGAACCGGCGTTTACGATCCGTCTTCCGAGACCTGGAGCGACGTCATCTATATGCCCTGCACGGCGGAGAATGATTTTGTTCCGGAGCTGCCAAAGGAAACGCCGGATCTGATTTATCTTTGTTTCCCCAACAACCCCACTGGTTCCGCCATCACCAAGGAGCAGCTTCAGGTATGGGTGGACTATGCCAATAAGGTGGGAGCCGTAATTATTTACGATGCCGCATATGAGGCATATATTTCAGAGGAAAATGTGCCCCATTCCATCTATGAGTGTCAGGGAGCCAGAACCTGCGCCATTGAACTTAGATCCTTTTCAAAAAATGCAGGATTTACGGGAACCCGCCTGGGCTTTACGGTAGTTCCAAAGGATTTGAAAAGCGGTGAAGTGAGCCTTCACTCCCTGTGGGCAAGACGCCATGGAACAAAATACAACGGCGCTCCGTACATTGTGCAGAAAGCCGGCGAAGCCGTGTACTCCCCGGAAGGGAAGGAGCAGCTTAGAAACCAGGTGGCTTACTATATGAACAATGCCCGTGTCATCAAAGAAGGGCTCCAGGAAGCAGGGTACACGGTGGCAGGCGGTGTAAATGCTCCCTATATCTGGCTGAAGACCCCGGATAAAATGACCTCCTGGGAATTCTTTGACTTCCTTCTGGAGAAAGGAAACGTAGTGGGAACACCGGGTTCAGGCTTCGGGCCCAGCGGAGAAGGTTATTTCCGGCTGACTGCCTTTGGTTCCTATGAGAACACAGTAGCGGCTCTGGAGAGAATTAAAAAATTGTAATAACCAGGATGCATTTATAAAATCGAAGGATGGCATGCGCTGCATGACGTGCGCCCCGCAGCAGGAATGCCGGCGGTATTCTTGAACCTTCGGACTGGTTCGACAACTTCCCAGGATAAAAAACTAAGTATCTCAATAAGGAGATTGGAGAATGAATGCAGAGATGAAAAGAAAAAACGTATTGATTGACTGTGATCCGGGGATAGACGACTGCCTGGCCCTTATGCTGGCTCTTCAGTCCCCGGAGCTGAATGTTTTGGGAATCACCACAGTGTGCGGAAACGTGCCTGCGTCCCAGGGGGCAAAGAATGCCCTGAAGGTTCTGAAACGTTACGGGCGTCTGGACATCCCGGTGTACACAGGGGAGGAACATCCCCTGAAGCGGGAGTACATAAGCGCACAGGATACCCACGGGGAAGATGGACTGGGGGATTCTGGGATTCCCGATGTGGCAGAGACTGTCCCTATGCAGGGGGCGGTGGATTTTTTAAACCAGACACTTAAGGACAGAGAGGATGTATCGGTCATTGCCCTGGGGCCTCTTACCAATATAGCCCTGGCCCTTGAAAAAAAACCGGAGGCGTGGAAGCGCACCCAGGCCTTTGTGTCCATGGGAGGCAGCTTTAAAAGCTTCGGGAACTGCTCGCCAGTGGCGGAGTATAATTACTGGTGTGACCCGGATGCGGCGGCCTATGTGTACAGGAATCTTCCGGTGAAGATCCATATGGTGGGACTGGATGTCACCAGGAGGATTGTGCTGCGGCCGGATCTCCTTGAGTACATATCCCAGATCAGCCCTCAGGAAGGAGAATTTCTCAGGAAAATCACACGGTTTTATTTTGACTTTCACTGGGTCCAGGAGGAGGTGCTGGGGTGTGTGATCAATGATCCTCTGGCAGTGGCCTATTTGATTGATCCCTCTCTTTGCAGCGGTATAGATCTCTACACGGACATTGTGACAGAGGGAATTGCCCTGGGTCAGTCGGTGTGCGATGAGAAGGGGATCTGGAAAAAGAAACCTAATTCCCATGTACTTACCCAGACCGATCCGGTGCGTTTTATGCACCTGTTTTTGGAGCGCACAGCCGGCGCCAGGGATCCTCAGCTCTCCCGTGTTCTTGGACAGCTCTACCCCGGAGAGCGTTTTGGGTTTTCCCTTTTTGCTGAAGGGAGGGAGGCAGAATGAAGCAGCTCTCCGTGCGGCATTTAACGATCCTGGGAATCTGTGTGGCATTAAATTATGTGGGTGCCACCATCGCTTTGTTTTTAAGGCTCCCTGTTTATCTGGACGCTTTCGGGACAGTCCTGGCCTCCTTCCTTCTGGGACCGGTTTACGGGGCCTGCACAGGAGTCTGCAGCGCCCTTCTGAATTTTGCCATCAGCGACCCCTATGCCCTTTACTATGCCCCGGTGCAGATAATCCTGGGACTCCTGGCAGGGGTTTTGTACAGAAGCGGATGGCTCAGAGGCGGGAAGTTTCCGGCGGGAATCGTCTTCCTCACAATTCCGGGAACTGCAGTCAGCTCCCTGATTACGGCGTATCTCTTTGGAGGGATTACCAGTTCAGGATCCTCCCTCCTGGTTCAGCTTTTCCACCATGCGGGCCTGAACCTCACGGCCTCTGTATTTGCGGTACAGATTCTGACGGATGGGCTGGACAGGCTGATTGTAGTCTGCTGTATGCTGGCTCTGGCAAAGGCGATACCGGCCGGCCTTCGGCGATAGAAGCGCCGAAGGCATCATAAAATAAGGCTGCCATACCGAAATGACAGAGACTCATGAACGGTATGGCAGCCTTTTACTAAATTTCGTTCCAATAGAGCAAAAGCTCCGCACTCCTTGGCTTGTTGATTGCGGAAATCAAATTACAGAAGCAGGATGCCTTTTTTTGCGGCTTCCTCTACCATCCACTCGGGCCAGAGAGAACACTGGACCTCGCCGATGTGGGCCTTGCGCAGGTAGTACATGCAGATGCGGGACTGGCCGATACCGCCTCCGATGGTATAGGGAAGCTCACGGTCCAGAATCGCTTTCTGGAAAGGCAGATTTGCCCGCTCCTCACAGCCGGCCAGCTTCAGTTGGCGCAGGAGAGATTCCTCATCTACCCGGATTCCCATAGAAGAGAGTTCCAGGGCAATATCCAGCACTGGATAGTACACCAGGATATCCGCATTGAGCGCCCAGTCGTCGTAGTCAGGGGCCCGGCCGTCGTGGCGTACCCCGGAAGCCAGCACATCCCCGATCTGCATAACGCAGACGGCGCCTTTTTCCCGGGTGATCTCATACTCTCGCTCTTTGGGAGCAAGGCCGGGGTAGAGATCCTCCAGCTCCTGGGAAGTGATGAAGAAGATTTCCTTTGGAAGGAGTTCCTCGATGTAATCGTACTGAATAGACATATAGATTTCAGTTTTGCGCAGCGCTTTATAGACAGAACGGACTACCTTTTTTAGAGTGTCCAGATTTCTCTCATTTTTGCTGATAATCTTTTCCCAGTCCCACTGATCTACGTAGATGGAGTGGATATTGTCGGGAATCTCATCCCTGCGTATGGCATTCATATCCGTATACAGTCCTTCGCCATGTGAGAATCCATACTCTTTCAGGGCGTAGCGCTTCCACTTAGCCAGGGACTGGACGATCTCCGCCTGAAAATCATTTTCCACGCCCACCTCAAACTGGACGGGACGCTCTACTCCGTTTAAGTTATCGTTTAATCCGGAAGCGGGATCCACAAAAAGCGGCGAGGAAACTCTCAGCAGGTTCAGCTGCTCGGAAAGCGTTTTCTGGAAATAGTCCTTTACCACTTTAATGGCAATCTGTGTATCGTACAGAGAAAGCTGTGAAAAATATCCTTCCGGAATCTGTAATTGATCCATATTCTAAATATCCTCCCTAATTTCCTTGGCGGTTCTAAATATTTCCTTTCACAACTTATTTATTATATCAGATGTGGCGTGAGCTGTACAGAATTATAAAAAAGATTTTTCAATGAGAAAAAACCCCTTGCCAGATGAAAAAAAATGTGCTAGGATTACTCCATTAAAAGTAAAGGCGAAGAATGAGACTCTGTTTTTGGAACTCGACAGGAATTCGGCGTCACCGACTGAGAGCGCTGATGGAGGGAAGGAGACAATAGGGAACACTCAGGAGCTGACTGTCTGAATACTTGATCTTGCATAGATCTATGGGGTAGGGCAGTACGCTGCGCACGTTACGCGCAAAGAGGGGCAGACGAGGATGTCTGCAAAGCGGGTGGCACCGCGGATAAATCTAGTTTATTCGTCCCGGAATATCATTATGATGTTCCGGGGCTTTTTTGCGTATCCTGGGGGGTTCTAAGGCTCCCGGGATTTTTTGCTCTATAGGAACGTTCCTATAAGGTAAAAGCTCCGCATGGACCGCGCTGCGGCGGATTAGAAAATGTTGTTTATGCAGCCCGCCGCAGGCGAAGCGTCCAGCGCAGAAAAGCTCCGGGAAAAGAAGGAGGAACAGATATGGAATTTTTATCAGGCGTGAAGCCACAGACAACTCTGGAATTAAAGGAACTGCAGGAGGAAAGCAGGCTGGGAAGCCGTGTCAGGGTAAACGGAGCCGTACACTCCATCCGTGATATGGGTGAAGTGGCATTTGTGGTGCTGCGGAAGCGGGGAGGAATTCTTCAGTGTGTGCTGGAAGAAGAAAGCAGTTCTGTTTCCGTAAAAACAGTCAGGGAAGGCCAGACTGTGGAAGCGGAGGGAATCCTTGAGAGGGATGAGCGGGCTCCCTATGGAATCGAGCTAAGGGTACAGGAAATGCGGATTCTCTCAGAACCGTGTAAAGGAATGCCTCTTCCGGTGGGAAAGTGGAAGCTTAATACTTCTCTGGAAGCAAAGCTGAATTACAGAAACGCATCTCTTAGGAATATCCGGGAGAGAGCCAAGTTCAGAATTCAGGAGGGAATTACCAGAGGTTTCAGAGACTATCTGTACGGACAGGGATTCACGGAGATTCATACTCCTAAAATCGGAGCAAAAGGGGCTGAGGGGGGCTCCAATATTTTTAAGCTGGACTATTTCCACAGGCCGGCAGTGCTGGCTCAGAGCCCGCAGCTCTATAAGCAGATGATGGTGGGCGTCTTTGACCGGGTCTTTGAGACGGGGCCTGTGTTCCGGGCAGAAAAGCACAATACAAAGCGTCATTTAAATGAGTATACCAGCCTTGATTTTGAGATGGGATATATTCAGAGCTTTGAGGATATCATGGCTATGGAGACAGGGTTTCTCCAGTATATGCTTCAGCTTCTGAAGGAGGAGTATGCGGACGAACTAAGGATTTTAAACCTTACCCTTCCCAAGGCGGATCGGATTCCCATGGTGAGGTTTGACCGGGCAAAAGAGCTGGTAGCTGAAAAATATAAGAGAGCCATCCGCAATCCTTTTGACCTAGAGCCGGAAGAAGAGCATCTGATTGGAACGTATTTTAAAGAAGAGTACGATGCGGACTTTGTATTCGTCACCCATTATCCCTCGAAGAAACGTCCCTTCTATGCTATGGACGATCCCCAGGATCCAAGATTTACTTTAAGCTTTGATCTCCTTTTCAGAGGACTGGAGATCACTACCGGGGGACAGAGAATCCACGATCCTAAGATGCTCCGGGAGAAAATGGAGGCCAGAGATATGGGAGAGGAAGGGCTGGAACAGTATCTTGGAGCCTTTGAATACGGGATGCCTCCCCATGGAGGCCTGGGAATTGGCTTGGAGCGCTTGACAATGATGCTGGTTGGAGAAGATAATGTAAGGGAGACTACATTATTTCCAAGAGATCTTTCAAGGCTGGAACCATAAAAAGATACGTTCTCACAACAGCGGCATAGGGCCGGACAGCCGAGCAAGTCTCTCGAGGATTAAGGAGTTTAAGGAAAGGGAAGAATCGTATGATCGAGAGATGTATTTTATGCGGAGGAAGGCTGTCTAAAGGAAAATGCACGGAGTGCGGGCTGGACAATACAAAAAGCGACAAGAAATATAAGCTCAATCTTCACAACGAAAAGGAAGTGCGGCTTCATCAGGGAACCTGCGAGGAAAATTTAAATAAAGAGAATAATAAAGAAACGCACCAAAAAAAGATCAGAGAAAAAACACCAGGACAAAGGCAGTGGTATATGGGCTGGAGACAGCCGGGGGTCGGTGAATCCAAACCGAAACCAAAGAAGAAAAAAGCGTCTTCCCGGATCAAAGTAAAATGGATTTTGATTCTCATTGTCCTGCTGGGCGTAATTCTTCCCCTAGTCTTTTCTGTTGGGGTTTTTGTGCAGGAGAAGGAGCGGGAAGAGACTCTTTTGGATCAGTATCCCTTTGATGAGGAAGGGGATTTGCAGGAAACGGAATATCCCCGTATCTGGGACGGCAGCGGCACTCTGCGGCTGCAGCCGGGCTTTTACCAGATTGGATATGAACTTCCGGAAGGAATCTATCGGATTGAGAGCCGGGATGCGGATACGGTTTTTTCCTATCAGAAATCGCAAAAGGACAGTGTTCGGAGCGTGACGCTGTATTCAGAAAGCTATATCGCAAATCTGGACAAAGAAGAGGCTGAGGGGCTTCAGTCGGAGTACGATGACTTGGTGTTGAAAGAGGGAGGCTGGCTCTTTATTGAAGACATCACAGGAACGGCCGTACTGCATGGGGCGGTTATCCGGAAGTCAGAACTTCAGGAGCATGAGCCTCAGAAGCTTACGGAGGAGATAGAGATACAAGCCGGAGAAGTTCTGGAAGCGGGCAGGGATTTTCCAGCCGGGGTTTACGATCTGGCAATCCAGGGAGAGGATCCAGAAGAGTTTTTGTTTGCGGGTGTCGTAGTGGGGTTCGGCGAGAGTGAAAGCAGGGATGAGCATCTGCTCTTCCTGTGGTCCCAGGAGCCAAGGATTTACCGGCTGCCGTTGGAAGAGGGATCCATTGTGGACGGAGCGTATTTAGAAGGCGAAGAGGGGCGGGTGTTTTTAAGCCCCAGTTACTGAGTTTTTGGAGGAATGAAAATGGCAGGCAGAATCAGCGATGAGATCATCGAGTACGTAGGAATATTGGCACAGCTTGAACTTTCAGGGGATGAGAAAGAGCAGGCCAAGGAGGATATGGAAAAGCTTCTGAACTATATTGATAAGCTGGGGGAGCTTGACACGGAGGGCATAGAGCCTATGTCCCATGTGTTCCCGGTGAAGAATGTATTTCGGCAAGACCAGGTGACAAACGGGGACGCAAGGGAAGAGATTTTACAAAACGCCCCCCAGAAAAAGGACGGGGCTTTTAAGGTGCCTAAAACAGTGGAGTAGCGGCAGAACGCCAAAAGAGAATGGTGGGGATGGTAACAAGAAAGGATGTGCCGATATGCAGATCAAAGATTTGACGGCCCTGGAAACGGGCAGAAAAATTAAAAATAGAGAGATTTCAGTGACAGAGGCGGTGACGGCGTCTCTGGAGAGGATTAAAAACCTTGACCCGGCTCTGGGAAGCTTTGTAACCGTGGATGAAGAGGGAGCGCTGAAGAAAGCCGGGCAGATACAGGCGCTGGTGGACCAGGGAGAGCTTGCGGGCCCCTTTGCGGGAGTTCCCATAGGAGTGAAGGACAACATTTGTACGAAGGGGATGAAAACTACCTGCAGTTCAAAAATCCTTTATAATTTTAAGCCGCCTTATTCTGCGGAAGCTGTGGAAAATCTGGAAAAGGCAGGAGCCGTAATCGTGGGAAAGACAAATATGGACGAGTTCGCCATGGGAAGCACCACGGAGACCTCTGCCTTTGGAATCACCAAAAATCCATGGAATCCGGCTCACGTGCCGGGAGGCTCCTCAGGAGGCTCCTGCGCCGCCGTGGCCGCCGGGATGGTTCCCTGCGCTTTGGGGTCAGATACGGGAGGCTCTATCCGGCAGCCCAGTTCTTTTTGCGGAGTGACAGGGATTAAGCCAACTTACGGAACCGTTTCAAGGTATGGACTGATCGCCTACGGATCCTCCTTGGATCAGATCGGGCCCATTGCGGGGAACGTGGAAGACTGTGCTGCCCTGCTGGAGATTCTTGCGTCTCACGATCTGAAGGACAGTACTTCCGTAGAGAGAAAAGATCTGGACTTCACTGTAGCTCTGACTGGAGACGTAAAAGGAATGAAAATCGGAATACCGGCGGAATATATGTCGGAGGGGCTGGATGGTCAGGTAGGGGATGCAGTGAAAAAAGCGGCGGAAATCCTCAGGGACCGGGGAGCGGAGGTGGAAGAGTTTTCCCTGAATCTGGTAGACTATGCCATTCCCGCATACTATGTAATTGCCTCAGCGGAGGCAAGCTCCAATCTTTCCAGATTCGACGGCGTGAAGTACGGGTACCGGGCCAGCCAGTATGAAGGCCTTCACGGTATGTACAAGAAGAGCCGTTCGGAAGGGTTTGGCGAGGAAGTAAAAAGAAGAATTATGCTGGGGTCTTTTGTACTCAGTTCAGGATATTACGACGCATATTATCTTAAGGCCCTGAAGGCAAAGGCCATGATCAAGCAGGCCTTTGACCAGGCTTTTGAAAAGTATGACGCAGTGCTTGGGCCTGCGGCTCCCACTGCGGCGCCTCCAATCGGAGAAAGCCTGAAAGATCCTCTTAAAATGTATCTGGGAGATATTTACACGGTATCTGTGAATCTGGCAGGCCTTCCGGGAATTTCGCTGCCTGTGGGAGTCAGCCGGGAGGGACTTCCTATAGGAGCGCAGCTTATAGGGGACTGTTTCCAGGAGAAGAAAATTTTCAGGGCTGCTTATGCGCTGGAACAGGGAAGGGGCGCCTTCCCCAGGCCCTCCATGGACTGGGCCGAGATCAAGGAAGCTTAGCAGAGGCAGCAGTGAAGGAGGGTCAGAAGATGGCAAAACAGTATGAAACAGTAATCGGCCTGGAGGTTCATGTTGAACTGGCCACAAAGACAAAAATATTCTGCGGCTGCTCCACCGCCTTTGGCGGAGCGCCCAATACCCATACGTGTCCCGTATGTACAGGAATGCCGGGGGCGCTTCCTGTTCTGAATAAGAAAGTGGTGGAGCTGGCAGTGGCAGTGGGACTTGCCACAAACTGTAAAATTCACCAGTACTGCAAATTTGACCGGAAGAATTATTTCTATCCTGATAACCCCCAGAATTACCAGATTTCCCAGCTTTATCTGCCTGTGTGCTATGAAGGCGGGATTGAGATCGATACGCCTTCCGGCCGAAAGACTATCGGAATCCATGAGATTCATATGGAAGAGGATGCGGGAAAGCTCATCCATGACGAGTGGGAGGACTGCTCCCTGGTGGATTACAACCGAAGCGGTGTCCCTTTGATAGAGATTGTATCGGAACCGGATATGAGAAGCGCTGAGGAGGTCATCGCTTATCTGGATAAGCTCAGGCTGATTATTCAATATCTGGGGGCCTCTGACTGCAAGCTGCAGGAGGGCTCTATGCGGGCGGACGTGAACCTGTCCGTCAGAGAAGCTGGCTCCAGTACTCTGGGAACCAGGACGGAGATGAAAAACCTAAATTCCTTCAAAGCCATTGCCAGGGCCATAGAGGGAGAGCGTGCAAGGCAGATCGAGCTGCTGGAAGAGGGAAAAGCAGTGCTTCAGGAGACCAGGCGGTGGGACGACAATAAGGAATACTCCTACCCTATGCGTTCTAAGGAGGATGCACATGACTACCGCTATTTTCCGGATCCGGATCTGGTTCCTGTAGAGATCAGCGACGAGTGGCTGGAGGAAATCCGTTCCCGCCAGCCGGAGCTGCGGACAGAAAAGCTGGAGCGGTATAAAAAGGAATTTGACATTCCTGATTATGATGCGGAAATCCTTACAGGCTCCAAGCGGCTGGCTGACATTTTCGAGGAGACAACCGCTCTGTGCCGCAAGCCCAAAAAGGTTTCCAACTGGCTGATGGGAGAGACGCTGCGGCTTCTGAAAGAGGAAGCCATGGAACCGGAAGAGCTTCATTTTTCGTCGGAACATCTGGCGAAGCTGATTCTGATGACGGAAGAAGGCGTGATTAACCAGACGGTGGCCAAGGAAGTCTTTGAAAAGGTTTTCCGGGAGGATATAGATCCTGAGGCCTATGTGGAGGAAAAGGGATTAAAGACTGTAAACGACGAGGGTGAGCTGAGGAAAACTGTGGAACAGGTGATCAGGGACAATCCTCAGTCTGTTTCGGATTATAAAGGCGGGAAGGCAAAAGCTCTTGGATTTCTGGTGGGACAGACCATGAAAGCCATGAAGGGGAAGGCGGATCCGGGCATGGTGAACCGTCTGCTTAAGGAGCTGCTTTCCTGAAGGATTCTTTAAAAAGGACTTGTCTCGGCAAAAGAGGAAAGCTATAATGGTGATACATTGTTCTGGGGACTGAAGGACAGTCCGCCTGACATTTTTCACTGTTATAGCTTTCTTAGGCTGGATTATGAAAAGGGGGAACCATGAGCAGATTAAAGGGGATGACCGCAGCCCTGCTGGGGCTGGGAACCTGCCTGATGCTGTCAGGCTGCACAAGGAGCGTATTAAACTATCAGATTGCCGAGAGCATCGGCACTCTGGGACAGTATGAGAATAATGAACCGGTGGAGACACCGAAAATGCAGGCCGAGCGGGAGAGAAAAGAATCTGAGGCAGCGGTGGAGGAGCACCTTACTTCAGTGCTTCAGGATGCCCAGGATTTAGCGGGGCAGTATGAATATGGGGCTGCCATCTCCCTTCTGCAGAAGGCGGATATCTCTCAGGAGGACGAGAGAGTAACGGGTGCCATTGCTGATTATCAGGAAGCCCTGGACGGCATGTATGAATATGAAGGAACCATTGGACATCTGAGCTTTACAAATCTGATTGCCGATACCGCTATGGCTTTTGACGGAGACGGGAATGAGGCGACGTATGATTCCAATATGATTACCCTTTCTGAGTTTCAGGGAATACTGGAACAGCTCTACGACAATGGGTATGTGCTGATTGACCTTCACAGCCTTGTGGAGGAGACAGACAGCGGAAACGGCAAGGTAACTCTGACGCAGAAGAATCCGCTTCTGCCCCAGGGGAAGAAGCCTCTGATCCTGTCGGTAGACAACCTGGATTACAGCTCCGTGGTAAATGGAGATGGGATTGCCACCCGTCTGGTTTTAAACGACCAGGGGGAGGTGCAGGCAGTGTATACAGATTCGGAGGGGCATGATCTCACCGGGGCGTATGATGTGGTTCCCGCTTTAAATGCATTTATCAAGGAACATCCTGACTTTTCCCTGGGAGGCGCTAGAGGAATTATTTCCCTGTCAGGGGCGAACGGAATTTTTGGATACGATCTTTCCGAAGAGACCTCCGCCAGCGCCCAGGATAACCAGGAGACGGTCCAGGCCATTGCCCAGAAGCTTCTGGAGGACGGATGGCAGTTTGCCTGCGCAGGCTACAGCCGTTCCTATATGAGTGAGATGTCTTATGAAGGGCTTCAGCAGGACATCACCCAGTGGAAGAGTGTGGTACAGCCTCTTGTGGGCGAAACGGACATTCTGATGTACCCTTACGGGGCGGAGGTGGATTACAGTACGGAGAAAGCAGTTTACCTGATGGAGGAAGGATTCCATTATTTTATCGGAATGTGGACAGAGGGAGATCACCTGGAAGTGAACGAGGACTATGCAAGGCAGACCAGAAGAATGGTAACTGGCTATGTATTTGATCAGCTCCCCACGAACTTTGACCAGTATTTTTCATCTTCCCAGATTTTAGACGGGGATCGTCCCAGGTAGAGTTTGGTTTTTCCTTCTTGAAAAATCCGGGGAGATACGGTATACTGGCTGTGCCTGCACAAAATATAGATAAAAAAATGTGAAGCAACACCAGATATAGGATCCGTGGGATCTCAAACAGACGGAGGATTAGATAGAGGATGTATGTAATCAAAAAAGACGGAACACACGAGGAATTTAATGTCCAGAAGATTGTTGTGGCAGTGAATAAGTCGGCAGCCAGGATTCTCTATAATTTTTCCAGGGAAGAGCTGGACTTTCTGTGTGACTTTGCCAAGGAGAAGGCGGAGTCCCTGAAGAAGGAAGGCATCACCATCCAGGAGATGCATAATATTGTGGAGGGGGCCCTGGAGGCTGTCAATCCCGCAGTGGCCAAGAGCTACCGGGATTACCGGAATTATAAGCTGGACTTTATCCATATGATGGACGATGTTTATACGAAAAGCCAGTCCATCCGCTATATTGGGGATAAGAGCAATGCCAATACGGACAGCGCCCTGGTGGCTACCAAGAGAAGCCTGATTTTTAACGAGCTGAATAAAGAACTGTACAGAAAATTTTTTATGACCCGGGATGAGCTGCAGGCTTGCAAGGACGGTTATATCTACATTCACGACCAGTCCGCCAGGCTTGACACCATGAACTGCTGTCTGTTCGATGTGGGATCCGTTCTGAAGGGCGGCTTTGAGATGGGAAATGTTTGGTACAATGAGCCAAAGACCTTGGATACGGCCTTTGACGTCATGGGAGATATTATCCTCAGCACCGCTGCTCAGCAGTATGGCGGATTTACCGTGCCGGAAGTAGATAAGATATTGGAACCGTATGCGGAGAAGAGCTTTAAGAAATACCAGGAGGAATTCAGAAAGTATGCGGATCCTTCCTGGCAGCAGGTGGAAGAAAGAGCCCTTCAGTACGCCGCTGACAAGGTGCGCCGAGACTGTGACCAGGGCTGGCAGGGGATTGAGTATAAGCTGAATACGGTGGGATCCTCCAGAGGGGATTATCCTTTCGTGACAGTGACCATCGGACTTGGTACCGGAAGGTTTGCCAGGATGATTTCCACTTCCCTTTTGGAAGTGCATATGGGAGGCCAGGGAAAACCGGGGAATAAAAAGCCGGTGCTCTTCCCTAAAATTGTATTTCTCTATGATGAGAAGCTTCATGGCCCCGGGGGAGAGTGTGAGGATGTCTTTGAAGCGGGAGTTCAGTGCTCGGCCAAGACCATGTATCCAGACTGGCTCTCTATGACGGGAGAGGGATATATCTCCAGCATGTACAAAAAATACGGGCGTGTCATCAGCCCTATGGGCTGCCGGGCCTTTTTAAGCCCCTGGTATGAGCGGGGCGGAATGACTCCGGCGGATGAAGAGGATAAGCCGGTATTTGTGGGAAGGTTTAACGTGGGGGCGGTCAGCCTTCATCTGCCCATGATTCTTGCAAAGTCCAGAGCGGAGAGCCGGGATTTCTATGAGGTTTTGGACTATTACCTGGAGATGATCCGCAGGCTCCATATTCGTACTTATGAATATTTAGGCGAGATGCGGGCCTCCACCAATCCTTTGGGGTACTGCGAGGGAGGTTTTTACGGTGGCCATTTAAGGCCGGATCAGAAGATTAAATCCATTTTAAAACCCATGACCTCTTCCTTTGGGATCACGGCTCTAAATGAGCTTCAGGAGCTGTATAACGGAAAATCGATCGCCCAGGACGGAGCTTTTGCTCTGGAGGTTTTGGAATATATTAATAAAAAAGTGGCATCCTTTAAAGAAGAGGATGGATGGCTGTATGCGATTTACGGGACGCCGGCAGAGAGCCTGTGCGGGCTCCAGGTAGAACAGTTCCGGAAAAAATACGGAATTGTGGAACATGTGTCCGATCGTCCATACGTGAGCAACAGCTTCCATTGCCACGTGACGGAAGATCTGACACCCATTGAGAAGCAGGATCTGGAGGGGCGCTTCTGGGAGCTGTGCAATGGAGGGAAGATCCAGTATGTGCGCTATCCCATCGATTATAATATAGAAGCGGTTAAGAGCCTGATCCGCCGGGCTATGGCTCTGGGATATTATGAAGGGGTGAATCTCTCCCTGGCTTACTGTGACGACTGCGGCTATCAGGAACTGGAGATGGACGTATGTCCCAAGTGCGGTTCCAGAAATCTTACAAAGATTGACCGGATGAATGGGTATCTCTCCTACAGCCGTGTCCACGGAGACACCAGACTGAATGAAGCCAAAATGGCGGAGATAGCGGAGCGCAAGTCTATGTAGGATCTAGGGCAGGAGTGGATTGGGGCTGGATTCTGAGATGAAAATGTAACAATATGGCAAGAAAAAGTTAAAAAAGATTTAAAATTTTGTGATAACTCTTGCCATCCTTCCCCAGGCATGGTATGATGCTTCCAGAGATTTGCGTGATCACAGATTGCCGTAAAAGGGCAAAGGAGGTAGATTATGAAAAATAAAAAAAGAAAACTGATTCTCGCTTTGGCGGCTGCGTTTTCTATGACATTGCTGCTGAGCGGCTGCAGTGTTCTGCAGAAAGAGCCTGAGACGGAAAGTGAAACCGAGACCGAGAGCGAGACCCAGACCGAAAGTGAAACCGAGACCGAGACTGAGACGGAATCTGAGACTCAGAGCGAGACCCAGACCGAGACTGAAAGCGAGACGCAGTCTGAGACGCAGCCTCAGGTTCTGACAGCGGAGGAAGAGAAGGCCCAGGAGACAGAGTATGATCAGCTCAAGACAATTTATGCCGCTGACGATGTAAATGTGCGGGCAGAACCCAGTACAGCCGATGGCGTTGAGATTTTCAGCAGCTTCTATCAGGGAGACCAGGTGACGGCTGTTGGCGAGACGCCGAACTGGTACGTAGTGGATGTGGCTGACTATGATATAAACGGATATGTTTCCAAACAATATATGTCGGAGTCAGAAGTGGCTCCCAAGACGGAGGAAGAGCGTCAGCAGCTGATTGAGAATGAGCTTTCCAATGAGACATCCTCTACCGAAAGCACCAGTACAAACGCTGCGAATTCCGCATCCACAGATACGTCCTCTGTGGATCTTGAGTACAACGTAATGACTTATGCGGACAGTTTCCCGGTAGTTGCCACCACCGGAGCGAATATGAGAGCTACACCCTCCCAGGACGGAGAGATCATTCAGACCATTGCTTCCGGTACGTCCCTTACAGCGGTGGGATATACAGACCGTTGGTATAAGGTAGAGTATGACGGCACAGTGGGATATGTAAATCAGAATTTATTCTCTGCGGAATAAAAGTTCTATCTGCGCCTCTGCAGTCCGCCGGAGGCTAATCTGAAATGTACGGGCCATTTGCCTTTTGGCAGATGGCCTCTTAATTTGCCCTAAAGTTTTGTTTTTCTTAAGGAATCGTTATGATTTTCAGAAAGGAACCGGGAGAGTCCTGATGGTATGATAAAGGCAAAACAAGGCGGCAGGTACAGTGGGTACCGGCATACACAGGAGGGTTTATGATAGGGATTGATTTACAAAACCGGAAGCCTCTCTATGAGCAGGTCCAGGAAAGCTTTCAGACAATGATTGCCAGTGGAATCCTGGAAGCAGGCAGTCAGATGCCTTCCGTGCGGTCTCTTGCTATGGAGCTTGCTATTAATGCCAGGATTATCCAGAAGGCATACGCTTCGCTGGAGCAGGAAGGGTTTATTTACCCTGTCCGGGGAAAAGGAAATTTCGTTTCCGAGAGCAAGGAGCTGAAGGGAAAAAGGCAGGAGACCGTATACCGCTCTTTGAAAGAGCTGGTAAAAAGAGGAAGAGAACTGGATATTCTATGTGAAGACTTTATTTCTAAAGTCCGGCAGTATTATGAAGAAGGGGAAGGTGAAAAATGATCCGGATTGACAATGTGGTAAAGCGGTTTGATTCGATTCTAGCTCTGGATCACGTGGATGCAAGAATCAGCGAGGGGAGTATATTCGGCCTTG
Organism: Candidatus Choladousia intestinigallinarum; assembly: GCA_018712605.1. GTDB lineage: Bacteria > Bacillota > Clostridia > Lachnospirales > Lachnospiraceae > Choladousia > Choladousia intestinigallinarum. Next base: position 30,014 of record DVGR01000149.1, read on the forward strand.
TGGGGACAAACGGAGCCGGGAAAAGCACGCTGCTGCGGGTGATCAGCGGTGTGCTTCGGCCGGAAGAGGGAAGTGTAATGATAGATGAGCAGCCTGTGTGGGAGAATCCGCAGATAAAGGGAAAGCTCTGCTTCCTGCCCGACACAGCCTGGTTTTTTCCAAATGCCACACCGGCAGGGATGAAAGAATACTATAAGATCGCGTACCCGGGGTTTGATGAGAAACGTTATGATGAAATGATAAAGAAATTTGAACTGGATCCTAAGCGGAAGCTGTCCACCTTCTCAAAAGGAATGAAAAAGCAGGTTTCCGTTCTTTTGGGGATTTGCGCCAACACGGAATATCTTCTCTGCGACGAGACCTTCGATGGATTGGATCCCGTGATGCGCCAGGCAGTAAAAAGCCTGTTTGCGGCAGAGATTATCAGCCGGAAGTTTACCCCTATCATTGCTTCTCACAGCCTCAGGGAGATAGAGGATATATGCGATCACGTGGGACTTCTCCACAAGGGAGGTATTCTCTTTGCCAAGGATCTGGATGAGATGAAGCTGAGAATTCATAAGATTCAGTGTGTGATTACGGATATGGAATTAGAAGAGCAGCTCTTAAGGGAGCTGGAGGTACTGCAGTACGATAAGAGGGGATCGCTCCTTACCATCGTGGCCCGAGGGGGCAAGGAGGCAGTCCTGCGCCAGGTTCAGGAGAAGAATCCTCTCTTCTGCGAGGTTCTTCCGCTGACCCTGGAAGAAATATTTATCAGCGAAACGGAGGTGGCCGGATATGATATCAAGAATCTCGTTTTCTAAGCTTACATGGGATGAGACAAAGAAACTCACCTGGCTAGGCGCCTTTCAGTTTCTTTTGTTCTTCTTCCTGATCCCCTTTCGGATGCTGCTGATTCTCACATTAAGAAATACAGAGAACTCCTGGCAGGAAATGCAGACGCCCCTAGAAACCATGGCAGGCCAGATGGGATTTGGGCATATAGAGAATACGGTGTTTATTCTGGGAGCAGGGATCCTCTGCGCTCTGGTGGCTTTCAGCTATGTTCATTCCCAGGTGAAGCTTGATTTTTATCACAGCCTTGCCCTGCGAAGAGAAACCCTCTTTGCGGTGAAATATCTGGCAGGATTTTTAACCTTTGCCATCCCCTATGGAATCTGTCAGCTTCTGGGGGTGGCTGCAGGGATTCCTTACGGGGCGGTATCGGGAACTCTGGTTTTGGAGGCGGTGGTTTCTTCTCTGCAGGGCATCCTGTTTTTCCTTGTCAGCTACAGCTCTACCCTTCTGGCGGTAATGCTTACCGGCAAAGCCGTCACTTCTGTTTTTGGGGTGCTTGTTTTTGGGTTCTACATCCCATGGCTGACTCTTACGGAAGTGGGGTACCGGAATGTTTTTTTCCCCACGGATCTTGTGGGCCGTTTAGGAAAACTGGGAGGCGTCATCCCCATTGAATACTCTTCTCCCTGGATGATCTGCGGGAGCATGAATGTCAAAAGGGGAGAGGACTTGAGACAGGGGCTTACGGGCTGCTGGCCGCCCTTTGAGGATCTCTGCCAGCTTCTGGTACTGATTGTGATTCTTACGGGGATTTCCCTGCTTTTATACCGGATCAGGAAGACGGAGTCATCGGGAAGCGCACTTGCTTTTTCTAAAACAGAAGGAGCGGTAAAAATCCTTTTGGCAGTGCCGGGAGCATTGCTGGCTGGCCTTGCAGGGTATTCTATCCTCATGAGTGAAGTATGGGGAGCGGTTTTTGCGGCTGCGGCAGGATTTTTGATCTGCATCATTATGGAGTTTATCTACCGCTGGGATATCCGTCAGTCTCTCATGCATAAGGGGCAGATCTGCCTGACCGTGGTGGTTTCTCTCTGCCTTTTCCTGGGAGGGAGGTATGATGCCACGGGATATAATACGTATCTGCCGGCAGAGGATGAGGTGGAAGCCATGGCTGTCTGCGATCCCTGGACAGATTACAGTTACGAAATCTCACCGGGAAACTGGATCGCCTCCGGAGAGATGGGGATGAAGGACAGACTGGATTATCTGGAAACTCAGGAGATAGCCCCCATTTACAGGATTGCCCAGAGCGGAGCCGAAAATGCCAAGGAAAAAGATATGGGATATGGAAACAGTGACGAGGAGAGAGTAGCTGTAAGTCTCAAGTATCAGCTGAAGAACGGAGAGAGCGTGTACCGCTTTTATTACGTGGACAGCTCTGTTTACTATGAGAGCATGGAAGAACTTTGGCAGAATGAGGATTTCCGTGAAAAATACTGCCCGGTGCTGTCCGTGGAGCCTGGGCAGATTCGGGAACTGACCTGTCAGTGGTATGCGGAGGGCAGATGGAGGCAGGCAGGAGAAACGGCGGAATTGGAGACGGAATCAGCCTTAAGTGCGGAAGAAGAATATTATATGGAAGACGGGGTGGAGTTCCATGTGATTCCTGGCCAGGAGATTCCCCAGTTTCTGGAAGCATACAAGAAGGACTTAAGCCAGTTGTCCTTCAGAGAAGTTTTCTCCATCTATGAAGCGTATACCTACATGGAGTCAGGGCAGCTAATCGTTGAACTGAGAGAAGGACTTTTGGACTATTATCCGCTGAATTTCGGATTTAAAAATACCATTGAATTTCTGAAAGACTTATAAAGATGGATTTATAAAAAGAGACGGAACATCCGGTTTTGGACTTCCGTCTCTTTCCTATGATATAAAAAGGATGCGCGCGGGTGCGGAGGAAGGCTGCTGCCTTCTGGGGATTTGCTATGCCTTTGGAAGCAGGAGAGGCAGGGCTTCTTCAAAGTTTACGCCGTAGAACCGGCGGTTTGGATCCGCCATGGTGGCTTTCAAGCAGGCTACGATAAAATCTGCAGACAGCTTGATAGCTTCCTGAAGAGATTGCCCCCGAAGGATGGCGCCGGTAAAGCAGCTTGCGAAACAATCCCCAGTGCCATGATAGCTTACAGGAATTTTTTCGTTAAAATAGGAGTAAAAGGTGTCGGAGACAGAGTCATAAGCCATGACGCCCAGTTCCTTTTCGTGAAGTGAGACCCCTGTGAGCACGGCAGTCTTCGCCCCCAGTCCGCAGAGGCGGCGCAGGACGTCTTGGATTTCTTTTTCTGTATAGCCCTCTGCTTTATATTCTTCCTTCAGCATATAGGCGGCTTCCGTTCGGTTGGGAAGGATGTAATCTGCTTTTTGGCACAGGAGAGCCATTTCAGAGGCAAATTTTTCATCAAAGCCTGTATAAAGCTTTCCATTGTCTCCCATAACCGGATCTACAATGGAGGTACAGCCTCCTTTGGCGTATTCCTCAAAAAGAGAGGACACAAAGGAAATCTGACGGGCAGATCCCAGATATCCGGTGTAGACAGCTTCAAAATCCAGATTTTCTTTTTTCCAGTGGGCGGCAATGTCCGAAAGGTCGTCCGTGAGATCACGGAATGTAAAGCCGGTGAACTGAGTGTGGGTGGACAGGACGGCCGTGGGAAGAATGGCTGTCTCCAGGCCCATAACAGATAAAATGGGGAGGGCCACTGTCAGGGAACAGCGCCCAACGCAGGAAATATCCTGTACAGTTAAAATCCTTTTCATAAACGAAAGCTCCTTTCTATGCATAAAATATTCTATATACATCTCAGATGAGGGTGTCCCCCCTATCTGAGATGAACTATCGCCTAAATTTAGTCTACCAGAGGAGTGACATGATAAATAGAGCCAAATCTGAATGATTTAACCAGGCCAGTTTCGCCAGGTTGTCAAAAGAGTACCGCAGGGGTATAATAGGACCTGAGGAGGAAGAGGCACATGTTTGGTGAATGTCACGCCCATATGATTATGGACGGAGTAAATTACAGTCATGCAGTTTCCCTGCACAAAAATGGGGTAAGAGATGATTTGTTACTGGAAAAATTTCGATGCTATGCCCAGAAAGGGATAACTTTCATTCGGGACGGAGGCGATGCTCTGGGAGTCTCAGCCAGGGCGGCGGCTTTGGCGCCGGAATTTGGAATGGACTACAGAACTCCTCTGTTTGCCATACACAAGAATGGTCATTATGGGGGGATTGTAGGGCTGGGTTTTGATACCATGAAGGAGTATGCTGCCCTGGTGAGAAGAGTCCGGCAGGAGGGCGGAGACTTTATCAAAGTGATGTTTTCAGGAATCATGGATTTTGCCGGGGATGGAGGCGTCAACCAGGAACCCCTGGCAAGAGATGAGATCCGTGAAATGATCCATATTGCCCATGAAGAGGGATTTGCGGTGATGGCCCATGTAAACGGAGCCAGACCCATCCTGCATGCTATTGAGGCGGGAGTGGATTCTGTGGAGCACGGGAATTTTATGGATGAGGACTGCCTGCAGGCTCTGGCGGAAAGCCGTTCGGTGTGGGTGCCTACTCTTGTGACCATTGCAAATCTCATCGGATGCGGAAGATTTAAGGATCCAGTGCTTCTGAGGCTGAAAGAACTTCAGAGCAGCAGAATACGAAGGGCCTTTGAGCTGGGGGCTTTGGTGGCTCTGGGAAGCGACGCCGGGGCTTTTGAAGTTTTCCACGGACAGGGGCTGTTAGATGAATATGCCCAGTTCCGGCTGATCCTGGGAGAGGATTGCCGGGAGGACTTTCCCAAAGAAAGGGAAGATTCGGAAGGTTTTGAGTTCACAGTTCCTGCTGAGGAATTAGACCGCCGCCTGAAAGGGGCGGAGCAGGAAATCAGGCAGAGGTTTCAGTGAAACCTTTTACAAAAATATTAAGAATCCTGCGGGAAAGTTAAATTATCAGTATGTGACTTGCATAACCCGCCCATGCGTGGTATGATATGCAATAATGGTATTGTCTCAATACCAGTTTTTTGTGTTTTGGACCAGAAGGGGGAACAAAAATACGAAGACCCACGAATCCGCTTCGGGGCGGTATGAGACAGAAATGTGTATTCCAGAATAAAAACCATGCTGCAGCAGCTTAGATCCATAGAAATGCACACTGCTGTTTGCGGGAATAAAAGGGAGTAAGATTGAATGGAGGGTGTGACATGTTGAACAGAAGATGGAAAAAGATCTTATTGGCTCTTGGACTGTCACTTGCCATAGGAAGTCTGGCGGGAGGGTGTGCGCTGCGCAAGCAGCCTCTGGAGACAGAGAGCGAATCCGAGACAGAGACAGAGAGTGAAACCCAGACAGAGACGGAAAGCGAAACACAGACGGAGCTGGAGACGGAGATCGGGTATACTTCCCAGGATAAAAGCATACGGATTACTCTGCCTGACAGCACCTGGAAGGTGACGCAGGATGCAGACGAGATGCGGGTGTTTTCTTCCGGCTCAGAAGCTATGATCAATATTGTTCATGCGGCGGATCAGGCTGCCGTGAACAGTCTTTCCCTGGCAAAATCCAAAGAAGAGCTGAACGAAAGCCTGAAGGGCCAGTATTCAGACGAAGACGCTTATGAGATTGCGGATTTTGAGCATTTAAGCTCCGCTTCCCTGAATACATATGAGTATGTGGTGAAATACAATTCCACGAATATGTGGGCGTATGCCGTTACGTATGGAATCGTAGCCCAGAATGAGGCGTATGTAATCACAGGTACGGTGACAGATGACAATGAAGTGCTTCTTGCGGCTGTGCAGAAGGCAGTGGAGAGCTTTACGGTTCTAAATAATGCGGCTTTCACGGCTGTTCCGGGAACCGGGACGGTTTCTACGAATCAGTCAGAGACGCAGACACAGACACAGACTCAGTCAGAGAGCAACAGCAGCGCTGCGGCGGAGCTTCAGTCTCTCAGCGAGTATGGCACCAGCACCACTCTTTATGCTTCGACAGAGGTAAACATTCGCTTAGAGCCTGGAACGGACGCAGGAATTTTAGGTTCCCTGGTAACGGGAGATTCTGTTACTGTGACTGGAGAGACCTCACAGTGGTTCAGGGTAAATGTGAATGGAAATGTAGGCTATATTTCCAAGGCATATCTTGTAAATACCCAGCCGACCCCAACCCAGACAGAGGCACAGCAGCCAGAGTCGGTTTCAGATGCCACGATGCAGAATGCAGAGTACAACAGCTTTGTGGACTATGGAACCAGCTATACGTATTACACTACCACAGACGTAAATCTCCGTTCTGCACCGGGTACAGACAGCTCTGTGATAAACAGTGTGGGCAGCGGAACCGCCCTTACCGTAGTGGGGGAGACGGACAACTGGTATGTTGCCGTGGTGAACGGCCAGAGGACGTATATCTCCAAATCTTATGTGAGTACCTCCGATCCGGGAACGGGCACCCAGACCCCTTCTGAGTCTGAGGCTCCCAGCGGGGGAGAAAACACTGGAACCGGTACGGAAAACACAGGAGGAAGTACCGGCGGCAGCACTGGAACTGGTACAGAGGCCAGCACCAATACCGGCGTCATCAGCGGCACGGTTACCAGTGCATCGGCCAATGCCATTGTGATTGCCGGGGATGATGGAAACACATATTCCATCAACACCTCCGACGCTGCGATCAGCACCACGGACGGATTGTATGACGGCCTTTATATCAGCGCCAATATAGATTATAACAATACCCTTCCCAACGGGGACTTGTACGCTACCAGCGTGTCAGGATATTAAAGAAAACAGATAAAACTGGAGCCAGGCTTTTAAGCCTGGCTTTTATGCGTAGTGGTGCCTGCGCCAGCAGGCATGTAAGTTTACTCTCTAGGAAATTTCGTTCCTATAGAGTGAGAGCTCCTTTTTTATATAAAATTAAAATTTCTCTTGAAAAAAAACCTCTGGTAATATTATAATGAAATTAATTTTAAAAATAGATTTAAAAAGGTACGACTACCTAGTACAAAAGAGAACAGACAGTTCCGGATACTGGCTGGATGGCAGCAAGAACTGTTTATGGAGGTTTATGTGAGCAGGCGGAAAAAATAAAATGGACAAAAAGGAGTAGGTGATATGGCAATCAGCAATATGGAAGTGAGGCGGATAAACAGAAACAATATTTTCCGGCATATATTAAAGTTGAATGAGTTTTCAAAAAATGAGGTGGCGATCAGTCTTGGGCTGAGCCTTCCCACGGTTACCCAGGGGGTAGAATATCTTGAAAGCATCGGTCTGGTAGAACAGGCAGGGGTTCTGCCCTCCGTGGGAGGAAGAAGACCTATGAGCTATCGGTGCAGAAAGAATGCAAAAGTCGCTATGGGAGTGGATATCACGACCAATCACGTGAATATAGTGGTGGTGAACATGGCGCTGCAGGTGCTGTACCAGCACCGCTATAAGGAAGTGCTGGATGAGTCGGAAGCTTCTCTGGAATGGCTGGGAAAGACGATGGCAGCCGCCATGCAGAGCCTGAATATTCCGGCGGAGGATATTCTGGGCATTGGCTTTTCCATTCCCGCCATTGTGGGGGAGGACGGCAGCGTTATTCTGGCGATCCATGAATCTATGAAAATCAGCCAGCGCTTTTTCCAGAAACTGCGTGAGAAGACGACTCTGCCCTTCATGATGATAAACGATGCCAACAGCGCCGCGCATGCCGAGTGCAGCTATCATGACAGAAAGAGCTTTGTCTATTTTTTCCTGAGCAATTCCGTAGGCGGAGCTTACGTGGATCAGGAGGGGAAAATCCAATATGGGCGCCTGATGCGGGCTGGAGAATTTGGGCATATGACGCTTCATCCAGGGGGGAAAAAATGCTACTGCGGCCGTAAGGGTTGTCTGAATGAATACTGCAACACGATGCTGCTGTCAAATCTTACCGGGGGAAACCTGGAGCAGTTTTTTGTAAAAGTGAGAGAGAAAGATGCGGCCTGCCTGGAGGTGTGGGAGACATATTTGGACGATTTGTCGCTGGCTTGCCATAATCTTTTAAATATTTATGATATTCCCATTGTGCTGGGCGGTTATCTGGGCGAATACATAGGAGAATATATCCCTGAACTTGAGAGAAGAGTGATAAGCTATGACAGTTATATCGCCGGGCATTCCATGCTCTTTGCCCCCAGACAGAAAAGGATGGCGGCGGCTATTGGCGCAGCCGGACGGTTTGTTGAACAGTTTATAGCGGGAATTTAAAATAAGAGAGGGAGAAGGTATGACAGACCACAGTAAACTTGTAATGCACCGAGAAGAAGTAAGGGTATCGGAAAAGGAACTGCTGAAGGGGATTCTGGATTTGACGTCCGTATGCTGTGTCGGTTTCCATGACGAGCCTTTCCCATATATAGTACCCATGAATTACGGGTATGTATGGGAAGATAAGCTGACTTTTTATTTTCATATGGCCAAGGAAGGACATCGGCTGGAGCTTTTGAAGAAAGATCCCCATGTCTGCGTAAACGTTCCCGTATTTCTGGATCGAGTAGGGAAAAAGAGCTTCCGCAAGGAGACTCATGATTACCGCAGCGTTACGGCCTATGGCGTGGGGGAGATTCTGGATCCCAAGGAACAGGAAGAGGAATATAAGTATGGATTCAGCTTGCTGTGTACTCATACGGGGCGCCCGCCCATACGGAAAATAACGCCGGAAATGGAGCGGAGACTATATATTTTGAAAATAACAGCAGAGATCGTTACCGGAAAAGCGCAATATCCCATTCATACCCTGAGTGAGGTGGCGATCCCGCCTCTCCAGGAAAAATAAAAACCATAAGGCGGGGGGGGGCTGTGGTGAATCTGCACAAAATAAAAATAGAAAATCTGTAGGAAATCAATAAAATCCTTTGCGTAATAAAAATACAGTTGACAAATCTGTCTAAAGCGAGTATTCTATAGATACATATTAAAACATATTTAAAAACACATTTAGACATAATTTTAAAAAATACTCAGAAAAGCATCAGGAGGACATAATTTTGGCTACCATGAAGAGTGCCGTGTTCCACGGCAAATGTGACATCAGAGTTGAAGAGAGAGAGATTCCTTCCGTTGGACCGGAGGAGGTACTGATTAAAGTTATGGCCTGCGGGGTCTGTGGATCAGATGTACATATTTTTGAAGGGGATCAGGGTTCCACCACCACGGTTCCACCACTGATCCAGGGACATGAATTCGCTGGAATTATTGCGGAAGTGGGGGAGAAGGTTCAGGGATGGAAGGTAGGAGATCATGTCTGTGCGGATCCCGCCGACAACTGCAATGAATGCTATTACTGCCTGAATGGCCTCATGAGTCACTGCGACAACATGAAAGCCATCGGCACCAATGTAGACGGAGGCTTTTCCCAGTACTGTAAGGTGAAGGCGAGACTGCTCCATAAATTAAAGGATGACGTGACCTTCGTAGAGGGCGCCATGGCAGAGCCTCTGGCCTGCTGCATCAATGGAGCGGACAGAAGCGAGATCAAGGTAGGCGACAATGTAGTGGTTTACGGTGGCGGAGCTATCGGACTTCTGCTGATGCAGTTGGTGAAGCTGAAGGGAGCCAGCAATGTGGTGCTGGTGGAGCCGGTGGAAGAGAAAAGAAAGATGGCCGAGAAGATGGGCGCCAGCCTGACCATTGATCCCGTTCATCAGGATGTCATTGGTACTTTAAGGGAAAATGGCATCGGACATGTCCACTGTGTAATCGAAACCTGCGGCAGGAAAGATACTTCTGAACAGGCTATGGACGTGGTGGATAAGCATGGTACCGTGGTGCTGTTCGCCGTGACGGCGGTGACCGCCTCCATGGAGCTTCCCACCTACAAACTGTTCCAGAAGGAACTTACCGTAAAGGGTTCTTACTGCAGCCCCTATGATATGGGGAGAGCGGTAGAACTGATCAATGCTCACAGAATTGATGTGACCACCATGCTGGCAGGGCTGGAACCGCTGGAGAAACTCAGCGAAATCCTCTCAAGTCCCCAGCTTAGGGCAAAAGGGAAATATATCATCCTTCCCAATGGGAAAGAAGAGTAATGAAGATTTTCAACAGCGGGGTGCTGTGAAAATATATGCCTGATCAGGCATGCCCGCACTGCTGCGGAATGGGCGGTGAAGGGAAAGTAAAAAAAATTCAAGGAGGAATCAAACATGAACAAAAAATTAGTTGCTACTCTGATGACAGCGGCAATGGTTGCAGGGGCGATGAGCGTAACTGCAATGGCAGAGGAAGAAAACGCAACCACAGGACTGCAGATCGGATTTGCAGTGCAGACTCTGAGCAATCAGATCTGGGCACAGCAGGCGGCAGAGATCGAGGCAAGAGGCGAGGCAGACGGCAATAAAGTTACCACCGTTGACTGCCAGGAGAACGCGAATACTCAGATCGACCAGATCGAGAACTTCATCACATCTGGCATGGATGTTATCATTGTTCAGCCGGTAGATCCGGAAGCCATTGAGGAAGTTTGCGGAAACGCTCTGAAAGAGGGCATCGCAGTTGTATGTTGGGATGAGGAAATGGAAAATTCCAGCTTTAACTGGGTAATTGAGAACTATGATCTGGGTGTTGAAATCGGAACACAGGCTGCAAACTGGATCAACGAAACCTTTGGCGATGAGGGCTGTGAAGTAGCCGTTCTCGGATATCCTCAGACACCGATCCTTCTTGAAAGAGAAAACGGTATCCTGGATGCCCTTGCAGAGGTTGCTCCCAATGCGGAAGTAGTTGCCAACCAGCCTGCGATTGATACCACAGAAGGTCTGGACGCTATGGAGACGATCCTCCAGGCACATCCTGATGTAAAAGTTGTATGCTGCATCGGCGGCGGCGGAGCTGCAGGCGCAAACGAAGCTCTGAAGGGATTCTACGGCGATGAGGTTCCGGAAGACGTAGGTATCTTCTCCACAGACCTGACAGACGAGACCGTTGCATCCATGGAGAACGGCGAGTTCAACCGTATGGTAGTAGCAATCACAGGTAACGCAGTAGCCTGCGGCGATGAGGTATATGACCTGGCTATGGCTTATGTAGGCGGTGAGGAAATGGATCAGAACGTTTACAGAGAGCTGATTCCGGTTACCATCGACAACCTGGAGGAGATGAAATAAATCTTTTGAAAAGTTAAAAGAAGTTAGGTGATGGCAATGCGTATCAGGAGAAAAGCCTGATACGCATTTTTAAAGAACAGAGGTATCAAATTGGAGGTATGCAGCATGGGGAATAATTCAGAAGACAATATTTTGGAATTAAAACATATTTCAAAATATTATCCAGGTGTTACAGCGCTGAATGATGTATCGCTGAGCGTCCGAAGAGGAGAGATCCACGCACTGGTGGGAGAGAACGGTGCGGGAAAATCCACTTTGATTAAAACCTGCAGCGGCGCCATTGAGCCATCAAAGGGTGAGATTGTCGTAAACGGAAAGAGCTTTTCCAAAATGACGCCGAAGGTGTCTGAAGCCAACGGGATCGGCGTAATTTACCAGGAGTTCAACCTGGTTGGAGATCTTTCTGTTGCCGAGAATATTTTCCTGGGCCGGGCCATCCGCAAAGGAATTATCGTGGATCAGAAAGCCATGGAGAGAGAATCCAAGAAAATTCTCGATTCTCTTCATATTGATATAAATCCCAAAGCCCTGGTAAAAACATTGACCGTAGGTTACCAGCAGATGGTGGAGATCGCAAAGGCCATCTCTCAGGATGCCCAGCTTTTGATCATGGACGAGCCCTCCGCCCCCCTTACCAATGCGGAAGTGGAGAGTATGTTTGAGGTGGTGGATCTCTTAAAGAGCAAAGGTATTTCCATTATTTATATTTCGCACCGCTTGGAAGAGATTTTCAGGCTGTGCGACAGAATCACCATCCTTCGTGACGGACAGTACGTGACAACTTTAAATAAAGACGAAACGAATCAGGATGAGCTTGTAAAATATATGGTAGGCCGTCAGCTTACAGAGATTTATCCGGCAAGAAATCCCAAATGTATTAAAGACGAAGTGATCTTCGAGGCGAAAAATGTCAGCGGAAACGGAGATAAGAATATTTCTTTCAAAATACATAAAGGTGAAGTGGTTGGCTTTGGCGGCCTGGTTGGGGCAGGACGTACAGAGTTTGCGGAGCTGATGTTCGGCGTGGAGCAAAAGACGAAGGGCCAGTTCTTTTTCAAGGGAAAAGAGATCAATCCCAGATCCGCCCATGAGGCCATTGCCATCGGAATCGGCCTTGTGCCGGAGGACAGAAAGGCTAAGGGCGCTCTCTTAGGGCTGACCATCCGGGAAAATATCAATATGCCGGTTTATCATAAGGATGCTAAAATGACGGTAATTGATAATAAAAAAGAAAAGGATAACGCACAGCGCTACAGAGAAGAGATCTCAATCAAGACGCCTACCATTGAGCAGCTTGTGAAAAACTTAAGCGGCGGGAATCAGCAGAAGGTAATTCTGGCTAAATGGCTTGCCGCGGATTCGGAATTGCTGATCTTTGATGAACCCACCAGAGGTATTGATGTCGGAGCAAAACAGGAGATTTATACATTAATCAATACATTAGTAGAAGGCGGGAAATCCGTAATGATGATTTCCTCCGAGATGCAGGAGCTTATGGGTATGTCTGACCGTATTATCGTACTGGCGGAAGGACATATGACCGGCGAACTGAATAGGGAAGAATTTGATCAGGAACGAATTATGAAGATGGCTTCTAAGGAAAGTGAGGATTAATGGTATGAAAAAAATAATGGATGTATTAAAAAGCAGAGCCATATGGGTATTCCTTATACTCATGATTATCTTTTTCTCTGTTGTGAGCAATAATTTCTTCACAGCACGGAACCTGCTGAATATTGGACGTCAGGTGGCGATTTACGGTATTGCGTCTATCGGTATGACTTACGTAATCCTGCTGGGCGGCATTGACCTGGCTACCGGTTCAATTATTTCTCTTGTAAATATCGTAGCAGCTTATATAATGGTAAATATGGGTATGAACCCCGTGCTTGCTATAATTGCAGCCTTGATCGTCAGCACGCTGATCGGCCTGCTCAATGGTATCATCATAGCGGAGATCCGTATGCCGGCGCTGATCGTTACCTTTGCTTCCCAGACCATTTTTGCAGGACTTGCATACATTATCTGCGGCGGCGTTCCGATTTCAAGATTTCCGGATTCCTTCCTCTTTTTGGGACAGGGATATGTAGGACCCATTCCCTTCCCCATTATCCTTATGGTGATCTGCTTTGCCGTTGGAGCGTTTATCCTGGATAAAACGTATTTTGGCCGTTATTTTTACGCACTGGGCGGAAACGAGGAGGCTGCGGAGCTTTCCGGTATCCGTGTAAAGAGAATCAAATATCTTGTGTACGCACTGTCAGGCTTTTTTGCTGGTATCGCAGGACTTGTCATGCTGGCCAGGGCAAACACAGGACAGCCAAACGCCGGCGAGGGATATGAGTTCGACGTGATCACCTGCGTAGTTCTGGGCGGTGTCAGCGTAAACGGCGGTTCTGGAAAGATGTCAAATGTGGTGGCAGGCGTTCTGATTATTGGTATCCTCAGCAATGGTATGGTTTTGATGAATATCAGCTCCTACACGCAGATGATCATTAAGGGTATCATCCTGCTGCTGGCAGTTGGTTCTGACTGCATCCAGCAGATGCGTCTTACCCAGGCTAAGAAGGCAGCATAAAGAATTTACATAAATATGGAACAGGAGGGATGCAAAATGGAAGGAAAGATGAAAGTAGCGGTCATGACAGATGTCATGAAAATGGAATTGACACAGCGGGATATACCGCAGCCTAAAGACGATGAGGTCTTGGTGAAGGTGGAGTATGTGGGCGTGTGCGGTTCTGACCTTCATTACTATGAGGCAGGCGGGATTGGAGCGAATATCGTACATCCTCCCTTCGTGCTGGGCCATGAAGCGGGCGGCACTGTGGTAGAGGTAGGAAAAGACGTAAAGAACCTTAAAGTGGGAGACAGAGTGGCTCTGGAGCCAGGCAAGACCTGTGGAAAGTGCATTTTCTGCAAGACCGGAAGATATAATCTTTGCCCTGATGTAATTTTCTTCGCCACACCGCCTATAGACGGCGTGTTCCAGGAGTACGTGGCCCACGAAGCAGGCCTTTGCTTTAAGATTCCAGACAACATGGATACTATGGAGGCTGCTCTGATTGAGCCTCTGTCCGTAGGATTCCATGCGGCCCGTCAGGGTGACGCCCATATGGGACAGACAGCGGTTGTGACTGGCGCCGGCTGTATCGGCCTGGTATCCATGATGGCCCTGAAAGCCATGGGCGTTACGAAGGTGATCGTGGTAGATATTATGCAGAAGCGTCTGGACAAGGCCCTGGAACTGGGAGCAACTCACGTAATCAATGGGAAGGAACAGGATACAGTGGCGGAAGTGCTGAAGCTTACAGATGGACTTGGCCCGGATCTTGTCATTGAGACTGCAGGTACAGAGATCACCACCCGCCAGGCAGTTCAGTTCGTGCAGAGAGGCGGCACCATTGTTCTGGTAGGATATTCTGCCTCAGGAGAAGAAACGCTTCCCATGAGCCTGGCCCTGGACAAAGAAATTACCTTTAAGACTGTATTCCGCTACCGTCATATTTACCCGGTAGCCATTGAGGCAGTGGCTTCCGGCAAGGTGAATCTGAAGGGAATCGTGACCAATGTATTTACTTTAGATGAGATTGAGGAAGGCATGAATCAGAGTGTGAAGAATAAGGCTGACATCGTGAAATCGGTGATCAAGATCTGTTAGCATTCTTGTAAAACAAATACACGGAAGTTTCAAAGCAGGGCGCCATAGTCTGAATGCAGACCCATGGCGCCCTGTTTTCAAGAAGACAGCAAGTATAAGGAGAAAGTGATTTTGAATATTATATACAGCAAGGTAAACCCTCCCCAAAAGCAGGAGGATTATTTCCCTGTGGATCTGACATCGGAAACCATGGGAGAACATTTTAGGAAGGTTATGGAAAAGGTACGGGAACAGAATCTGGATGCACTGGTGATTTATGCGGACCGGGAGCACGGCGCAAACTTCGCCTACCTTACAGGCTTTGAGCCCAGATTTGAGGAAGCCCTTCTGATCCTGCACAGAGATGAAAAAGCATACCTGATGCTGGGAAATGAGAATCTGAAGATGTGCCGGTACAGCTTTGTAAAAGCAGAGCTGATTCACTGCCCCTATTTTTCGCTTCCCTGCCAGCCTATGGTTCCTGAGAAACCTATGCGGTCTTTTATGGAGGATGCCGGACTGAAAAAGGGGATGAAGATTGGCTGCTGCGGATGGAAATATTTTACCAGCTCCACCCAGGACAATCAGAAAATCTTTGATATTTCGTCCTTTATTATAGAGGCGATCCGTGAGGCGGTTCCCGGCGGCGTTCTTGTAAACGCCAGCGGGATTTTCCTGGATCCTGTGCAGGGAGTACGCCATATTATGAACGCAAACGAGATTGCCCATTATGAATTTGCCGCCGGGCTGGCTTCCTCCAGAGTTCGGGAAGCCTTGGATGCGGTGACTCCCGGCAGGACAGAAATGGAAATCGCCCATCTGCTGGCTGCTTTTGGCCAGCCGATTACGGTAACCACCATAACGGCAGCCGGGGAGCGGTTCACAAATGGGGTTGTTTTTCCCAGGAACAAAAAGATATCCCTGGGAGATAAATTCTCTATGACCCTTGGACTTAGGGGCGGCTCATCTTCCCGGGCGGCCATAGTGGCCCGGACAGAGGAGGATTTGCCCCAAGGACAGAAGGATTACATAGAAAAAGTAGCTGCCCCATACTTTAAAGCGGCTGCAGCCTGGTATGAGAAGGTGGGAATCGGCGTATCCTGCAGCGACGTCTATGACACCATGGAGAAGATTTTCCCTAAGGAAACGTATCACTGGACTTTGAACCCAGGTCACTATACAGATCAGGAAGAGTGGTCTTCCTCGCCCATGTACCATGGTTCCCAGGCTGTGCTGGAAAGCGGCATGCTCCTTCAGATGGATCTAATACCTTCCGTACCCGGTTACTGCGGGGTGGGAGCGGAGGATGGAATCGCCATCGCAGACGAGAGATTGCGCCTTACTCTGAAGGAGAAATATCCCGACACCTGGAGAAGATTCCAGGCACGTCGGGAATATATGAGGGAAGAGCTGGGAATCCGTCTCAGGGAAGAGATCCTTCCTATGAGTGATATCTGCGGCTATCTGCGCCCTCTGCTATTAAACCATGAGTATGCGCTGAAAGTGGAAAGAACACAGGAATAAGATGGAATGAGAGGATCGGGGAAGGCACCTGCGCTGATGCCTGCTCCGGTCCGGCTTTTTCTTTGTCCTTTAATTTCCCTTAGCTGCTTTTTCGGCAAATTCCGTTGTCACAAGCGCTTCGTAGGGGACACGTTCTTCCAGCTCCTGGGCGCTCTCAAGAATATCCTGAAGCAGCTCAAAGCTTTCTTCCTCAAAGATCAGATTTTCCTTCCAGGTATCCTGCTCGTAATATCTGGTCACGATGGTGGTAATCGTTTCTACATCTGTCTCCGGGAACTGGGGAGCAATGACGGAGGCGATTTCCTCCGGCGTGTGGCTGTTTACGTAGTCCATGCCTTTTTGGAGGGCGTTGGTAAAGCCCTGAATCAGCTCTGGATTTTCCGCAATAAATCCTTCCTTTGCACAGTAGGCTGTGTACGGAACATAGCCGGAGTCCGTTCCCAGGGAGGCTACTACATACCCGACGCCCTCCTGCTCCAGCGTCGTCGCGCCCGGCTCAAATTCGATCGTAAACTCTCCCTGCCCGCCGGAGAATGCGGCCGCGGTGGAGCCGAAATCAATGCTCTGGTCTATGTTGACCTCTGAGGGGTCGATTCCGTTTTCCATGAGAATATACTCAAAAACCATCTCAGGCATTCCGCCTGTCTGCCCTACCATGATGAATATTTTTTCCACATCACGCAGTTTTTGTCGAGAAGCGACAATTCTGTAAGGATAATGATAAATTCCGGTCTTTTCGACAAGCCCCAGCTCCAATAGGTGCTCCATGTAAGTAACGAATTTTTTCTTGTGCATGGGATAGCCCATGGCTTTCAGGCTATCGGAAAGGAATTTCACAGAGGTAAAACCTGTTTCGTCCTTTTCCAGAAGCCGGATTGCCTCGATCAGCATGGTCAGTTTCAGGTTTTCTTTATCGGCCTTGAAATCGTAGGTCGCCAGATTGCCAAGACCATGTTTTAAGTAAATATCCACATTTCCGTCTTTATCGACAATGATTTTTTCCACAAGCACCTCAATATCCGTCCGTGTCAGAGCTTTTTGCTCCAATACCTCATTTAGAATATCGAGAGCCGTTTGAAGATTGGGCTTGATGGTCGCCGCCGGGATATGCGGTTCTTTTGTCAAATCCTGCAAAGTCTTTTCGATGGCTGAAATACATTCCATTTTGTCTGCCTGCAAGGAAGCGTAGGTCTCGTTGATAATTTCATTCATATCCGGGTTGGCGGTAATTTCCTTTATCTTTTGAGTAACCAGTGTTTTCAATTCTTTTTTGAGCTTTTCCAGCTCAATTTCAAGTCGTTGCTGGCTATCATCAGCAGAGAACGTATCGGCTTTCAGTTTTGACAAATCAAAGTTTTGAATCATGTCTGCCAAACTGTCCCGGCAAAGTGTAAGGTATTTAATCAGTGCGTCCACAAGGGTTTCCTGCGTCACTAAATGAGCATGACCGCAAAATTGCTTTCCTTTTTTATTATAAGTGCCGCAGACATAATATTTCCCACGGTTGGGGCGGTTGATGGCGGTCAGTTTCATGCCGCAGTCTTTGCAGTACAAACACCCGGAAAAAATATTTATATGCTTTCTCTGACCTCTGTACCGGCTGTGATGGCGGCTGTCCTTGACTTCAAAGAGTAACTTCATAGTATCATCATCAAATATTTTTGGATGGTGATTATAAAACACATACTGCTGGTCTTTCGGAACCTTTTTATCTTTTCCGTTGATTGTGACACGTTCCCGTTTATGAGTGCGAAGGATTCCGTTGTGATAGTCATTGAAAAGCGTGTCTTTTACCATGCCATAGCTCCACATATAAGCGACTTCTCTATTATAGGGAAGCCCCAGAGCTTCATACCGCTCTTTTTGTAACATAGTAGGCGTGGGAACGCCTCGTTCTGAAAGGATTTCGGCCGTTCTGCGTATTCCGTTCCCTTCCAGATAAAGGTCT
>DVGR01000150.1 GCA_018712605.1 Candidatus Choladousia intestinigallinarum
GAAGACGGGATCTATCTGGTAAAAGAATGTCCGGAACACGGAAGATTTGAAGCGCTGATCTGGGAAGGAACACAGGAAAGCTACCGGGACTGGGGAAAACATATCCTTCCTCCAGACAGGATTCCTGCCGCCCTTCCTGAAAAGCAAGGCTGTCCTCTGGACTGCGGCCTCTGCGAAAATCATCAGCGCCGGGGCTGCTGCGTTCTGCTGGAAGTAACCGGAAGGTGTAATCTTCAGTGCCCGACCTGTTTCGCCGGATCCGGCCCGCAAGGCCGGGATGTACCATTGGAGGAGCTGAAAGATCAGATGCAGTATCTCATGGAACAGGGAGGACCCTTTAATCTTCAGATTTCCGGGGGAGAGCCTACGGTCCGGGAAGATCTGGAAGAAATCCTACGCTTTGGGAAAAAGCTGGGCTTTACCTTTTTTCAGCTGAACACCAACGGGATCCGTCTGGCAGAGGAGCCGGGATATGCAGAGAAGCTGAAAAGAGCAGGACTTTCCTGCGTTTTCCTGCAGTTTGACGGACTGAAAGACGACCCATATCAGGTCTTAAGGGGCCGCCCTCTGCTGGAGATCAAGAAGAAAGCCATCGATGCCTGCGAGGCAGCAGGACTGGGAGTCGTACTGGTTCCGGTCATTGCTCCGGGAGTCAACGAAGACCAGGCCGGGGAAATCCTTTTTTATGCCAGAAGCCGAATGCCGGTGGTAAGAGGCGTTCATTTTCAGCCAGTCAGTTATTTCGGACGCTGCAGCGAGCCAAAAGGCAGCTATCGGATAACCATACCGAAAATGCTGAGGCTTCTGGAAGAACAGACAGAAGGCTGGATCCATGCCGGAGACTTTACCGGAGGAGGCGCCACCAATCCTTACTGCACCTTTCAGGCCAACTACCTTAGGTGGAAAGACGGTTCCATGAAGCTTCTGGCTCATGGGGAGCCAAGGACTTCCGGCCTGTCGGAACAGGCCCGGGATTTTGTGGCCCGCCAGTGGAGCGGAAACTGCTGCAGGGAAGGTCTTCAGGCCGGAGATGGCTGCTGCGGGGAAGAAAGAACCGGCGAAAGCCGCTGCACAGAGCCGCCTCGGGAAGAAAACTGCTGCTGCGGGGAAGAAACGGGAAGACTGACTCTGGATACTTCTTCTCTGGACAATTTTCTGAGGGAGATCCACAGAAATACGCTGGCGGTTTCCGGTATGCTGTTCCAGGACGCCTGGAATCTGGAACTGGACCGTTTACGCCGGTGTTATATTCTGGAATCAGACAGCCGGTATGGCATGGTGCCTTTCTGCATTTATAATCTGACAGGATCTGACGGGAGGGCTTTGTATAGATGAATATAGCGAAACTGGATTCCTGGGTAAAGGAAAAGGAAGGGATAAAAATCCTGGACCGTCAGGCGATAGAAAGCCTGCAGCTGGAAAAACTGAACCGGCTTCTGGAAAGAGAATACGCCAGGCAGGGATTTTACCGGAACCTGCCCCGGCGCCTGAATTCTCTGAAGGAACTGGAAAACCTGCCCTTTACCACAGAGCAAGACCTGAAAGAACAGGGGAATCGGATGCTTCTGGTCAGCCAGTCAAAGATCGAGAGAGTGAGAAGCTGGGAAACCTCAGGAACCACGGGACCTGCAAAAAGGGTCTTTTATACCGCCCGGGACAATGATCGGACAGTATCCTTTTTTTCGGCAGGACTTTCCGAGCTGATCCATTGGGGGGAAAAGGCCTTGATCGCCATGCCTTTTACGGGAGACAGGGGACTGGGCGAATTGATACAGGAGGCTGTGGAAGGGCTGGGCGCCGTGCCTGTGCCTGCAGGAAACATGAGAAGCTTCGGGGAGATGCTGGAACTTCTGGACAAAGAGAAACCGGATACGTTTATAGGCCCTCCTGTACTGCTGCTGTCTCTGCTCCGTATGAGGCCAAAGAGCAGTATCAAAAGAGGATTGGTCAGCGGAGATGCCTGTCCCCCGGGAATCATGAAAGCAATCGAAGAGCGTCTGGGTACCAGACTGTACCCCCACTATGGGTCCAGGGAAATGGGACTTGGAGGTGCTGTCACCTGTCCGGCTTTTCAGGGTATGCACCTGCGGGAAAATGATATTATTGGGGAGATTGTAGACGAAAAGGGAAAAGCAGTACCGGAAGGAGAGTGGGGGGAGCTTACAGTGACTCTCATAGAGGCCGGGGCTATGCCTCTGATTCGCTACCGCACAGGGGACATAAGCCGCTTTTTGCCGGGAATCTGTCCCTGCGGCTGCTGCCTGCGGCGGCTGGATTCCGTCAGCAGGATTGGGGAAGGAAGAGAAATGGAAGAACTTGATGACTATATATTCCAGATCCCATGGATCGTGGATTACCGGATATCCAGGAAAGGAGAAATTCTGGAAATAGAGGGGCTGACAACGGAAAAAGGCATAGAGGAAAAAGCCGGAGGCCTGCTTCCCGGAGAGTGGAAAGGGAGAAAACTCAACTGTACCTGGAAATCTGCAGAACCAGAGGATGAGCCCTGCTACCGGGGAAAGCGCAGGATAGAGAACTAAGAGAAGGGACAGAGGCAGGGGGAACGCAGATGAATGAATTTTATTATATTGCCCGGCTGCGTATCAAGCGCAGAGAGGATAAAGGAAATGAATACTTTGGAAGGGGAGTGGCGGATCTTCTTCACGGTGTAGATCAGTTTTCCTCACTGAACCTGGCAGCCCGGCATATGGGAATGGCTTACAGCAAGGCCTGGCGGATCGTACGCCAGGCAGAAGCGGCGCTGGGCATACAGCTGCTGCACCGTATGAGAAAAAACGGTTCCACCCTTACAGCAGAAGGCCGGAAGATGCTTGAAGTTTATGAAGAGGCGGAACAGGCCGCCTGGGCAGCAGCAGATGCAGTGATAGAACGTTATTATGGAGGAACGGGGAATGAACAGGATCAAAGAGGAACTGCTCCAGAACAGGGGAATGCTGGTGACGGACTTTGACGGGACCCTGACCCTCTTCGGCAGTTCCCTTCACGGGGCGGTTCACGTACTGGGGGAAACTTCGGGACTGGCCGCAGGGCGAGACCGGCTTTTTCAGAAAATGGGAAGAGAGATTTTGCATGCTGCAAAGAAGGGGCAGGAGAAGGCAACTTTGAACAAAAGGGCAGAGAACTGGTGGAAGGAACAGATGGAATTGTATGTGAGAGAGGGCATTGGTGAAGAGATACTAAAAAAGGCGGCAAAGCTGCTGCCTCCCAGGAGAGAAACTCTGGAACTCCTGGAGTTTTGCAGAAAGGAAACTTTGCCGGTCTGGATCGTCTCTGCAGGCTTGGGAAATGTGATCCGCTTCTGGCTGGAGGCACAGGGAATTTGGGAAACGGGGATCCAGGTGCTGGCCAATGAGCTTTATTATGCAGGGGAAAACCCTGTAGGATACGGAGAAATCCTTACTATATGGAATAAAAGAGATAAATTTTTTGCTGTAGCAGCACCAGAAGAAGAACAGAAGTTATTTTTCCTTGGAGATAAAAGAGAAGATCTGAGATGGAGAAAAAATAATGAAGAAAGTTATCTGATCCAAGAAGGAGAAATAGTTAAAATAGAGGAATTTGCTTGAGAAACCCCAAAAAAATTGCTATACTTATTATACAATTTTCGGAGATTTGCCGAATATTTTTGGCTTGCAGAATGAAGGCCGGTATTTTTCTGATAGCTTTAGGAGCAAAGCGTGTAAATCCACGTTTTGTATATAAAATTTCTGAATAAGAAAGGAGAAAGCAAATGAAAAAAAAGGTTTTAGCAGTACTGCTGGCAGGCGCAATGGCATTGGCCATGGGGGCATGCGGCCAGGGAAGCGGCACAGAGACATCTGAGACCGCCGGAGGAGAAGACGCTGCAGCAGAGGAAACAGACGCTGCAGAAACAGCTTCTGACAGCCAGGAAACGACTGAAGAAGGAGAAGAGGTGGAACTGACTGTATTTGCAGCAGCTTCTCTCACAGAGACTCTTACAGAAATCAGCGAACTCTATAAAGAAGAGCAGCCCAATGTAAGTCTGGTCTTTAACTTTGACTCCTCAGGAACTTTAAAGACCCAGATCCAGGAAGGCGCTGTCTGTGATCTTTTTATTTCTGCAGGACAGACCCAGATGGATCAGATGGACAGTACAGCAGACCCGTCGGCGAACACAGAAGGGCTTGATCTGGTCCTGGAGGACTCCAGGATCGATATTTTGGAAAATAAGGTCGTGCTCTGCGTCAGCGAAAACAGCAGTGTGCCGTTAGAGACATTTGATGATATGGCGGCAGCATTGAAGGAAGGAACAATTCTTCTTGGAATGGGAAACAGCGATGTGCCGGTAGGACAGTATACCCAGAAGATCCTGGAGTATTATGGACTGAATGAAGAAGAACTGGCTGCAAATGGCCGGATCTCTTACGGCAGTAATGTAAAAGAAGTAACCACACAGGTTTCTGAAGGCACCGTGGACTGCGGCGTTATTTATTGCACAGATGCTTACTCTGCAGGGCTTACAGCTTCTGACTATGCTACGCCGGAAATGTGCGGACAGGTGATCTATCCTGCCGCTGTTATGAAGAACAGTCAGTATCAGGAAGCGGCTCAGGCTTTTCTGGATTTCCTTCAGACAGATCCCTGCATGGAAATCTTTGAAGAGGTTGGCTTCTCCAGGGTGACAGAAGGATGATCGATTGGTATCCTTTATGGAACTCTCTGCGGATTGCGGCCATCAGCTGTACGGCTGTATTTTTCCTGGGAATCCCTTCCGCTTACTATATAGCCAGGCTTCCCAGGGCCGTGAAAGGGATTTTAGATGTGATACTGACTCTGCCCATGGTACTTCCTCCTACGGTATGCGGTTATTTTCTGCTGATACTTCTGGGGCCTCAAAGGCCCCTGGGCAGATTTCTGGCTAATTTCGGCATACAGTTTGCAATGACCTGGTATGGAGGCATTGTAGCTTCGGCGGTAGTAGCTTTTCCGTTGATGTACCGGACAGCCAGGGGAGCCTTTGAAAGTTTTGACACTACCCTGGCATATTCCGGGCAGACCCTGGGCCTTTCCAATACCTATATTTTCTGGCGTATCCGGATGCCGGCCTGCCGTCAGGGAATCCTGGCAGGAACGGTCCTGGCTTTTGCCAGGGCTCTGGGAGAATACGGAGCCACCAGTATGCTCATCGGATATGTTCCGGGGCGGACGGCCACCATATCTACCACGGTTTATCAGCTTTGGCGGACCAATAATGAGCAGGAAGCCTTTTTCTGGGTCATGGTAAATGTAGTAATCTCAATAATAATCCTTCTGGCGGTGAATATGCTGGAACGCCGAAACAGAAAGGCAGGTGGCAGGATATGAGCCTTTCCGTTCATATAGAGAAAAAACTGGGCAGCTTCCGATTATCTGTGGATCTGGAACATCCGGGAGGCATCACTGGACTTTTGGGGGCTTCCGGCTGCGGAAAGAGTATGACTTTGAAGGCCATTGCCGGCATTGAAAAGCCTGACAGAGGAAGGATTGTTTTGGATGACAGAGTGCTTTTTGACAGTGAAAAGAAAATTAATCTGAAACCTCAGGAACGAAGAGTAGGATATCTGTTCCAGAATTATGCGCTGTTTCCCAATATGACCGTGGAGAAGAATATTCTCTGCGGTTTATCCAGGGAGAAGGATAAAGGCATTCGCAGAAAGAAAATGGAGGAAATGCTGGAGAAAATGGATCTTACAGCTCAGAGGAAGCTGTATCCGGGACAGCTCAGCGGAGGACAGCAGCAGAGGACGGCCCTGGCCCGGATCCTGGTCAGTGAGCCGGAGGTGCTTTTGCTGGATGAGCCTTTCAGCGCCTTGGATTCTTATCTGCGGGAGCTGCTGCAGATACAGGTAAAAGACATCCTTGCAGGGTATGGAAAGGATGTGCTGCTGGTAAGTCACAGCCGGGATGAAATATATTATCTCTGTGGCCGGACAGCAGTTATGGAAAATGGAAAAATCCTGAAGACCGATGATACAAAAAAACTTTTTGCCGACCCGGGAAGCTGGGCAGGAGCAGAGCTGACCGGCTGCAAAAATATTGCTGAGGCCAGAAAGACCGGGGAATATGAGGTGGAAGTTCCAGATTGGGGAATCCGTCTGCGTACAGGAAAACCAGTAAAAGATCATGTGTGCGCCGTGGGCCTCCGGGCTCATTACTTTAACCCCAAAGCCAGGGAAAATATTTTTCCGGTTTCCTATGCATCGGAAAAAGAAGAACCTTTTGAAATGAGAATATTGTTCCGGTATGCAGGACAAAAAGAAGGGACGCCGGATTTGTGGTGGAGACTGCCTAAGGACAGAAATCCCAGGACCATGCCGGAGAAACTTGGTATTGCCCCCCAGAATGTCCTGCTTCTGTATCCGGAGCCACAGGAGGATGATATATGAAATTAATACGGACGGAGGACGCGGTAGGACAGGTGCTCTGCCACGATCTGACCCAGATCATTCCGGGAGTAGTGAAAGGCCCCCGGTTTCGGAAAGGGCATATTGTTGCCCGGGAAGATATTCCCGTACTTCTGAGCATGGGAAAAGACCAGCTTTATGTGTGGGAAAAGGATGATACTGTTTATCACGAAAACGAAGGGGCGGAGATTTTATGCCAGGTATGTCAGGGAGAAAATATGATCCCTTCTGAGGTAAAAGAGGGTAAAATCGAGCTGACTGCAGCCTGTGACGGATTGTTTCTGGTTGACGTGGAAAGACTGAATGCCATTAATGAGATCGACCAGGTAATGATCGCTACCAGGCACAGCAATACTCCGGTGAAAAAAGGGGATAAGCTCCTGGGAACCAGGGTGATCCCTCTGGTGATCAAAAAAGAAAAAATGGAGCTGGTCAAAAAGACTGCAGGGGAAAAACCTCTCTGCCAGCTCTTGCCTTACCGGCTGAAAAAAGCCGGGATCGTGACTACAGGAAACGAAGTATTTTATGGAAGAATTCAGGACAAATTTACTCCTGTGGTGAAGAAAAAGCTGGAACAGTACGGAATACAGGCAGAGGAGCATATTATCGTTGGAGATGAAAAAGAGAAGATCACAGAGGCAATCCTGGAACTGAAAGCCAGAGGCTGCGAGCTTATTATAGCCACAGGAGGCATGAGTGTAGATCCCGACGACCAGACGCCGGGAGCCATAAAGGAAAGCGGCGCTCAGGTGGTCACCTATGGAGCTCCGGTGCTTCCGGGAGCTATGTTCTGTCTGGCTTATTTTCCTGATGGAACTCCGGTCATGGGACTGCCAGGCTGTGTAATGTATGCGAAGACTACGATTTTTGATCTGGTCCTGCCTAAGACTGCGGCTGGAATACAGGTCTCCAGAAAGGATATTACCAGACTTGGAAACGGCGGCCTGTGCCTGGGATGTGAGGAATGCCGCTGGCCGGACTGCGGATTTGGAACGGGCTGATATCACAAAGGAGGGAGACCGGAGATATGTTTGACAAATATGGAAGAGAAATCGATTATATACGGATTTCAGTGACAGACCGCTGTAATCTGAGATGCCTCTATTGTATGCCTGAGGAAGGCGTGTCCATGG
>DVGR01000151.1 GCA_018712605.1 Candidatus Choladousia intestinigallinarum
TTGAAGCTATCGAGGAAGCAATGCCTCCAGCAGATATGATGGATATCCCAGGAATGCGTGATGAAATGCGCAGACCTATGATGTTGTTAGTTAAAGTTAAAAAGATTTAGTGATATGCACGGCATCCTTTATACTTTTTTGACAGTGAATTAGAACCGGAGACTATCTGGATCACCTCTGTCTGATAGGGCTGTGGGTGTTCCTGGTCCCTTATCTTTCAAAAGGATTAAGAAAACGTGTTATATAATATGAGCAAAAGGCAGATAGAGAGAAAATGTACAATGTCCTCAAAGAAATATCCCCCCCACGGGCTTGTGGAGGGGGATTTTTCTGTTTATAATATACCTGCTTAAGCGATCCAAGCAGACATTATGTATTTTAGCAGATAAGGAGCAGGCAAAATGAGAAGAAAAAAATGGATTTCTGTATTATGCGCCGCTTTGCTGGTCTTTTCCTTTGGAGGAATGGCGGTGAGTGCGGCAGAAGGAGAGGATACAGAGAAAAGTGAAGTGGTGGTAACCATGCCGCCTTCCTCGGAGCCGGTTTCAGGCTTTGACCCGGCGTACGGATGGGGGGCAGGGGAGCATGTACACGAGCCTTTGATCCAGAGCACGCTTGTGCGCACCACCCGGGATCTGGAGATAGAGAATGATCTGGCTGCGGAGTATGAGTGCAGCGAGGACGGACTGACCTGGACGGTGAAGATTCGGGATGACGTGAAATTCACGGATGGAGAGCCGCTGACTGCGGAGGATGTGGCTTTTACCTATAACAACTGTAGAGACAACAGTTCCGTGAACGATTTCACTATGCTTAAGGAGGCGGTGGCCGTAGACGATACCACGGTGGAATTCCATATGAGCGAGCCATACTCCATTTGGCCGTACACTATGGCCATTGTGGGGATTGTGCCGGAACATGCCTACGATGAAAATTACGGGCAAAATCCCATTGGATCCGGGCGCTACATCATGAAGCAGTGGGACAGAGGGCAGCAGGTGATTTTTGAGGCAAATCCCAATTATTACGGAGAAGAGCCGAAAATTCAGAAGCTGACGGTTTTGTTTATGGAAGAGGATGCGGCTTTGGCGGCGGCCATGGCTGGACAGGTGGATGTGGCCCATACGGCGGCGGCCTACAGCCAGCAGGAAATTGACGGCTACAGCCTTATGCAGGTGGAGAGCGTGGACAACCGCGGTTTTAACCTTCCGACGACCCAGCCGGAGGAAAAGGACGGTGTTGTATATGGAAACGCCTTCACGTCGGATGTGAATGTGCGGCGGGCCATTAATCTTGCCATTGACCGGGAAGAGATGATTGACAATGTATTGAACGGATATGGGACAGTGGCCTACAGTATCTGTGATAAGATGCCCTGGTACAACGATGCGGCTGAGACGGCGTATGATCCCCAGGAGGCTGCAAAGCTCTTGGACGAGGCGGGCTGGACAGAGGGAGAGGACGGCGTCCGTGAAAAAGACGGAGAAACAGCAGGCTTTACCCTAATGTTCAGCAATGGAGATTCTGTACGCCAGGCTCTGGCCGAGGACGTGGCAAACCAGCTTGGAGAGATCGGCATTCAGGTAAAGACTGAGGGTGTCGGCTGGGATACAGCTTATGACCGGGCCCAGTCCACGCCCCTTATGTGGGGCTGGGGCGCCCACACGCCTATGGAGCTTTATAATATCTACCACTCTATGAGCGATACAGGGCTGGCCCAGTATTCCCCTTATGCAAATGAAACTGTGGACAGCTATATGGACCAGGCTCTTCAGAGCAGCAGCCTGGAGGAATCCTATGAGCTTTGGAAAAAAGCCCAGTGGGACGGAACCACAGGGGTGATCCAGGAGGGAGATATCCCTTGGATCTGGCTGTGCAACATAGACCACCTGTATTTTGTGCGGGATGGCCTGAAGGTGGCGGATCAGAAAATCCATCCTCATGGCCACGGCTGGTCCATTGTAAACAATATAGATGAATGGGAATGGGAGTAACAAATCTATGAAACAGCATTTGGCCTTTGCCGGAAAAAGTTTTCTGCGGATGCTGCTTTTGATGGCTGCGGTAAGCATCGTGACCTTTGCCCTTGTCTCCGCCTCCCCCATTGACCCTCTGCAGGCCAATGTGGGGCAGGCGGCCCTTGGGTCCATGAGCGAAGCGCAGAAGGAAAAGCTGAGATCTTACTGGGGTGTAGATACCCCGCCGGCGGAGAGATATATAAACTGGGCGAAGGACGCTGTCAGGGGGGACTTTGGTACCTCCCTTCTTTACCGTCAGCCGGTAACGACAGTGATCGCCGTAAAATTATCGAATTCTTTATTTTTAATGGGACTGGCCTGGGTGATCTCAGGCTTACTTGGCTTTCTTCTGGGTGTAATCGCAGGTGTATGCAAGGGACGGCTGGCGGATAAGCTGATAAAAGGTTATTCGCTGCTGATTGCCAGTACCCCTGCTTTTTGGATTGCCCTTCTGCTTCTGATAGTGTTCGGAGTATGGCTGAAAGTGCTGCCTATCGGATTAAGCGTGCCCATAGGGGTGGAAGCCAGCGGAGTGACTTTCATGGATCGGGTCAGCCACGCCATTCTTCCGGCGGCAGCCCTGAGCATCACGGGGGTTTCCAACATTGCTCTTCACACCAGGGAAAAAATGATCGATATCATGGAAAGTGACTATGTGCTTTTTGCCAGGGCCAGGGGAGAGAGTACGAGAAGCATTATTTTCCGGCATGGACTGCGCAATGTGCTGCTTCCGGCTATGACCCTGCAGTTTGCTTCCATCAGCGAGATTATCGGCGGTTCTGTTCTGGTGGAGCAGGTCTTTTCCTATCCGGGGCTTGGCCAGGCCGCAGTGGCGGCAGGCACGGGAAGCGATGTTCCCCTGCTCATGGGAATTACCCTGATCACGGCTTTGATTACATTTCTGGGAAATTTTGCCGCAAATCTTCTGTATGGCGTGATTGATCCCCGTATTCGGAGAGGAGGCCGCAGAGCATGAGAAGAAACCAGAGACAGAGAGCGAAAATTTTCTTGTTTTTTTCTGCTGCTTTTCTGGCAGCAGTGGCTATCGGCGGGTATCTCTGCCATGATGCGGCCATGGTGACAGATTTTTCCAGAAAGGATCTGGCGCCCTGTCTGCAGTATCCCTTTGGGACGGACTGGCTGGGACGGAATATGTTTTACAGGACGCTGACTGGCCTGTCCATGAGTATTCTCATAGGAATCAGTGCGGCGGCGGTCAGTGCGGTCATGGCGCTTCTTTTAGGAATTGCGGCGGCCACTCTGGGTAAACGGACAGATTCTGTCATCAGCTTTTTAATTGACATGGTTATGGGAATTCCCCACATTCTTTTGCTGCTTTTAATCTCTTATGCCATGGGAAAAGGATTGAAAGGAGTGATTGTGGGCGTGGCACTCACCCACTGGACCTCTCTGGCAAGGCTGATCCGGGGGGAGGTTCTGCAGCTTCGGGAGAGCGAGTATATCCAGATCGCCGGAAAACTGGGACATGGGAAGCTGGAAATTGCCTTCAGGCATATGCTGCCTCATCTTCTTCCGCAGTTTCTGGTGGGATTAGTGCTGATGTTTCCCCATGCCATCCTCCATGAGTCCAGCGTGACATTCCTGGGCTTTGGGCTTTCCACAGAGCAGCCGGCTATCGGAGTCATCCTCTCGGAGAGTATGAAATATCTGATCATGGGGAAATGGTGGCTGGCGCTGTTTCCGGGGATTATGCTGGTACTGACCGTAATGCTTTTTGACCTGGGAGGAACCTCTCTGCGCCGGCTTCTGGATCCTAACAGCGCCCATGAGTAGGAGGAGTTTATTATGAGCTGTACAAACAAGCGGCATATACTAGAAATTGATGAACTGTCTATTTCTTTTCTTCAGTATGAGAATGAAAAGAGCAGCCGTCAGATTGAGCTTCCGGTGATCTCTAAATTATCTGTGTCTGTGCATGAAGGAGAAATCGTGGCAGTGGTGGGCTCCAGCGGCTCGGGGAAAAGCCTTCTGGCCCATGCTATTTTAAATCTGCTTCCCTACAATGCCCATGTGTCCGGAGAAATGTATTTTGACGGTGAGCTTCTGACTCCCAAGATGCGGGAAGAACTGCGAGGGAATAAGATTGCTTTTGTGCCGCAGAGCACCACGTATCTGGATCCTCTTATGCCTGTGGGAACTTTAGTGGGGGGCAGAAAAAAAGACAAAGAACGGCGGAAAAAACAGAGAGAGCTGTTTAAAAGATATGGCCTTGATGAGACGGTGGACGGCAAATATCCCTTTGAGTGCTCCGGCGGCATGACCAGACGAGTGCTTCTTACCTCGGCCATGATGGGAAACCCGGAGCTGATCATTGCGGATGAGCCTACACCGGGAATGGATTTGGCGCTGGCAAGGCAGTCCATGGAGGATTTTCGTGCTTTTGCCGATGAGGGAAAGGGTGTGCTTCTGATTACCCATGATATTGAACTGGCCCTTGAAGTGGCAGACAGGATTGCTGTATTTTATGCAGGAACCACGGTGGAAGAAGCGCCGGTGTCCGATTTCGCCCGGGAGGAAACTCTTCGCCATCCTTATACCAAGGCGTTGTGGCGGGCGCTTCCCCAGAACGGATTTCAGGCGCTGCCGGGGGTACAGCCCTATGTGAAGTCATTGCCAGAAGGATGTCCTTTCGGGCCTCGGTGCGCAGACTTTTCCCAGGTCTGTCAGGGAGAAATTCCCATGCAAAGAGTAGGATGCGGTACGGTGCGGTGCGCCCGGATTTCAGGGGAACCTCTGGCGGTACATGAGCATCATCACGGCAGCCCAGGAGGTGTGAAATGATACTGGAAGGAAAGAATTTAACCTTTGCCTACGATGACAGAGAGGGACAAATCTTAAACCATGTAAATCTTGAAGTGAAGAGCGGGGAACGGGTCGCCATCCTGGGCCCCAGCGGCTTTGGCAAGACAACCTTGTGTAAAATTCTGTCGGGGTATCTCAAGCCTGACGCAGGGGAAGTGCTTCTGGACGGAAAACCTCTCCCAAAGAAAGGATACTGTCCCGTGCAGATGATCTGGCAGCACCCGGAACGGGCAGTGAATCCCAGGCTTCGGATGCGCCATGCGATTCTGGAAGGCCAGGAGGTGGAGGAACGTATTATAAGGGAGCTTGGCATTGAGGAAGACTGGATGAACCGCTATCCCCAGGAGCTTTCCGGCGGAGAACTGCAGCGGTTCTGCATTGCCAGGGCGCTGGGAAAGGGAACGAAGTTTCTCATTGCCGATGAGATCAGCACCATGCTGGATCTCATCACCCAAAGCCAGATCTGGAATTTTATACTGAAGGAGATACAGAGGCGGGAGATCGGCCTGCTGGTTGTTTCCCACAGTGAACCGCTTCTTGAGAGAATCGTCACACGGAGGATCCGTTTTTAAAGAATGGTTACTGTTCACTCGTATCTCGTGAACAGTAACATTCGCAGGCTCATTTAAAGTTTTGCTCCGCAAAAGGAGCCTGCTCACACCTGAATCACGTTCTTACGCAGCCCGACAGCAAGTGTCGGGCCGCTGTG
>DVGR01000152.1 GCA_018712605.1 Candidatus Choladousia intestinigallinarum
GTCCCGGATGATGAACGGTTCCATCCAAAACCTTTTGGATCTGACAAGTTCCATTATCCCGAATCCCACGGTTGTCATCGGCATGGACTTTACGATTATCGCTTCCAAGGGTACTTTCTTCAAGGATCTGCCTTCCTCTGTCCTGGGTTCCAACGAAGAGACTGCGGATCTGATCCTCTCCCTGAAGCAAGATCCCAATTATGAGGCCGCTTTCCACAGGGTAGGATATTTCTATTATTCCGGCAACGGAATCGCCGCCCCCAGTCTCTGTGTAAATATCCGCCGTTTTGACCGGACCCTCTACCGTCTCTTAATCACACAGGGAAAAGTCCCTCTGGACGATACCTTTGGTTTTGTTCTGGAATATCTGGCCCGGGTTATTTCTCATGCCCTTTCTACCAATGTAGTAGACAGCCATGATGTCCGCCATCAGTATCACCAGATCTTTCATACCATCCTGACAGACCCAAAAGCAGACTATGTAGAGGTGAGCCGACGCCTTACCGAATGCGGATGGCTTTCTTCCCAGTATTATCTCTGTATCTTCCTGAAAACAGAGCTCCTGGATTACAAAAACCTGACTCACCGGTCCATCATCAGCTATATTGAGAACATGATTCCTGCCTCCTGTGCCCTGGAACACAAAGGAAACATCGTAATCTATATCAATCTGGATCTTTGTCAATTCAGTGAATTCCAAATTGAGCAGAAGCTTGCCAGCTTTATCCGGGACAGCTTCCTGACCGCCGGCTACAGCCGGCGTATGCTGGGACATTTCAATTTTCACCGTCAATATGTCCAGGCTTCCATCTCCCTTCAGGTAGGAAGCCAGAAATTCCCGCACCGATGGATCCACCATTTTAACGATATCGCACTGACTTATCTGCTGGAGCAGACCACAAAAAAGCTTCCCGCATACATGATCTGTCACGAGAAGCTTTTAAACCTAAAATATGAGTCAGAAAACAGTTCCTCCCAGCTCTACCAGACGCTGCGATGCTATCTGGAAAACCAGCAGAATGCAAGCAGAACGGCACAGCAGCTTTTCATCCATCGAAGCACCCTTCTGTACCGTCTGGAACGGATCAGCCAGTATCTGAAAACAGATCTGTCAGATCCCAACGAACTGCTCTACCTTCTGCTCTCCTTCCGCCTTATTGAAATGGAAGAAAAGAAATAAATCCCATTATTTTTTCTTTATTCTAAAAGGTAGCAGGAGGTATATGCGATCTTCTGCGGCCCGTAATAATATTTCATGTGATTGCGGCTGCAGAGATCGCTGACCACAACTCCGAAGGCTTCCAGAGATGATATTCTCTTTTCAGGGAAGCGGCATTCCCCATCCGGTCCCGCACATGTTTTGCAGATCCTGCAGCACCCGCTTCCCAGCGGAAGAAGGGACGGATATTCTTTCCGAAGAATTTCAGCCATTTTATAGAAATGACTCCTATGATGTTCCTCCGCCTCTTTCATTCCCTCAATATCCAAACTGTCCTCCACATCTCCTACGGTCTGGACAATGATACCCTGACTGTATTTCCTTACCAGCTCCCTGCATTCTTCCAGGGTTCCGCAAAAGGGCGGACAGGCTAAATTTTTCCCGTACATACCGCAGGTATTTACTCCGCACATGTCTCTCACTTCTTGCCTCAGCTCCAGAGTGGAACAGTCAAGGAGCATGGCATAGCTAAAGCCCGTATCCAGCGCAAGCTGTCTTATTTTATCCATCTGCATAACAGTCCTCCTTTGCGTAACTCATTTCATCTACGTAGACATCCATGAAATCCGGCTCTGCGGCAAGCTCCAGAAACTCCGCATTTTTCGCCATTCTTTCAGCCCTGCCAAATTCTTCCTCAGACAGCGCCGCCAGCCTTGCCCCGGCCCCAGCAGCATTTCCCACGGGAAGGATCTTCTCCCTTAAAAGTTCCGGAAGCAGGCCAAGGCCGCATGCGCTTGCAGGATCCAGATAATTTCCAAAAGCGCCTGCCAGCACAAGGGTCTGAATATCTGAAATCCGACAGCCTCTTTTTCTGCATAGAAGCCGGATGCCGGCTGCAATGGCCGCCTTGGCCAACTGAAGCTCCCTCACATCTTTCTGGTTCAGAAGTACCTCTTTTGAGAAATACCAGGGTTCCTTCATATAACCATCCTCCTGAATCCATCCGGTCTGCAGAAGACAGTATACTGCGTCCAGAAGCCCCGAGCCGCAGATCCCTGCTGGCGCCTCTTCTCCAATCACATGAAACTCCACTTTACCGTCCTTCAGATACACATGATCAATGGCCCCCTGGCTCCCCCGCATTCCACAGGTAATCTTCGCTCCCTCGAAGGCAGGCCCTGCCGCCGTGGAGCAAACGGTATAACCGTCACAGTTTCCAAGAACCATCTCCCCGTTCGTGCCGATATCTACCAGCAGGGTCAGCTCTCTTCGCTTGTCAAACTCTGTCTCCAGCATACAGGCCGTTGTATCCGCCCCCACAAATCCGCCTATGTTGGGCAGCCAGCTTACCTCTGCATCCTTCCATACCTGGATCCCACACTCCAGGGCCTTCTGTTTCACAGATTTTGTAATCTTCGGCACATAGGGCGCCCTCACCAAGGTATCTACCGGTATTTTCAGAAAAAGGTGATGCATGCAGGTATTTCCTGCCATCACGATTTTAACGATGTCTTCCCTCTTCCTTCCGGCTTCCTCTGCAGCCTCTTTCAGAAGCTGGTCTATGGCTTCCTGAATGCATCTGCTTACGCTGTCCGGCCCATGTTCCAGGACGTAGCTGCACCGCATTACCACATCCGCCCCATATTTTCGCTGGGGGTTCAAGGCGCTCCTGGTACACAACAGCTCTCCGCTCTTTCCGTCCATAAGATATACGACTACTGTGGTAGTTCCAAGATCCACAGCCGCAAGCACCGGTTCCCTGACCTCCTGCGGAAGAATTCCCGGACAGCAGCGCACGCTCCGCAAGGCCCCGCTCTTTAGTATATGTGCCTGCTTCCCTTCTTTTTGGAAAAAATGCACCTGGCAGTCTTTTTCGATTTTAGTCTGGCATGCCAGAACCTCTTTGCCGTCCACCAAAGCCCGGCACTTGCCGCACTTTCCCCGGCCTCCGCAGGGAGCGTCCGCAACCATTCCCGCCGCAATCTCTGCCTGCAGAAGGGTTGTTCCCTTCTCCACCCTCAGGGTAACTCCCAGCTCCTTAAAATGTACCTTATATGTATTCTGGTTATTTTCCACGTCTTCATCCCGCCTTTACTATAACTGGCGCAGAAATCCCTGTTTCAGCCCATAAAAGAAACGTAGAGTAAAAACGCTGGATTCGATCCTGTATAGTTTCCGAATCCAGCGTCTGTCATACTAATCTGTGCCGCTGTCCAGCGGCAAATCCATCCTAATTAAATCTCAGCCAGCTTAAGGAGATCCGGCACCTTTGACTCCCATCCAAGAGCCATGATATGTACGCCCTGGCAGTACGGCTTACACTCTTTAATGATCCGGGCGGCAATCTCAACACCCGTAATGCCTGCCTTGGTCTTCTCCTTATCCTTTTTCAGCTCCTCGATCATCTCGTCAGGAACATGGATACCGGCAACATTGTTGTTCATAAACTTAGCCATTCCGGCAGACTTGGGAATAATGATTCCTACCTGAACCGGCTTGCCGAACTGTTTTGCCTTTTCCATGAATTTAATGAATTTCTCCGGCTCGAATACAGCCTGTGTCTGGAAGTAATCCGCACCTGCCATAACTTTCCTCTCCATCTTCGCAAGCTGTGCGTCAACAGAATCGCTGCAGGGAGACACGACTGCGCCTTTAGCAAATTTAGGCGGCTCGCCGATGAGCTCATTTCCGCCCATATCCACTCCCTCTTCCAGCTTCTTTACGGCATGGATCAGGGAAACGGAATCCAGATCAAACACAGGCTTCGCCTGGGGATGATCCCCCAGCTTTGTATGATCGCCTGTCAGAAGAAGCAGGTTCTCGATTCCAAACATAGCTGCGCTTAAAAGATCTGACTGCAGCGCAATAC
>DVGR01000153.1 GCA_018712605.1 Candidatus Choladousia intestinigallinarum
TCCGCTTCCTTAAACAACGTTGATGACCGTAGTTCCTCCCAGCTTTAAGAGATGCAATCCTGGTATGGAGTAATTCGGCCCCTTATACGTAAAATTATAATTCACAGGCTTTTTCGTGTATTTATAGCTGATCTGAATCTGATCGCCTTTCTTCAGACTTACCTTTGACCCGTTCTTTAAACTCTTTGTAACCGTTTTCCCCTTATTAAATCGAACCAAGCGTACGGATTCCAGTTTGATCCCTGACTTCATCTTTATCCTAAAGGTACCCTTCAGCGGCCGGATCTTCAGCTCGGCGACCATTGCCGTTCCGCTGTAGCCGCTCAGCTTAGAAGCATAATTCTTGCCGCCAATACTAAAAGTCTTAAAATTGGACGCCTTCATTTTCAGCGTGATTTTGCAGCTTAGATTGTAGGTCTTTC
Organism: Candidatus Choladousia intestinigallinarum; assembly: GCA_018712605.1. GTDB lineage: Bacteria > Bacillota > Clostridia > Lachnospirales > Lachnospiraceae > Choladousia > Choladousia intestinigallinarum. Next base: position 423 of record DVGR01000153.1, read on the forward strand.
CGCCTTGCTTTACCTTGAAGGTAATCCTGCTGGTTTCACCTGGCTTGCAGTTTTTTCCATATAGATACAGGCTCTTACTCGGGAAAGTCGGTTCCGTCAGCATATTTGAAACCGAAATCTTTTTATTGCTTGACTTAATGTTAGTAATCTTAGCATTGGAGGATAAATTTTTAATAAAAATATAGGAACTGATGTCATAGCCGACATAATATGGCTTTCCTAAAACCTTCCTGCCCACATCACTCTTAGTCAAGTAAACCGTCTGCTTCTTGACGCACGTTGGTTTTTTAGCCGCCGCTTCGCTTTGGATTCCCGGCAGAAGCAATATCACCGTCAGACTGAGCAGCATACTGCACACAGATAATTTTATCATTTGTTTCCATTTCTCTTTCATAACTCTCCCTCCATAAACATATGATTTGGTTTTAATATACGAAAACTATTTCTTCTTAAAATTATACGCTGATAATCCATCAATAGCAATCATTCACTCGGAATTTTCGGAGAAAAAATATGATAAAATTTGACCGCCTATGGGTCACCATGAAAAAAAAAGGGAATCAGCCAATATGATCTCTACACAAAGTATAATATCAACAGAGCGCAGGTCTATCGGCTGAAACACAACATGAATGTTCAGACAAATACCCTAGACCGCCTATGCAATATCCTAGACTGCGAAATAGAAGAAATTATGGAACATACAGCAGACAACAATATCTTCTAAAAAAATCACCTTTGCCAAAACGAAAGCCCCTGAATACCAGTTTTCCCGGCATTCAAGGGCTTTCTTATTTTGGATTAGTCCTGTACGTAGGGCATAAGAGCGATGTGACGCGCTCTCTTGATGGCTACCGTCAGAGCTCTCTGATGCTTTGCACAGTTTCCTGTGATTCTTCTGGGAAGGATCTTTCCTCTCTCAGAAACGTATCTTTTCAGCTTGTTTACATCCTTGTAATCAATCTCGTTATTTTCCTTGCCGCAAAATACGCAGACTTTTTTTCTTCTGCGGATGCCGCCTCTTCTCTTCATGGGGGCATCGCCTCTATCTTTATTAAATGCCATGATGATTGTCCTCCTTTTACGCATACCAGCCGGATCTCCGACCGTTTCTACTTGCCTGCCCCGTGCAGGAACAGACCGGACTTTTGCTGGTCTCCTAATTAAAGGGGAGTTCTTCGTCGATGCCGTCGGGGATGTTCATAAATCCATCTCCCACCGAAGCCTGGCTGGGTGAAGGCATAGACGGTGCGGCCGGTGAAGGCGCACTCTGACGGGCCATTGCGTTTTCGCTGGATGCCGCCTTGCTCTCAGCAAATTCCTGATCCTCTACAACTACATCTGTTGTATATACTTTCTGGCCATCCCGGTTTGTATAGCTGCCTGTCTGAATCCGGCCGGTAACTACGATCTTAAGACCCTGACGGAAATATTTCTCCGCAAACTCCGCACTGCGGCCAAAGGCAACGCAGCCGATAAAGTCAGCGGTGTTCTCTCCGTCTCTGCGGAACCTCCGGTCTACCGCCAGTGTATATCTGGCAATGGCCATGGAATTATCTCCTGCAGAATACCGCACTTCCGGATCCCTTGTTAAACGCCCCATTAAGATGACTTTGTTCATTTTATCTCCTCTTTTCTATTTATGCATCCACTCTCACGCATAAATATCTGATGACATTGTCCATAATCCGAACACGTTTCTCTACCTCAGCCGGGCAGGACGCATCCGCATCAAAACGAACGAAGTAGTAAAATCCTTCGCGCATTTTCTGGATCTCATAAGCGAGTCTTCTTTTACCCCACTCATCTACCTCTGTCACGGTACCGCCAAAACGCTCGATCTGAGCTTTTACCTTCTCAATGACAGCGGCTCTGTCCTCGTCTTCAATCTTTGCGCTGAGAACTACTGTTAATTCATACTTGTTCATGCTTCTCGCACCTCCTTGTGGTCTCTGGCCCCTCTTCGAGAGAGGAGCAAGGAAATTGATATATCACGAAAATTGATGATACCATAAAATCCCTATGATTTCAAGAATTTTTTATTCTTCTTTTTTCCGCAGGCCTCTTGCATTCTTCTCCACAAGTCGGCGCTCCACCATTATCTGGCGGCCGCAGCCGCAGCACTTTAACCGGAAATCCGCCCCCACCCGCAGGATTTCCCATTCCTGGCTGCCGCAGGGATGCTTCTTTTTCAGTTTGACAATATTTCCGATTTCATATTCCATCTCTCTGTCCTCATATCTGTACAGCGCCCAGAACCTCCCCGATGCTTCCCTGTATCAGAAGATCCGCAAACCGGTCCCGGGGTGTGGATGATTTATTGATTACCACCAGATGCTTCCCATTAAAATAGTCGATCAGCCCTGCCGCCGGATATACAGCCAGAGAAGTACCGCCTATTATAAGAACCTCCGCCTTGGAAATGCAGTCCACAGAATCCCTCATCGTCTTTTGATCCAAGCTCTCTTCATACAGGACTACATCCGGCTTAATAATCCCTCCGCAGGAACACCTGGGAACACCCTCAGCCTCCTTCATATGCTGGGCGTCATAGAAAGCGCCGCACTTTTGGCAGTAGTTTCTGTGTACGCTTCCATGAAGTTCCAGAACCCGACGGCTTCCCGCCATCTGGTGAAGACCATCAATATTCTGGGTGATCACAGCTTTCAGCTTCCCCTTCTCTTCCAGCTCGGCCAGTTTTTCATGGGCCGCATTTGGTTTGGCATCCAGGCAGAGCATTTTATCATGATAGAAGCGAAAAAATTCTTCTGGATAGCGCACAAAAAAGGTATGGCTTAAAATAGTTTCGGGAGGATAGTCGTATTTTTGATTATACAGTCCGTCCACGCTGCGGAAATCAGGAATCCCGCTCTCCGTAGACACTCCTGCCCCTCCGAAAAAAACAATATTGCTGCTCTCAGAAATAATCTCCTGTAATTTCTCTCTGCTCTCCTCCACAGACATCCTCTCCCTTCCTATGCCGCCGGCATTTTTTCTATTATTATTTTGAAGCGTATACCTGCGCAAGCCGTCCCATCACTACAAAGCGGGTGCTGGAATCTCCGGTACAGGTAGACAAGGTCACAATCCGGTCATCCTCCGTCACCTGAAGTCCCGTGTTGTCCACCACCGAATTCCTAAAGGCTGTATTTATAAACTCCTGGAAATCCTCATCGGAAAAGGAAGTCTGATACGTAAGTCCTGTCTGGTTGACTACCGATGCGGAGAAAATCCGGTACTGGTAGATGAAATCCGGCGTGAAAATCCAGAAATATTTGCTCTTATTATACACCTCTTCATCCTGAAACTCACTGAGGGTTCCGAACATAGAACCATTTCTCATGTTATGTCCGTATATAATCGTATTCTGATTCGTAAAATCCGGTTTGTTATAGCAATTCAGGAAAATACATCCCGCTATATTGGAGGCTCCCTCAAACGTGGTGTGAAGATAATAGTCGTTGTCCTCCGCCTGTACCACCGGATAAGAGATATCCAGCGCCCGGATGCGGATCCAGCCAACTATATCCGAATTCACGGCAGAAAGCTCTTCAAAATTGATCGGATTATTCATTACCGGCAGGGAAACCTCCTGCCCATTCTCCACAACCGTCACAAGCTCTCTTCCGCTTACGCTCTGGGCCTGTTCGTCCGCTTCCTCTAAAGCAGCCAGATCCTCCGTCTCATTTTCCCCTGTGTAGTCATTCTCCAGGCTGCTGTACTCATCTGTCCCCGCCTTATATTCTCTGTAAAATGTATAGAGCTGATATCCCGAAAAACAGAATACACCCAGGGCCGCCAGCATCAAAAGAATGCGGATTACATCTCCAAAAGTAGTCTTTTTCTTTTTTCTTTTCTCCGGGCCTCTTCCCTCCGGCGGCTGCCGGTAGTACTGTCCTCCCTGGCTCTGTCCATAATACTGGTTCTGATCGTAGTACTCCCTTCCCTGTCGGCCCCTTCCTGACCGTTCTCTGTCTCGTCTTTCCATATAGTCCCCCTTAATCCTGCCCTGAAGGCAGACTGACAATAAAACGGGTATGCTTGCTGTCGCTGGTGGCCGTGATAGCGCCGCCATGAAGCTCCACAATCTGCTTGGCTATGGCAAGCCCCAGGCCAGCCCCTCCCGTCTTACTGGATCTGGAATCATCGATCCGATAGAATTTTTCAAAAATCATTTCCAGCTTTTTCTGAGGAATCTGCGGTCCTTCATTGGTAAAAACAATGGTCATGGTCCCGCCGCTCCCTCTGGCCTGAATCAGCACCTCAGTTCCCGGTTTGCCGTAGGCCGCCGCATTTCTCAGGAGATTGTCAAATACCCTGGCCAGCTTATCGGGATCCCCGTTCATCAAAAGCCCCTCTTCCACATCCACTGCACAGGTCATGGATTTTTCGCCCAGCATCCCGTAGCTCTCATCCGCAAGCTGTTCCAGAAGCATGGAGAGGTCGAAAGGTTCCTTCTCCAGAACAATATCCTGGAGATTAAACCGTGTGATCTCAAAGAATTCGCTGATCAGCTCTTCCAGACGTATGGCCTTCTCCAAAGTGATATGAGTATATTTAGCTCTCTCTTCCGCAGGCATCTCCGGGTGTTCATCCAGCATGGTAAGATAAGCGATCACCGTGGTAAGAGGCGTCTTCAGATCGTGGGCCAGGTACACTACCAGCTCATTCTTTTTCTGTTCGCTCTCCACAGCCTGCTGTTCTCTTCTGACAAAACGGGTGCGCAAAGTGGTAAGAATGTCAGCCATGGGCGCCAGCTCTGACGGAAGTACTATAGGCTCGTCCGTATCGTCCAAAACGTTTTCCAGCACATCGCTGATGTCATTGAGGTAGCCCGTCATCTTTCCAATAGACAGGTAAAAGAAGATCAGAAACAGAACAAGAAATCCTCCGATCACATACACTTCTTTATTCATCTGGAAAATGCGCCCATACCATCCCGCCGCCTGCCAGTAATCCATGCCAAGCTTCATAAAAATACGCACCACCAGCTCAGCAAAACCATCCTGAAAAAGCCCGTCCACCAGAAAAGTAAGAATCCCGTATCCGAGAGCAGCTGACAGAGCCGTTACCAGCAGGGTGCGCAGGAGTATGACCCGCTTCAGCTTTCTGTAATTATTTTTCAATTTTATAACCTACTCCCCATACGGTCTTGATAAAATCACTTTTCCTTCTTCCGTCTCCCATTTTTTCCCGCAAATGGCGGATATGCACCATTACAGTGTTGTTGCTGTTTTTAAAATACTTTTCTTTCCAAATCTCTTCAAAAAGCTGTTCTGAGCTGATCACCTTGCCCCGGTTTTCACAGAGAAACCATAAGATATCAAATTCTATAGGAGTCAGCGTCAGCTCTCTCTCATTGTAGATGCATACGTGGGTATCCCGGTTCATCAAAAGACCGGCAAAGTCCAGAATATTCTCCTGGGACTTAGCGTTTTCATTATACTTCGTGTAGCGCCGAAGCTGTGCTTTCACACGAGCCACCAGCTCCAAAGGATTAAAAGGTTTTGCGATATAATCATCAGCCCCCATAGTCAGCCCGGCGATCTTATCTGTATACTCCGTCTTGGCCGTAAGCATAATCACCGGAAACTTATATTTCTGCCGGATCTTCTGCAGCACCACAAAGCCGTCCACATCCGGAAGCATTACATCCAAAAGGGCCAGATCCGGCGGATCCTTTTCAACCTTTGCAAGGGCCTCTTTTCCTGTATAAGCCTGAATCACTTCATATCCATCATTCTTCAGATACAGGGCGATTACCTCTGCGATCTCTTTCTCATCATCCAAAACCAATATCCTGTTCCCCATATCCTGCTTTCCTCCATCTGCTGCTTTTTCTTTCAGCTCTATTCACAGTTGCCAACTGTCCTGGGGTAAGGGATCACGTCACGGATATTGGACATTCCGGTCAAATACATGACGCACCGCTCAAAGCCCAGGCCGAACCCGGCATGTCGGGAGGAACCGTACTTCCGAAGATCCATGTAGTGCTGATACTCTTCGGGTTTCATTCCCAGCTCCTGAATTCTTGCCGCCAGCTTTTCGTAATCATCTTCCCTCTGGCTGCCTCCGATAATCTCCCCAATGCCGGGCACCAGGCAGTCCATGGCTGCCACGGTCTTGCCATCCTCATTCAGCTTCATGTAGAAAGCTTTGATCTCCTTGGGATAATCGGTGACAAAGACAGGGCGCTTAAAGATCTGTTCTGTCAGGTAGCGCTCATGCTCAGTCTGCAAGTCGCAGCCCCAGGATACCTTATAATCAAATTTGTCATTATTCTTCTCCAGAAGTTTCACAGCCTCCGTGTAGGTTACACGGCCGAATTCCGAATTCAGCACGTGGTTCAGCCGCTCCAGCAGCCCCTTGTCCACAAAGGAATTAAAGAAATTCATTTCCTGGGGCGCATGTTCCATCACATAACGGATAATATATTTGATCATATCCTCCGCCAGCCGCATGTCATCCTCCAGATCGGCAAAAGAGATTTCCGGCTCAATCATCCAGAATTCCGCCGCATGGCGGGTAGTATTGGAGTTCTCCGCACGGAAAGTAGGCCCAAAGGTGTACACGTTTCTGAAGGACTGGGCAAAGGTCTCCGCATCCAACTGGCCGCTTACCGTCAGGTTCGTCATTTTCCCAAAAAAGTCTTGGGAATAATCCACCTCTCCCCCATCCGTCATCGGGGCATCTTTCAGATCCAGGGTAGTTACCTGGAACATCTCTCCGGCTCCCTCGCAGTCACTTCCCGTAATGATGGGAGTATGCACATAGACAAAGTCTCTCTCCTGGAAAAATTTGTGAATGGCATAAGCCGCCAGGGAGCGTACCCGAAATACTGCCTGGAAAGTATTGGTACGGGTTCTCAGATGGGGAACCGTTCTCAAAAATTCCAGGGAGTGGCGCTTCTTCTGCATGGGGAAATCCGGTGTGGAAGATCCCTCCACTTCCACAGAAGATGCCTGAATCTCAAAGGGCTGTTTCGCCTTTGGCGTAGCCACCAGCGTTCCCTTCACAATAATAGCGGCCCCCACGTTCAGCTTTGAAATATCGGCAAAATTTTCCAGTGTATCTGAATACACAATCTGCAGGGTGTCAAAAAACGTTCCATCGTGAAGTACGATAAACCCAAATGACTTGGAATCCCGGATGCTGCGCACCCAGCCTCCTACTGTAATCTCTTTTCCTATATAAGATTCCTGATTCTTATACAGCTCTCTTACTGTTGTAAATTCCATCTCTGTATTCTCCTTATATATATTTCAAGACTCACTCCTGTGATTCAAGACTCGCCTGCGAGTCTTGGTGCGGGATCCAGAGCAGTCTTCATCAGCACAGCCCTTTTGAAGCCCGCAGTTTGCCTTTTATTATATCCGCTTTGGACAGTTCCTGCAAGTAGTACCGTCGGTAAAGTATTCCTTCAGACCTTTCTGATCAACTGGCATTTTTCTGGCATTTTTCTATCATTTCATATAAACTAAAGGTGCTTCAAGAATTCCAAAAATCGCTTCTTTGCGCTGCAACACTCCGCCGCTTTTTGGACACTTTATAGATAGAATGAAGATATGGAAGGAGAAATGTTATGGAATACCTTACAGAGCTTGTGCGCCAGGCAAAAACCGGCAGCGCCCATGCTTT
>DVGR01000154.1 GCA_018712605.1 Candidatus Choladousia intestinigallinarum
GAGTATATTTCCAAGCCCTTCAGCCCCAAAATCCTGGTGGCCAGAGTGGAGGCAATCCTGCGGAGAACCACAGGGCTTTCCGCAGACGACATTCTCAGGGCCGGCGGCATCGAGATCAATAAGGCGGCACACCAGGTGTCCATTGACGGGAAAAATGTGGATCTGAGCTACAAGGAGTTTGAGCTTCTTACGTATTTTGTGGAGAACCAGGGCATTGCTCTTTCCAGGGAGAAGATTCTCAACAGTGTTTGGAATTATGACTATTTCGGAGATGCCAGGACTATAGATACCCATGTGAAAAAGCTTCGCAGCAAGCTGGGAAGCAAAGGAGAGTATATCAAAACCATTTGGGGCATGGGATATAAATTCGAGGTGGATAAAGAATGAACCTGTCCATAAGGAAGCAGCTTACCATTATCTTCATCGGTCTGGTAGCGGGAATGTTTCTTCTGAATTATCTGATTAACACATTCTTTCTGGAGGACTATTATTATCTGAATAAACAGAAGGCCCTGGTGGAAGCATACAATCTGCTGAACGGGAATATCACCGAAAATGCCACCATATCCGACGAGACGAAGGACGCTCTGGATGATATCTGCGACCAGAATAATATCTCCTTCGTGGTGACGGACGGGGGCTTTGAGGCGCTGATTTACCGGGTGACAGGGCAGGCGGAGTATATGAAGCTTCTCCAAGGACGGGTCAACGGCTATGTAATCAGTCTTGACATGGATGCCACGGTATTGGAGAAGACGGATCGGTACACCATCCAGAAAAAATTTGACCAGGATATGGGGACGGACTATCTGGAGAGCTGGGGAACCATGGATGGGGGATATTATTTCCTCATGAGAATCCCTGCTGAGAGTATCCGGGACAGTGTACGTATTTCCAATGACTTCATCAAATATATCTGTATTCTGGGAATTCTCTTTACGGCAGTCATTGTGTGGTTCGTGTCCAAACGGATTACCAGGCCCTTAAATGAGCTGACGGAGCTGTCTAAGCGGATGGCGGATCTGGATTTCGGAGTCCGCTATACAGGGGGAGGAAGCAATGAAGTAGGCCAGCTTGGCGCACACTTCAACCGCATGTCGGAAAATCTGGAAAAAGCTTACTCTCAGCTTATGACTGCTAACAATGAGCTGCAGCGGGATATAGAGAAAAAGACGCAGATGGAAGAGCGGAGGCAGGAATTTCTCTCCAATGTCTCCCATGAATTAAAAACCCCCATCGCCCTGATCCAAGGCTATGCGGAGGGACTCAAGGAGTGCATCAACGATGATGAGGAGAGCAGGGAGTTCTACTGCGACGTAATCATGGACGAGGCCTCCAAGATGAATAATTTGGTTCGGAAGCTTCTGACTCTGAATGAGTTGGAAGCCGGAGATGAGCAGGTTGTAATGGAGAGATTTGATCTTGTCCCCATGATCCGCAACAAGATCCAGTCTGTTACCCTCCTGGCTCAGCAGCAGCAAGCGGAGGTTCTCTACTGGGGGCCGGAGACGGCTGTTGTCTGGGGAGATGAGTTTAAGATTGAAGAAGTGATCACGAATTACCTGAGCAACGCCCTGAATCATGTGGACGGGGAGAGGAAAATTGAGATCCGTGTGAAGCAGAGCGGCACTAAGGTGAGGATTTCTGTGTTTAATACAGGACAGAAAATTCCTGAGAAAGAGCTGGGACTGATCTGGGGAAAATTCTACAAGGTAGACAAGGCCAGAACCAGGGAGTACGGAGGAAGCGGTGTGGGGCTTTCTATTGTCAAAGCCATTATGGATTCCTTCCACCAGCAGTACGGTGTAAAAAATTATGAAAACGGCGTGGCCTTCTGGTTCGAGCTGGAAGCGGGAAGTCAGCCATGCCATGAGGAAAATAGGGAATGAAAAAATTGATTGTCATTGGAGGCGGAGCGGCGGGCATGATGGCGGCCGCTGCGGCTGCAGGGGAGAACTGCAAGGTTCTTCTGCTGGAGAAAAACGAAAAGCTTGGGAAAAAGCTCTATATTACAGGAAAAGGGAGATGTAACCTCACAAACCAGTGCGAAGTGGAAGAGCTGCTGCAGGCAGTCTGCAGCAACCGGAAGTTTTTGTACAGCGCCTTTTATGGATTTACGGCGGAAGATACCATGGCTTTTTTTGAAAAAGGGGGGCTGCGGCTGAAGACAGAGAGAGGGAACCGTGTCTTCCCGGCCTCAGATCACGCCTCGGACGTGATCCGTACGCTGGCGGAGATCCTCAAAAAAAAGAAGGTAGAAATCCGGCTGGGAGCAGAGGCGGCGGAGATTTTGACGGAAAGACAGCCGGGAGATGAGAAGCCCCGACTTGCTGGGGTGCGTCTTTCCGATGGGCGTGTCGAGAAAGCGGACGGGCTTATCGTGGCCACAGGCGGCCTTTCTTATCCTTCTACAGGTTCCACCGGGGACGGCTACCGGTTTGCGCAAGAGGCGGGACATAAGGTGACGCCCCGCTTTCCGTCCCTTGTTCCCCTGGAGGTTCAGGAAGAGTGGGTGAAGGAGCTGCAGGGGCTCTCCCTTAAAAATGTGGAGGTGTCGGTGGCTGATGGCAGGAAGGAACTGTACCGGGGATTTGGGGAGATGATGTTTACACACTTTGGCGTTACGGGGCCTTTGATCCTGACGGCCAGCACCTTGCTTCAGAAACGTCTCTCGGCCCATCCGCTGAATCTGCTCATCGACCTGAAGCCGGCCCTTTCCAGGGAGCAGTTGGATCAGCGGATTCTCAGAGAGTTTGACCAGAGCAGGAACCGGCAGTTTAAGAATGTGCTGGGAGGACTCTTTCCATCTAAGCTGATTCCTATTATGATCCGGCAAAGTGAGATCCATCCAGAGAAGCCGGTTCATGAGATCACCAGGGAAGAAAGGCAGAGGCTGATTTGTCTGACAAAAGGTTTTCCATTGACGGTGACGGGCTTACGTGGGTATAATGAAGCTGTCGTTACCCGGGGCGGAGTGGATGTGCGGGAGATCGACCCTTCCACTATGGAGTCCAGAAAGGTCAGGAATCTGTATTTTGCAGGGGAAGTGCTGGATCTGGATGCCCTGACAGGAGGGTTTAATCTGCAGATCGCATGGTCTACCGGATATGCCGCCGGAAAAGGGTACCGGGAAAAAGGAGGAGATTATGAGCTTTAATATTGCCATAGACGGCCCGGCAGGGGCGGGGAAGAGTACCATTGCCAGGAAGGCGGCCGGCCGGCTTTCTTTTTTGTATGTAGATACAGGAGCCATGTACCGGGCCATTGCCCTGGGACTGTTGGAGAGAAAAACAAATTTGCAGGATGCTGAGGATTTGAAGAAGGCGCTGGCGGAGATCTCCGTCACCATCCGATATGACGGTCAGGGACAGCAGCAGGTATTTTTAAATGGAGAAAACGTCTCGTCACAAATCCGGGATGAAGAAGTGGGCAAGATGGCCAGCGCTTCTTCCGCTATTCCCCAGGTCAGGGAGAAGCTTACGGATCTTCAGAGGGGGCTTGCCAGAAAGGAAAACGTGCTGATGGACGGGAGAGACATCGGCACGGTGATTCTCCCGGAGGCCCAGCTTAAGATTTATCTCACCGCCAGTGTCGGGGTGCGGGCCGCAAGGAGGTACCAGGAGCTGAAAGAAAAAGGGATTCCCTGCAGCCTGCAGGAGATTGAAAAAGATATCCGTGACCGGGATGAGCGGGACAAAAACCGTTCCGTAGCGCCCCTTAGACAGGCGGAGGATGCGGTGCGCATCGACTCCTCGGAGATGACCGTAGAAGAAGTGACAGAGCGGATCGTGGCACTGGCCCGGGAACGGATGGGAGAAAACAGAGCATGAAAGTGATTGTGGCAAAGACGGCGGGATTTTGTTTCGGCGTAAAGAGGGCCGTGGATACGGTCTACCGCCAGGTGGAGACAGGGAAAAAGCCCATTTACACCTACGGGCCGATTATACACAATGAAGAAGTGGTAAAAGAGCTGGAGCAAAAAGGAGTCCGTATTATAAACGGAGAAAAGGAGCTGGAAGCGGTTCGTGAGGGGACGGTCATCATCCGTTCTCACGGCGTGTCCAGAGAGATTTACCGGAAGATACGAGGACAGAACCTGGAGCTTGTGGATGCCACCTGCCCCTTTGTAAAGAAGATCCACAGGATCGTGGACGAACACAGCGCCGGCGGAGCGGACATCCTGGTGGTGGGGAACGAGGGCCATCCAGAGGTGGAAGGGATCAAGGGCTGGTGCCGGGGAAGAGTGGATGTGATTGGAAGCGAGGAAGAGGCCCGTGCCTACAGGCATGATCCGGCACGTCCGCTTTGCGTTGTATCTCAGACGACATTTAATTACAAGAAATTTGATAAATTGGTTGAAATTATTTCAAAAATGAGGTATGATAGAGTGGATATTTTGAATACGATCTGCAGCGCCACGGAAGAACGCCAGTCGGAGGCTCGTGAGATTGCAGGCCAGGTGGACAGTATGATTGTGATTGGCGGCAGTCACAGTTCCAACACCAGGAAGCTATTCGAGATATGCAGAAATGAATGTGCAGATACTTACTATATACAGACATTAAAAGATTTGGATATGCGGCGATTGCCATCCAGGGGTTGCGTAGGTATTACAGCAGGGGCATCGACCCCAAATAATTTGATTGAGGAGGTTTCAAAACAATGCCAGATTTAAGTTTTGAACAAATGCTGGAAGAATCATTCAAAACAATTCATAATGGAGAGGTAGTCGAAGGCACTGTAATAGATGTCAAAGAAGATGAGATCATCTTGAATATCGGATATAAGGCTGACGGTATTATTACCAGAAGCGAATATACGAACGAACCCAACGCAGACCTTCGTGAGCTGGTCCATGTGGATGATAAGCTTGAGGCGAAGGTTCTGAAGGTGAATGACGGAGATGGACAGGTGCTCTTAACGTACAAGCGTTTAGCGGCAGAGAAGGGAAATAAGAGGCTGGAGGAAGCCTTTAATTCTCAGGAAATCCTGACAGCTCCCGTTGTACAGGTGCTTGCAGGCGGACTCAGTGTGGTAGTGGACGAGGCGAGAGTTTTCATTCCGGCCAGCCTTGTTTCTGACACTTATGAGAAGAATCTTGAGAAGTATGCAGGTCAGGAGATTGAATTCGTGATCACTGAGTTTAATCCCAGACGCAGAAGAATCATCGGTGACCGCAAGCAGATCCTGGTTGCCAGAAAAGCAGAGATGCAGAAAGCTCTCTTCGAGAGAATTCATCCCGGCGACGTGGTAGAAGGCGTGGTTAAGAATGTAACAGATTTCGGCGCTTTCGTGGATCTTGGCGGAGCGGACGGACTGCTTCATATCTCTGAGATGTCCTGGGGACATGTGGATAATCCCAAGAAAGTCTTCAAGGTTGGAGAGAATCTGACAGTTCTGATTAAAGACATCAGCGGTGACAAGATCGCCCTGAGCCTGAAGTTTGAGGATCAGAATCCCTGGCTTACAGCGGCTGAGAAGTACGCTGCCGGGAACATTGTAGAAGGCAAGGTTGCCCGTATGACAGACTTTGGCGCTTTCGTAGAGCTGGAGCCCGGCGTGGATGCCCTTCTTCATGTATCACAGATTTCCCATGAGCATGTGGACAAACCCTCTGATGTACTTAGCGTAGGTCAGATGATCGAGGCTAAGGTAGTTGACTTTAATGAGGCCGACCGCAAGATCAGCCTGAGTATGAAAGCTCTTGAAAATGCGGCTTCTAGAGAAGCTGCTCAGGAGGAAGCTCCTGTGGAAGAGTATTCTGACGAAGAAAGTACAGAAGAATAAAAATAAATCTACAGAAGATAAGAGAAAGGCGGCTGTCATGACAGCCGCCTTTCTCCGGTTTTGGACGTTATAAGCTGTATGCGGTTTCACGTCTAATTAAGAGCAGCCTTTAAAAGGGCTGCGAGGTAGCGCTGCAAAGCTTCCCCTGAGGGAAAAGCTTCCTCCTTCAGTTCAAAATAATAGTCTTTAGAGGTATAACTGCATCTGTAATCCGGGATAAAAAAAGGACCGGGCTGCGCAAGAAAATCACCCTCCTTCCCTATATAGCACGTGGCTGCGGTAGCTTGCTGCCGGTACTCTTTGTCCACATAGGCGGCCACACTTTTGTGAACGGCCTGGTCTTCCATAGGCAGGTAATAATAATTCTTATAATCAGGGAAAAAATAGAGAAGCCTTCCGGTAAAAATGGGGACGCATAAAGTTCCTCTGTCAAAATCCAAATGGAGGCTTCCATATTTTCCAAGGCTTACAGACAAGGCCTGGGGAATGGCAGGAGAGTAAGAGAAAGAGATTTCTGCGGCGGAATCCTTCCGAGCTATACCGAAGAACTTTATAGAACCTGCGTCCTTGTCTGGATCTGTAAATTTCAGATAAGCGGAGAGAGAGAGCAGATCCGCCATTCCCTTTACGTCCTCCAGGTTGTGAAGCAGAAGAAGCTCTTCCAGACCTGGATCTTTGGAGGTCATGTAATCCTGGCACACGGGGATCAGTGTCTTCCCATTCATCTTATCCCTGCGTTTCATTCCCAGAAAATTTTCCAGTGATGTCTGGTTCATGCGTTCCAGAGAGAGAAGTTTCTGCAGGGGACGGAAACAGCGGTAAAGATCCAGGGAATCCATGTGATCCAGAGTGTGGGGAAGCCCTGCTGCCCGGGCTTTTTTCTTCAGATAAGGCAGATCAAAGGTTGTGCCGTTGAAATGAATCAGTTGAGAAAATTCCCGGGCAGTATTTAGAAATTCCTTCAGCAGAAGAATCTCTTCCTGCGGAGCTTGGCTGAGCCATTGGGTCAGCTTCCAGCCTTCAGGCGTCCTGCGGAGGACTCCGATCAGATATAGATAAGAAGATTCAGGAGAAAAACCGGTGGTTTCAATGTCAAAAAAAAGACTGTCTGATGCCTTGAAGCCCAGGCAGTCCTCGTAGGTTTCAAAATCGGGAAGAAAAGTATGTTTCGTTATCATATGTGGATTCCCCTTTGCAAAAAAATGTACACAGCGGCAGCAGGGCTGCTAAAACAAAGTATATAAGAAATAAGGAGAAACTTCAATGGATTCTTTACAAACCCACTGGCTCTGCGTATAATGAGTGGGAGGACAAATATGCTGCGCTGATTCAAGTGATTCAGTC
>DVGR01000155.1 GCA_018712605.1 Candidatus Choladousia intestinigallinarum
TGTTACTGTTCACGAGATACGAGTGAACAGTAACGACGCCGTTTTTGATTGAGGGCAGATGCACAATTAACTCTTTTACAAACGGTTGTTTTATGGTAAAATGTTCCCTAGATATGAGCGGTTCCGGGGCAGGGGGGAGTTTTTGTGACTGGAAGCGTGCTCAGAGGGGATGCCGTTTTAAGGGGAAACGGAATGAAAGAGAATGGAGAAGGCGCATGAAGACAAAAAAAGAAAAGCTTCAGATGAAATACAGCGGGCATGTTATGAGGCACTGGTATTGGTGCGTAGTAATGACACTGCTGCTCTGCGTTCTTACAGGTATGGTGCTTTACGTGAATACTTTGGCTGGGTGTCTGGTAGCGGGCTTCACGGTTGTCTTTTATCTGGCCATGATCGGTCTGGAGCTGTATTACAGACCCAAGGTGCTGCAGGAACTGCTGGACTTTACGGGACGTTACAGACAGATCGAGAGGGAGATGCTGAAAGGCATGGCGATTCCCTACGGGATTATCCAACAGGATGGAAAGCTTCTTTGGATGAATGAGGCGATGGCGTTGATGACGGGAAAGCCGGAGGACTGTCATAAGAATATTAGCAGCCTGATTCCCCAGCTTTCTGCAGATTCTTTTTCCGTCGAAGAAGAAGAGAAGGACGTGGAGATTGAATACGGCGACCGGAGATACAGGGTAAAGATAAAAAAGATTTTCCTCAACGAGCTTCTGGAGGAAGCGCAGGCGGCTAATATTGTGGCGGGAGAAGGGTGGATTATGGCTCTTCACTTTTTTGACGTCACGGAGCTGAGCCTGTATGTCCAGGAAAATTATGAAGAACGGCCGGTGGTGGGCCTTTTGTACATGGATAATTACGATGAGGCCATGGAAAGCGTGGAAGACGTGAGAAGTTCCATGCTGGAAGCCCTGGTGGACAGAAGGATTACCAAATATGTAACCTCAATGGACGGCTTGATTAAGAAACTGGAGAAAGATAAGTATCTTCTGGTGGTGAACCAGAAAGGACTGGATCAGATGATCCAGGATCGCTTCTCAGTTCTTGAGGATGTAAAAACCGTAAACATCGGAAACAGTATTTCCGTTACCATCAGTATCGGAGTGGGTGTGGACAGCGGCGGGTACTGTCAGGACTATGAGGCGGCCAGAGGGGCTATGGAGATGGCCCTGGCCCGGGGCGGTGACCAGGCCGTGGTGAAGGATCAAAATAAAATGACCTTCTACGGAGGGAAAACCCAGCGCCAGGAGAAGAACACCCGTGTACGGGCCCGGGTGAAAGCCCAGGCTCTTCGGGAGCTGATCAGCTCAAGAGAGCGGGTGATTGTCATGGGCCATAAAAATACGGACATCGATTCTCTGGGGGCCAGCGTGGGGGTATGCCGGGCTGCCCTGCAGGCCGGAAAACATGCCCATATTTGCCTGGGGGAGATTAACAGCGGGATCCGTCCCTGGGTGAATGCGCTGCAGGCAAGCGGAGACTATGAGGATAATTATATCCTGACTCATGACCAGGCCATTGAGCTGACGAACCAGAATACAGTGGTAGTGGTGGTGGATACGAACCGCCCCAGTATGGCAGAGTGCTCGGAGCTGCTTGACCGTACGAAGACCATCGTAGTGATGGATCACCACCGTCAGTCGGAGGAGAAGATTGAGAATGCGGCCCTTTCTTATATTGAACCTTCGGCATCCTCAGCCTGTGAGATGATTGCGGAGATTCTCCAGTACTATGACGATGATGTTAAGCTGAAAGTGAATGAAGCGGACTGCATCTATGCGGGAATCATTGTAGATACTAATAATTTTGTGGCCAAGACGGGAATGCGGACCTTTGAGGCGGCGGCATTTCTGCGAAGGCACGGGGCGGATGTGACTAGGGTGCGCAAATCCTTCCGGGAGGATATGGATACCTATAAGGCAAAAGCGGAGGCGGTGCGTCACGCTGAAGCTTTTATGGGAAGATACGCCATCAGCGTGTGTCCATCCCATGGCTTGGAGAACGCTACTGTGGTAGGGGCCCAGGCGGCCAACGAGCTTTTGAACATTATAGGGGTTAAAGCTTCTTTCGTGCTGACGGATTACAAAAACAAAATTTATATCAGCGCCAGAGCCATTGATGAAGTGAATGTCCAGATCATTATGGAACGGCTGGGCGGCGGCGGCCATATGACCATCGCAGGGGCTCAGCTTGAAGGCGTAACGGTAGACGAGGCAAAAGAGAGATTAAAACAGATATTGACACAGATGACAGAAGAAGGAGCGATTTAGATATGAAAGTGATTTTGCTTGAGGATGTAAAAAGTCTTGGAAAAAAAGGTGATATTGTAAATGTAAGTGACGGCTATGCGAGGAATATGCTTTTAAAAAAAGGAATCGGGAAAGAGGCTACGGGGCAGAATATGAATGACCTTAAGCTCCAAAAGGCCAACGCCCAGAAGGTTGCCCAGGAGAATCTGGAAGCAGCCCAGGCGCTGGCAAAAGAGCTGGAGGGCAAGGAAGTAAAGATTGCCGTAAAGACTGGAGAGGGAGGAAGAATTTTCGGATCCGTCTCTTCAAAGGAAGTCTCGGAAGCCGTACGGGAACAGTTGGGCAAGGAGATTGATAAAAAGAAACTTTTGCTGGAAGGACCTATTAAGACTCTAGGAGTGACGCAGGTTGCCGTAAAGCTTCATACCCAGGTAACCGCACAGATCCAGGTACATGTAGTTGAGGCATAGAAGAAGGGGATAGCACTGTGGAAGAAGCGCTGATTAAAAGAGTGATGCCTCACAGCATTGAGGCAGAGCAGTCGGTGATTGCGTCTATGATCATGGATCAGGACGCCATTACCATAGCGTCTCAGATCATTACGGCGGAGGATTTCTACCAGAAACAGTTTGGCGTACTTTTTGAGGCAATCACGGATCTCTACGGGGGAAATAAACCTGTGGATATGGTCACTCTCCAGAATCGGCTGAAGGAAAAGGGAGTGCCGCCGGAGATCAGCAGTCTGGAATTTATGGGAGACATAATCGCCAATGTCCCTGTTTCCACCAATGTAAAAGCTCACGCTGAGATTGTGGCGGAGAAAGCGCTGCTGCGGAGAATGATCCGGGTGAATGAGGAGATTGCCACGGCCTGCTATACCGGAAAAGAGACTACGGAAGAGATCATGGAGGATGCGGAAAAAAAGATTTTCCAGGTTCTCCAGAGAAAAGGCAGCGAGGATTTTGTGCCGATTAAAGACGTAGTGCTGAATGCCCTGGACAAGATCGAGGCGGCCAGCAGGCTGAAAGGAAGCGTCACAGGTTTGGCCACAGGCTTTATCGACCTGGACTACAAGACCTCTGGTTTTCAGCCCTCAGACCTTATTTTGATTGCCGCCCGCCCTTCTATGGGAAAGACAGCTTTTGTTTTAAATATTGCAGAGTATATGGCGTTCCGCAGCAACCTTACTGTGGCTGTTTTCAGTCTGGAAATGTCAAAGGAACAGCTTGTAAACCGTCTTTTTTCTCTGGAATCCAGAGTGGACTCCCAGCTTCTCAGAACAGGAAACTTAAGCGACAATGACTGGGCAAGTCTGATTGAGGCGGCGGGGGTTATCGGCCGTTCCAATTTGATTATTGACGATACTCCCGGTATCTCGGTGACAGAGCTGAGAAGCAAATGCCGGAAGTATAAACTGGAGCATAACCTGGGAATTATTATGATTGACTATCTGCAGTTGATGCAGGGCAGCCGCCGTTCCGAATCCAGGCAGCAGGAGATTTCAGATATCTCCAGATCTCTGAAGGAGGTGGCCAGGGAGCTTAAGGTTCCTGTGGTGGCCCTTTCGCAGCTTTCCCGGGCGGTGGAACAAAGACCGGATCATCGGCCCATGCTTTCGGACCTGCGTGAGTCAGGGGCTATAGAGCAGGATGCGGATGTGGTTATGTTCCTGTACCGGGATGACTATTATAACCATGATACAGAGAAGAAAGACGTGGCGGAGGTAATTATTGCCAAGCAGAGAAACGGTCCCATTGGTACGGTGGAGCTGGCATGGCTGCCTAGATTTACAAAGTTTGCCAATATGAAAAAATAGTACGGAGTGTTCTATTCTATTTTTCCCCAGCATATATTTATAGTATAAGTTCAGTTTCAAGGTGAATCAAAGGTGCCGTGCTTCGAAGCAGGGAAGCCGGCGGCATTCTTGAATCGGCAAGGGATCAAATGAAACGGGATCTGAAGAGAAGCAAAGGGGAGAAGTTTCATGGACAAAGAGCATTTACCAAAAGAGTACTCCGTATCAGAAGCAGTGCGGCTCGTAGGTGTAGAGTCGCACGTTTTGCGTTACTGGGAAGAAGAGCTGGGGCTGGAAATACAGAGGACAAGCCAGGGACATAGAATCTATACAGACCAGGATGTGGAGACTCTGCGGAGAATAAAGGAATTGAAGGAAAAAGGAATCCAGCTAAAGGGGATTAAAATTCTTCTTCAGGAGACGGGGGAAGGAAGCCAGGAGGATTCTGAATTAAAAGAGGGAATACAGAAGATTGAAAACGCTTATCCAGCCGTACTTGGAGAAGGCCAGTCGGAGAATCTCCGTCAGTTTGAATCCATTTTAAAAGGAATGATTCAGGAAGTAGTGGAAGAACAAAACGAAAAGCTGAAGGAGGCCCTCTCAGAGAGACTTCGGGAAGAGCTGGAGATGTATTTTCAGTACCGGGAAGCATCGTTTTCAGAGGCGGCCGCCGCCAGAGAGGAAAAAGAAGAAGGGTGGCTTAGCAGGCTGCGGAAAAAAATGGGAAAAAGAAGATAGGTTGGAAAAGAGGCATGAAAAAGGAGCGTCCGAGAACGCTCCTATGTATTACCGCTAATTTGCCGCACAAGCTGCGGCAATGAAGGTATACCCGAAGGGTGTTTCCTATGATTTGCCGCACAAGCTGCGGCAATAAAGGTATACCCGAAGGCAGGCGTATTATTCAGCAGAAATAGCACCTGTGGGACATACACCTTCGCAGGTACCGCAGTCAAGGCAGGCATCTGCATCGATTACATATTTTCCATCGCCTTCGCTGATAGCTTCTGCGGGACACTCATCTGCGCAGGAACCGCAAGCTACACACTCATCAGAAATAACATATGCCATGATTTTATCCTCCTTCTCTTAATTTGGATTCAGAATCGCTCTGTAACCTGTTTTCATTCTAATACAAAACCGCAGAAGTTACAAGAACCAAACGTCAAATTTCCATGTATTTCTATGAGAACAAAGCGCTGGGACTTGCATAAGAAAAAGAAAGGTATTATAATGTAAAAACATCAAAATATAAGGAGGGAATAACTCATGTCAGTTAGAATTACTAAGGATATGACGATCGGCGAGATTCTTAAAGTAAATGAGAATCTGGGCCCCGTTCTCATGGGAGGCGGAATGTTCTGCATCGGATGCCCGTCTGCTCAGATGGAGTCTTTAGAGGAAGCTGCTATGGTGCATGGAATAGAGCCGGATCTGCTTCTGGCGAGACTGAACGCATATCTGGAGGCGGAAGAAGCCGGCAAATAGATTTGGATGATCTGAATAGATAAATTATGCAGGAGGCCTGCAGCCTCTGCATCAGCCTGGAACTGGGCAGCGAATTATGCTGTCTGGTTCCATTTTTTTACTCCAATTTTTTATTCTTGCATTCCTCCCAGGAGTTTGTTATAATGAGATAAGAACATATGTTCGATTTCGGAGGGGAGGAAGAGAGTATGAGAATTTCCCAGGAGATGGATCTATATGAGAAACTGCAGATATTAAGCGATGCGGCTAAGTATGACGTAGCCTGCACTTCCAGCGGCGTTGACCGCAGAGGAAGCGGGAAGGGTATGGGAAACTGCACGGCGGCAGGTATTTGCCATAGTTTTTCTGCTGACGGACGCTGTATTTCTCTGCTGAAGATTTTATTTACAAATGAATGTGTGTTTGACTGCCGCTACTGCATCAATCGTTCCTCTAATGATACAGTGCGGGCGGCTTTTACTCCTGAAGAAGTATGTACCCTGACTATGGAATTTTACAGAAGAAATTATATCGAGGGGCTTTTTCTCAGCTCCGGGATTCTGGTAAGTCCCGCATATACCATGGAGCTTCTTTATCGGACCCTTTATAAGCTTCGTAGAGAGTATAGATTTGAAGGATATATTCATGTAAAAGCAATACCGGGAGCACCGGCGGAATTGATTGAACGGACCGGATTTCTGGCGGATCGTATGAGCGTGAATTTGGAGCTTCCCACAGCGGAAGGACTGAAGAAGCTGGCGCCCCACAAGTCCAGAAAGAGGATTCTGACGCCTATGCGTCAGATTCAGATGGGGCGTGATCAGAATCAATACGATCTGACCCTTTACAACAGCGCTCCCAGATTTGTACCGGCGGGGCAGAGTACCCAGATGATTATCGGCGCTACACCGGAGAATGACTATCAGATTCTCAGTGTGGCAGAAGCGCTGTATCAGAAATTTTCCTTAAAGCGAGTATTTTACTCTGCTTTTGTCAAGGTAAACCAGGATGCCATGCTGCCCTCCCTGCCCGGCGGGCCGCCTTTGCTGCGGGAACACCGGCTGTATCAGGCTGACTGGCTGCTGCGGTTTTACGGTTTCTCAGCAGGAGAGCTTTTGAATGAGAGGCATCCCAATTTCAATGTTTTTCTTGATCCCAAATGCGACTGGGCACTTTCACACCTGGAGTATTTTCCCATTGAAGTGAACACGGCTGACTATCACATGCTTCTGCGGGTTCCGGGAATCGGTCCTAAGTCTGCCAGGAGGATCGTTCAGGCCCGGAAGCTGGGAAGCCACGATTTCCAGTCCCTGAAGAAAGCGGGAGTGGTACTCAAGCGGGCAGTGTACTTCATCACCTGCGGGGGGAAGCAGATGTATCCGCTGAAGATGGATGAGGATTTTATTTTGAGAAATCTGCTGTCTTCGCAGAATAAACCTTTCAGGGAAGGGGTATCATACAGACAGCTTTCTCTATTTGATGCTGGGCAGATGCTGGGGCCGGTTCCAGGAAATCTGGATCAAACGGGATTGGGATAGAGAAAGGGGAGGAAGGATGGTTATTTTTGAATGCGAGGATCATCCCGAGGGGATTTTTACAGGGATTTATGATGCCTGGGACAGCAGAGTAGGGCACGGCTGTCTGGCCCTTCGGATTGCGGGGCAGGGAAACCTGGAGCTGTTTGCCTCCTACAGAAGTGTAGCCGCCGATCCGGAGAAGGCCCAGAAGGTGGCGAGGACCATACGCAGGAGGATGGGGGAGGATGCCTACCAGTCTATCTACCAGGCGGCTCTTTCCTGTCGGCCTGAAAAGGCGGACTGTATCTACCGGGTGCTGGTACAGGCCTTGAGTCCTGGAGTAAAGGATTATACAGCCAGGAGGATTTTGTGGAAGCTGCAGGATCCCAATGTGGCCCAGGTGTTTGAGATGGCCAGGAGAGTGGGAAACGAAGCTCACCGGTATTTGGGATTTGTGCGTTTTCGAGAGCTGGCAGGAGGTATCCTTTTTTCGGAAATCCAGGCGGAGAATCAAGTGCTGCCCCTTTTGGGAGATCATTTTTCCGACCGGCTTCCAGGTGAAAATTTTATGATTTATGATTCGGGACGGGGAGATTCTCTTCTTCACAGAGCCCATTATCCCTGGGCGCTTCTGCGGAATACATCCCCGGACCGTGAGGCGGCCTGGGCCGTGACAGAGCAAGAGGCCCATTTTCGGAAGATGTGGAAAGGCTTCTGCCGCAGCATTTCTGTGGCTGATCGGGAAAACCCGGCGCTCCAAAGACAGCTTTGGCCTTTAAGATTTAGAAATTGGATGACAGAGGGACAAGATTTTTAGTCAGGTTTCGGAAGCGGGCATACATTAATAAAAGAACTGATTTTTTAGTTCTGAGAATTTTGGCAAAAGCATCTGAAAACTTTGTCTAAATTTTACAAAAATGCAGAGAGATATGAATTTACGGAGAGAAGAGAGGGATTGACGGAAAAAACCATTTATGCCATAATGTGGAAAACCACATGAAAACGGTTGACAGAAATCAAATTCTGCCGGCAGAAAGCCATTTAGAAACTTGAACTTTTGCATTTCATGGTTTGTAATTCTTCAGAATTAAGCAGAGTTTTTAGGCTTTTTCCGAACCATTACGAAAAATTTTAAGGAGGGATGCTTTGTGTTGGAGAAGAAAATCCGACTGGAGGCACTGGATGATGTAAGAGAATTTGTTCAGGCGGCGACAAGATGTAATTTTGATGTGGATATTTCATACAACCGGATGGTGATTGACGCAAAATCGATTCTTGGTGTGATGAGCCTGGACCGAACCAAGGATCTGACAGTGCAGTACTGGCCTGAGGATCGGGAATTGGAGAAGGTTCTCAGCAAGTTCGCAGTTGCATAGAAGACAGAAAAAAGTATTAGTTATAGAAGTGTTGTGAACGCCCCAAAGCCGGATTGGCAGAGGGGCGTTTTGCTATATTATATGTGGCGGTGTCTGCGCCAGCAGCCATGTCAGTTTTCCTTCAGAGACTGATAGAAGAAGTCATTCTCCGGCGTGGGAATACCATGTTTCTTTCCTAGACGGCAGACCAGCCCGGCAAAAAGATCGACCTCCGTTTCCCTTCCGGCTTTGGTGTCCTGGCGCATAGAGGGCTCACCCTGGGGAGAAAGTGTATCTACCAGGGCGACCCAGTCTTCCATTTCTTTTTCAGAGAGAAAAATACCTTCCGCAGCAGCCGCCTTTCTGGCTTCCCTCATGGCTTCGATCATAGCCTGCCTGGCCCGGCCCTCCTTCTGCACCCCTCCATAACTTTCAGCAAAAACGGCGCAGGACTGGTTTACGCCTACGTTAAGCATCCATTTGCTCCAAAGCTGGTGCAGGATGTCCTGGGATATAGAAAACTTAATTCCCGTTCTGCTGAAAAATTCCTCCACCTCCCGGATGGCGGGAGTGATAGAACCGTCTTTTTCACCAAAGACGACGGAACCGGGATTCTCATAGGTCAGGTGATTTTCCTGCCTGGTGGCGTCCATGCCCTGGACGGTACAGTACAGAAGGCGCTGGGGATGCAGATGCTCTCTGATGAATTCTTCGGAAGAGATACCGTTGAGAAAGGACATGACAATGGTTTTGGGGCCGCAGACCGGTTTGGCTGCCTCTGCCGCCTGAGAAAGCCCCTGGTATTTGGTGGCAAAGATCAGAAGATCCATTTCCGGCGCCTTGGACGGAGATACATACTGGAAATCACAGAGACGCCCGTTGCAGTAAATTCCCTCTCTGCGGTACCTTTGGAGCCTTGTTTCATCGGCCAGAATATAAACCTTGTTTTTTTCTGTTTTTTCTTGAAACTGGGAGGCAAATAAAATACCCAGAGCTCCCAGCCCAATGATTCCTACGTTGCAAATCATACTGTTTACCCTCCTTTTGAAACTGCCTGTAAGCCCCTGGAACAGCGGCGGGGCTTAGGGCAGATAAGAACAGTATAACACAGGGGGCAAAAGTGTGTTATACTGTTTCTTGATACGATTCTTTCGGATATCCAACGGAAAAGATGGAGTCTTTGGAGGCATAAACTATGGAAGAAAAACAGAGGGTGCGGGTTTCCGTGAGAAATCTGGTTGAATTTATTTTGCGTTTCGGGGATATTGACAACCGAAGAGGCGGATTGGGAGAAAAGGAGGCCATGCAGGAGGGCAGCCGGATCCACCGGAAGATCCAGGCGAAGATGGGCGCCGGATATCAGGCGGAGGTACCTGTGTCCTTTGAATCCCCGGAAGAAACCTTTATCCTTGTGATTGAAGGAAGGGCAGATGGAGTTTTCAGGGGAAGACCGGAGACAGACTCTGACCAGGAGGATGCGGAAGAGATTTTATGGATCGATGAGATCAAAGGAGTGTATCGGGATCTGGGGCTGATGGATGAACCCAATCCGGTTCATCTGGCACAGGCCAAATGTTATGCCTTTATCTTGGGAGAACAAAAAGGCGAGAGTCAGGCGGGAATCCAGATGACCTACTGTAATCTGGAGACAGAGGAAATTCGCAGGTTTCGGCAGGTCTTTACTTCAAAAGAACTGGAAGAATGGTTTCTGGAAATTGTTCAGGAATATAAAAAGTGGGTGTCCGCCCAGATTCAGTGGAGGGCTGTACGCCAGGAATCTATTCATCAGCTTACTTTTCCCTATGATTGGAGGCCGGGACAAAAGCAGGTGGCGGCTTCTGTGTACCGGACGATTGCCCGTGGAAAGAGGATGTTTGTGCAGGCAGCCACAGGTACCGGAAAAACTTTATCTACAGTCTTTCCTGCCGTGAAGGCAGTGGGGGAAGGGCTGGGAGAGCAGATTTTTTATATGACTGCCAAGACCATTACCAGGACGGTGGCGGAGGAAACCTTTGGCCTATTAAAGGGACAGGGACTTAAGATGAAGGTGCTTACTGTGACGGCAAAAGAGAAAATTTGTCCAATGGAGGAGACGGAATGCAACCCTGACGCTTGTCCCTATGCGAAAGGCCACTATGACCGCGTGAATCAGGCAGTTTTCGAGCTGCTTCAGGAGGCCGATACCCTGGATCGGGGCCGTATTCTGGAGCAGGCCCAGAGGCATCAAGTATGTCCTTTTGAGATGTCTCTGGACGCAGCCTTATGGGTGGACGCAGTGATCTGCGATTACAATTACGTGTTTGACCCCAGAGCCAGGTTAAAGCGGTTTTTTGGGGAGGGAGTCAAGGGACAGTATCTGTTTCTCATTGACGAGGCCCATAATCTGGTGGAGAGAGGGAGGGAAATGTTTTCCGCCGCCCTCTATAAAGAGGATTTCTTGGAGCTTAAGCGGGAGATGAAGCACCACAGCCGCAAAGTAACCAGGAGCCTGGAGCGGTGCAATACGTATCTTTTGGGATTGAAGCGGGAGTGCCAGGAGGCTTTTCACATTTTGAAGGATACAGGACTTTTTCCTGTACATCTGCTGAATCTCTCCGGGGCCATAGAAGAGTTTCTGGAGAATTCCAGGGACAGTGAGCTGAACCAGAAGCTTTTAGAATTTTATTTTCAGGTAAGAAGCTTTTTGGAGGTCTGCGACCGCTTGGACGAGAATTATGTGATCTATACGGAACATACCCCGGATGGGAGGTTTATGCTTAAGCTGTTCTGCGTGGATGTATCGGAAAATCTTCGGGAATGTTTGGATAAAGGAAAAAGCGCCGTCTTTTTTTCGGCGACTCTTTTGCCTATCCGTTACTATAAAAGTCTTCTCACGGGAGAGCAGGAGGATTATGCCATCTATGCCCGCTCCACTTTTGACCCGGAAAGGAAGCTTGTGATGATTGGCACTGATACCAGCAGCAAGTATACCAGAAGGGGGGAAGAGGAATACCGTAAAATGGCTTCCTATGTGTGCCGTACGGTACAGAGCAGAAAAGGAAATTATATGGTATTTTTCTCCTCTTACAAAATGCTGGAGGAAGTTGCCTGGCGGTATGAGGAAATATGCCGGGAGGAAGGAATTGCCTCGGAGGCTGTATGCCAGACGCCGGGAATGGATGAGAACAGGAGGGAAGAATTTCTCAAAAAATTTCAGGAGCCGGGGCAGGAAAGTTTGGTTGGCTTCTGTGTTATGGGCGGTATTTTCGGAGAGGGGATTGATCTGAAAAAAGACAGCCTGATCGGAGCCGTGATTGTGGGGACAGGCCTTCCGCAGGTCTGCAATGAAAGAGAGATTTTGAAACAATTTTACGACAGCCGGCAGGAAGACGGATTTTTCTATGCATATCTCTGCCCGGGTATGAATAAAGTCCTGCAGTCAGCGGGAAGGGTGATCCGCACAGATGAGGACGAAGGAATTATCCTGCTGTTAGATGAGCGCTTTTCTTCCTACCGTTACCGGCAGATGTTTCCGGCGGAGTGGGAGACCCCGTCCTTTTGCACGCTGGGAACCGTGGCGGAACAGACCAGGAGATTCTGGGAGATGCGTAAAGCGAAGGGCAGGCAACGCCCGGGCTGCCCGTAAGAAAATGATTCAAGAGGATATATTGTCAGAAATGGTCAGGTATGATAAAATTCGCATATAAGCGAGTAAACCTGTAAGAATTAAAAGAAGGAAAATTCTTTTAGCGCAGGATAAAAAATATGGCGTAGGCCAGGAGGTTCTTTTATGAGTGATGTTAAGAGAGTGTATGTAGAGAAGAAGCGGGATTTTGCGGTGGCAGCCCAGGGTCTTTCCCATGAGATCAGGAGCTATCTTGGCGTAAACGGACTGAAGAATGTGAGGATTTTAATCCGCTATGATGTGGAGAATCTTTCACAGGAAGTATATGAAAAAGCCTGCCGGATGGTATTTTCAGAGCCGCCGGTGGATGACTTATATGAGGAGACGTTCCCCCTCTCAGACCAGGAGAGGGCTTTTGCGGTGGAATATCTGCCGGGACAGTTTGACCAGCGTGCGGACTCTGCGGTGCAGTGCGTGCGCTTTTTGAAGGAGGATGAAAATCCGGTGATTCGTTCTGCTACAGTCTACGTGGCAGAAGGGGAGATCTCGGATGAAGAATTTGCGGCCATAAAGGCTCACTGCATTAATCCTGTGGATTCCCGGGAGGCAGGATTCGAAAAGCCGGAGACTCTGATCACGGTTTTTCAGGAGCCGGAGGACGTAAAGACGGTGGAAGGGTTTGTTAAGATGGAGG
This sequence comes from Candidatus Choladousia intestinigallinarum, assembly GCA_018712605.1. GTDB lineage: Bacteria > Bacillota > Clostridia > Lachnospirales > Lachnospiraceae > Choladousia > Choladousia intestinigallinarum. The sequence continues at coordinate 12,685 of DVGR01000155.1, forward strand.
AAGCGGCCCTGAAAGAGCTGTACCAGTCTCTGAACCTTGCTATGACCTTCCAGGATTTTCTGCATATTCAGAATTACTTTAGAAATGAGGAGAAGAGGGATCCTTCCATGACGGAGATAAGGGTTCTGGACACCTACTGGTCAGACCATTGCCGGCATACCACCTTCTCCACGGAGTTAAAGGAAGTCTCCTTTGAAGAGGGTTACTACAGAAAGCCGGTTCAGGACACGTATGAGAGATATCTGGCAGACCGCCGGGAGGTGCTGGGAGACCGTAAGGACAAATATATCTGTCTGATGGATCTGGCTCTGATGGCTATGAAAAAACTGAAGAAGGAAGGAAAGCTTCAGGATCAGGAGGAATCAGAGGAAATCAACGCCTGCAGCATTATTGTTCCGGTGGAGATTGACGGAAAGACAGAAGAGTGGCTGGTGAATTTCAAAAATGAAACTCACAACCATCCCACGGAGATTGAACCCTTCGGAGGTGCGGCCACCTGTCTTGGCGGGGCTATCCGCGATCCCCTTTCAGGGAGGACTTACGTATATCAGGCGATGCGTGTGACGGGAGCGGCCGATCCTACCGTATCGGTGAAGGAGACGCTGAAAGGAAAGCTGCCTCAGAAGAAGCTGGTGCGGGAGGCGGCCCACGGCTACAGCTCCTACGGGAACCAGATCGGTCTGGCTACAGGCTATGTGAAGGAAATCTATCATCCTGACTATGTAGCCAAGCGCATGGAGATCGGGGCAGTGATGGGGGCGGCGCCCAGAGATGCCGTAATGAGGAAGTCTTCTGAGCCGGGGGACATCATTATTCTTCTGGGAGGAAGAACAGGCCGGGACGGCATCGGGGGAGCCACCGGTTCCTCCAAAGTCCACACAGAAGCTTCTATCGAGGTGTGCGGCGCTGAGGTGCAGAAAGGAAATGCGCCGACGGAGAGGAAGATCCAGAGGCTGTTCAGGCGTCCGGAGGTAAGCAGTCTGATTAAGAAGTGCAACGACTTCGGAGCAGGCGGTGTATCTGTGGCTATCGGAGAGCTGGCGCCGGGACTTCACATTTATCTTGACAAAGTGCCGAAAAAATATGCGGGCCTGGACGGCACGGAGCTGGCCATTTCCGAATCCCAGGAGCGTATGGCTGTAGTGGTGGATCCCTCAGATGTGGATGCTTTTATGGAGTATGCGGCCCAGGAGAACCTGGAGGCGGTTCAGGTGGCTGTGGTGACTGAGGAACCCAGGCTGGTGCTGATCTGGAGAGATAAAGAGATCGTAAATATTTCCCGGGCATTTCTGGATACGAACGGAGCCCATCAGGAGACATCGGTTCTGGTGGAGATGCCCTCCGAGGAAAAGAAATATTTTGTGAGAGAAGAGATTGGGGATGTGAGAGCCAAATGGCTGGATACCCTGAAGGATCTCAACTGCTGTTCCCAGAAGGGGCTGGTGGAGATGTTTGACAGCTCCATCGGGGCAGGATCTGTGCTGATGCCTTATGGAGGAAAATATCAGCTTACGGAAACTCAGTGTATGGTGGCGAAGCTTCCTGTGCTGAAGGGAAAGACGGATACCGTTACCATGATGAGCTACGGTTTTGACCCCTATCTTTCCAGTTGGAGTCCCTACCATGGGGCCGCATTTGCGGTGGTTGAATCCGTGGCAAGGATCGTGGCTGCGGGAGGTGATTACAGGAAGATCCGGTTTACCTTCCAGGAATACTTCAGGAGAATGACGGAAGATCCCAGACGCTGGAGCCAGCCTTTTGCGGCTCTCCTGGGAGCGTATGAGGCGCAGTTAGGGTTTGGCCTGCCTTCTATCGGAGGGAAGGACAGCATGTCAGGTTCCTTTAACGAACTGGATGTGCCGCCTACCCTGGTTTCCTTTGCCGTAGATATTTCCAGTGAAAAACAAATCCTGACGCCTGAGCTGAAACGTCCTGGAAGCAAACTGATTCTCCTTCACATAGACCGGGATTCCTACGATCTTCCCGCATACGGAAAGCTCATGGAGCAGTACGGGAAATTCCTGGAGGATGTTAAAGGAGGAAGAATACTGTCCGCCTACGCTGTGGACGGAAAAGGCGTGGCGGCCGCTTTAAGCAAGATGGCTTTTGGAAATAAGCTGGGCTTTAGAGTGGAGCACAATTACGATGAGAGAGACCTGTTTACCCCGGGCTTCGGAGACATCGTGGCAGAAGTGCCGGATGGACAGGTAGGAAACTTGGCTGTCACCTACACAGTGATCGGTGAGGTTACGGAGAAACCGGCCTTTGAGTATAAAAATATCGAGATTCCCATGGAGGAGGCCGTTCAGGCATGGACAGGCACCCTTGAGCGTGTGTTTAAGACGGTATCAGGAATTGAGACTCAGGATCTGAAAGAGGGACAGGAAGAAGAGTGCTGGAGCAAAGGAAAGGTCTACGTATGCAAAAACCAGGTGGCGAAACCCAGAGTATTTATCCCTGTATTTCCGGGAACCAACTGCGAATATGACAGCACCAAGGCCTTTGAGCGGGCCGGAGCCCAGGTAGACGTAAAGGTCTTCCGCAATCTTACGGCGGAGGACATTAGGGAATCTGTAGAGGTCTTTGAGAAATCCATTGACCAGGCTCAGATTATCATGTTCCCGGGAGGATTTTCCGCTGGTGACGAACCGGATGGGTCAGCGAAATTCTTTGCCACGGCTTTCCAGAACGAAAAGATGAAGGAGGCAGTGGGAAGGCTTCTGAATGAAAGAGACGGCCTGGCTCTTGGAATCTGCAATGGCTTCCAGGCTCTTATAAAACTGGGGCTTGTGCCCGGCGGAAAGATTACGGGACAAAAGCCGGATTCTCCTACCCTGACGTTCAATACGGTGGGACACCACATTTCCAGAATGGTCTATACAAAGGTAGTCAGCAATCTCTCACCCTGGCTTGCAGGGGCGGAGCTTGGCGGCGTGTACGTAAATCCAGCTTCCCACGGGGAAGGGCGTTTTGTGGCCAGCCAGGAATGGCTCAAGAAGCTGTTTGAATCAGGACAGGTAGCTACCCGGTACTGCGATCCCCAGGGAAATATTGTCACAGGGGACGAGGAATGGAATGTGAACGGCTCCTACTGTGCGATTGAAGGAATAACCAGCCCGGATGGAAGAGTGTTCGGGAAGATGGCTCACGCAGAGCGGCGCCAGGATCACGTGGCAGTTAATATTTACGGAGAACAGGATCTGAAGATTTTTGAATCAGGAGTAGCATATTTTAGAGGATGAGTAAAAAGAGAATCAAAGCGGACAATGTTGAACAATTAATTGAGATCATCCGTTCCCTGAAGGATGAAGAGGACGGAGAAAAAAACCAGGACCGTTTTGGCTACAGAGAGATTCAGGAAGAAGAGGCGGGAACTGCGGAGAGGGAAGAGGAATCTCCCTCTCCTGCAAAACAGGATGACCTGAACCCTTCAGATACGGATGCGGACATTCTGGAAGAGCGCACCAGAAGGATGAATACATACCGGGCCAGGACGCCGGTCTCTGATGAGCTGGAGGACTGGGACGATGACGATGACCTCTTTGAAAAATATTTAGAAGAGGATGAGCAGAGTTCTCTTGTAAATTCAGAGAGAGCAGGGAAAATGCTTCATCCTTTGACGGAGGCAGCCAGGGGAATCCTGGAAAAAGGAAAAGAGCTTCTGGAGAGCCTGAAAGAAAAAAGGAAAAAGTCGGAAAAAGGAACCGTGGAACCAGAAGAAACTCCGGCTCCAGAAGCGGAGACGGAAGAAAAGGATTCCCCTGAGGGAGAATCAGGATCTGAAGCGGAGGCGGCCCTGGAACGTATTTTGAAAAAAGAAGAACCTGAGAAACAAAAGGTTCCCGAAAAAAATGAGAACACGGAAGAGCCAGAGCAGGCTGGTGAGGCGAAAGAACCCTCACCTTCAGGAACTTTGCGCAAAGAGCTGCGGGAGCCGGAGGGGAGAGAGCCTCTTTCCTGGATAAAAGAACGACTTTTGGATTTTTCAGAGATTCTGAACCAAAAAGGAATCGGCAGAAGGGAGCGCATCCTGGTAGGCGCTGTGGCCCTGCTGGCTATTGTGTTTGTGATTCTCCTAGTGCGGCTGGCCGGAGGCGCCCTGGACAGGGGCAGAAAATCCAGGAATGTAACAGCGGACAGCGGGCTTACAGTGACTGTGGAGGAAGAGCCGGAAGAATGGTGCAGCTCTGCCAGCATTACCCTTGGTGTGACGGCGGGAGACGGGCCGGTGTCGCAGGTGATCATTGGCGGGGAGACGTACGTGCCGGATGAAAATGGACAGATTCAATTTACGGCTGAGGATTATATTATCGATGCTCAGGCAGTTACCTCTCAGGGAACCCTGAACGCCAGAATTGAGATTCCCATGATTGATGGGGATCCGCCTTCCGTGTCGGCTGCCCTTACAGAAAACCAGGTTCAGATCACTGCGGAGGATGCCCGGTCATCTGTGGATAAAATCTACTATGCGGCGGTCAAGCCGGGAGAATACCTGGCAGTTCCGTATTATCAGGAATACAAGGAACCCTTTGACTATGAGAAAGGGATGATCTATTATTTTTACGCCCAGGATCGGGCCGGAAATAAAAGTATTCCCTATGAGACCACTATGGAGAAGGCGGAAAGCCTTGTGCTCAATGAAGCAGAGCTGAATCTGTTTATCGGGGACTCGGTCAGCCTGGGCGTCACTGCCCAGCCGGAGGGAGCGCTTCTGGGGCATCTGACCTTTGAGTCTATGAATCCGGAGCTTTTGGAGGTCAGTGCCAATGGTAAAGTTACGGCATTGGCGGCAGGAACAGGAGCGGTGCGGGTTCAGGCAGACGGAGTGGAGAGTGCAGTGTGCAGCGTGGATGTCCAGGAGGAACGAACCGTGACAATCACTGCCTTGGGCGACTGTACCCTTGGGACTGATGAGAATTTTAATACCTCTACGAATTTTGACGCATTCGACGCAGTAAACGGACATTCTTATTTCTTCCAGAATGTCAGGGATATACTGGAAAATGACGATGCCACCTTTGCGAACCTGGAAGGAACCCTGACTACGGAAACTGCCAGGGAATCCAAAGAATATGCCTTTAAGGGAGATCCGTCCTATACGGAAATTCTTACAGACGGTTCCATAGAGGTGGTTACGCTGGCAAACAACCACAGCAGCGATTACGGCGCCCAGAGTCTGACCGATACGCAGATGTATCTGACGGAGGCGGGGATAGATTACTGTACAGGAGACACCATTGCTATGCAGGAGCTCAACGGGGTCAGGACAGCCTTTATCGGTATCTACGTCCTGGCTGACGGTATGGAGAGGGAAGAACAGGTTCGCCAGACCATCGCGCAGGCCCAGGAGCAGGGAGCGCAGCTTATTGTGGTGGCTTTCCACTGGGGAAGTGAGAAGGCGACTGCTCCTGACGAGACGCAGCAGTCCTTGGCCCATATTGCCGTAGACTGCGGCGCCGACCTGGTAGTGGGACATCATCCTCACGTGCTTCAGGGAATTGAAAAATACAATGGAAAGTACATAGTATACAGCCTTGGAAATTTCTGCTTTGGAGGCAACAGCGCTCCTTCTGATACGGATACGATTATCTTCCGTCAGACATTTACCATAGAGGAGGGCGATGTGGGGCTGGACGATCAGGTGGAGATTATCCCGTGTTCGATTTCTTCCGCATCTGGCTACAATAATTACCAGCCGACTCCGGCTGCGGGCAGTGAAGCAGACCGTATTATGGCAAAATTAAATGAATACTGTGCGGCCTTCGGAACTTCTTTTGAAGCATCGGACGGCCTGACAGAATAGAAAAAAGGGGAAAAATGCAACGCAATGTTGCATTTTTCCCCTTTTTTCGGGCTTTTTAGACTTTTTGAGACGTAATGGGATAAGGTCACAATAAAAAGATTATAATGACACTAATTGATGCAGTATGTTGAAAAAGATATGTGAATGTGATATGATTTAGGAGAACAGGGAGGGCAGTATCGGTAGTTATAAAAAGTCAAACAGGGGGATTCTAAATGTCACATCTGAATAGTCAAACACATATCTATTATTATGTTCTGAAAGGAAATCTGAATGTTCTTGCGGATGAGCGGGATAAAAAAAGGCTGCTGGATATTGTCCTTGATGTTCACCAGGGACACAGCATATGCGCCTTCTGCGTTACAGATGATGAAGCGGTTTTTCTGGAGTGTGCCGGAGACATCCGAAAGATCAGAGAAAAGGCCCGACAGGTCATAGAAAGCTTTGAAGCGTATCTTGATAAAAGAAAAGAGAAAGATATACAGGCGGATCAAGGACTTGCGCTGACAGAGCTTCAGGAACTTCCCGCCGCCAGGGAATGCATTCTGGAATATTCCAGGAGGATTCACAGGCTTCCTGTGGAGCAGGGATACGTCCACCGGGTCAGTGACTATTGGTGGAGCAGCTATCCGGCTTACGCAGGGACTTATCAGTGGGAAGTGGTGGATCAGGAATTTCTGCTGGAGCTTTTTGATAAGAATGAAGAAAGGGCCAGGCGCAAGCTGCGCCGCTGCCACCAGAGCGGTTGACGTCAAAGCAGAATTCCATCCCGCAGGCTTATTTCCTGGGCTGATTCCTAAAGTACTTTCTGATTAACATAACGCAGAAGAAGTGGTTTTGTTACGCAAATCTGATCGAAAGCTGATCTTTTTCTTAAAAAAAACAAAAGTCCATGACAAGAGCTTTGAAACATGCTAGAATGAACACGCAATAAGAAAATCGCAGTTTGTAAGTGTTAGAAAGTCATGCGGATATGGAGGAAAAGAAATGAAATTAAAAAAATGGACGGGGCTTGCGGCAACCGCTGCGGCTGCAGTACTTCTTTTATCGGCTTGTACTTCACCAGAGCAGGAAAATACAAATGACGGCAAAGGAACGGAAGCCGTTTCTGTCGGGACGGTTGTGAATCACGAAAATACTTCACAGGAACAGGGAGATGTCGGTGTGCCGGAGAACGGATCTGGATCAGCTCAGACGGAGGGAAACTCTGCCGGAGGGGATTTATATGGAGCCGGGGTAGATACGAATCCACAGGCCCCGCAGGAGCAGGGAGATCCAGTGGAGGAGGAGCCGGACGGCATAGTGATATCGGATGAGGATGCAGAGGCGGCCATGTCGGAGAATTTGGATCAGGATGGCTCCGATACGGCAGCGGAGAGTCAGGAGGACTCCTGGAGCGGTACTTATATGGCCGAGAATGAGACACTGACAGTGACAAAGACAGACGATTCCACATTATCCATAGCGTTTACGGAGTCAGGAATTTCCGGTACGGCCGTCATAGAGGGGATGAGGGCGGTATATAAAGGGGATGATCACCACGATGTGGTACTGAATCTGACGGGAGACGTGATCGATGTGACAGTTTCCAGCGAGGAGGATTTTGACGCCTCCCAGTCGCCGCTGATCGGCTCTTATGTGAGAGTGGATTAGACCGGCGGGGAAATTACCCAAAGAACTGTGAAAGACAAAGGTTTTTTGTTGAAAAGGAGTCTTGAAAACCAGGGCTGGAAGTGGTATGATGAGCCAGCTTTACCGGAAGGGCCTGTCTTTGAAGGATTCCAGGAGCAGATTGTGAAGCCGGAGACCATTGCAAAAAAGAAAACTGGGGAGCGGTTCTATGAGAGCAGAGAAAATTAAGAGTTGGTTTAAAAGAAATCCATATATGATAGCTGTGGTGTATCTTATTTTTTATCTGGCGGTCTTTGCCTGGCTGGAAAAAAATATAGAGCCTAAGTATATTATTCACTGTAAGCTGGATGAGATGATTCCTTTTTGCGAGGCGTTTATTATTCCCTACTTCGGATGGTTTATTTACGTGCCGGCTGCTTTCATCTGGTTTAAGAGAAGGGGATGGAAGGACTATTCCAGACTTTGCCTGATGATCTTTTCAGGACTGACAGTCTGTCTGGCCATTTATTTCCTCTTTCCTACGGGACTGAACCTGCGGCTGGCAGATTCACCTCATGAGACAGGATTCCTGTATAATATGGTGAAGTGGCTGAGGGGGATCGATACACCTACCAACGTATGTCCCTCGATTCATGTGATGAACACAGTTATGATATTCCAGGCAGTGTGCAGCCTGGAGGGTTTGAAACACAGACGCCTTGTGATCTCTCTTCATTTTGTGATTATGGTACTGATCTGTGCCTCTACTGTATTTTTGGATCAGCATTCTGTAATAGACGTAGTGTGCGGAGTCATGATGAGTTTTGTGATTCACGGTATGGTCTATCAGGTACAGTGGAAGGAAGAATTTGCGAAGAGAAGAACGAAAATCAAGGGAAAAGCAAAAGTTGGAAGAATTTCGTAAAAAGTACTTGACTTATGGTACTGTTTAATAGTATAATGGCGAAGCGGGTTGAGGAAACCCGCAGAACATGGGGTCTTAGCTCAGCTGGGAGAGCATCTGCCTTACAAGCAGAGGGTCATAGGTTCGAGCCCTATAGGCCCCATGGAATATGGCGGAATAGCTCAGCTGGCTAGAGCATACGGTTCATACCCGTAGTGTCGAGAGTTCAAGTCTCCCTTCCGCTACTGATAAACCACTGAGGAATCAGTGGTTTTTTTGTGTGCAAAAATCGGAAAGCAGCGATCGCTCACATATCCGCAATCAATGAAGCAGCGCTTACGATTAGACTTATAAGTTATTCTTTTGGGAACGCCCCGACATTCTTGAACGAAGGTCGGGGCGGTTTGTGTCATTAAGCTATTTTATGATTTTACATCTGCTGAGTTTTAAATATTGTCCACTCTGCACGGTGACATAAGCAGTTCCTTTGAAATTATCATTTGTCACTATCTGGTCAAATGTGTGACGGTCTCCGGAGTCAACCTCATAATAGCCGCCGATTGTGTCAGTGTTTTTCAACCGGTATTCGCCTGCAGGTATATCAACTCCCACACGGTACATGCCGCCATCGGAATTGAGGGTGATTTTTGCACTTTTGATTGGGACGGCCTTACAGAAACTGAGTTTGAGATACTCGCCAGAGCGAACCGTTACAATGGAATTTCCATAAAAGATGTCATTTGCGATTATGGAGTCCAGAGAGTTGGATGAATCACGGTTGATGGAGAAATATCCTGTAAGTCCACTCTGGGTAGGGAATAAGGCATACTGGCCGGCAGGGATGGTTTTCCCCACTTTATACATTCCCTCATTATACGTTTTAGTCTTGGATGAAGACGCCTTGACAGTGATTTTACAGGTATACTTTTTCTTTAGAACTGTAGCGGTAATAGTGGCGGTGCCGGCTTTTTTTGCGGTTACCTTTCCTTTGCTGGACACCGTAGCTACATTTTTGTTGGAGGATTTCCAAGTAACCTTCTGATTTGTGCCGCTGAGTTTAAGCGTGAGGGTTTTCCCCTTCTGGAGCGTTGCGCTTTTCTTGCTGATGCTGGGGGACTGTACGGTAACTTTGCAGGTATATTTCTTTGAACCTATTTTTGCCGTGATTACCGTTGCTCCCTTTTTCTTTGCGGTAACTTTCCCAGTTTGGGTTACTGTTGCTACAGATTTTTTACTGCTTGACCATTTCGCTTTTTTCTTCGTGCCGCTAATTTTAAGAGTAGCAGACTGGCTTTTGATTAATGTCACGGCCTTTTTGTTTAGCTTTACGGCAGCTTGAGCGCTGGTCGGCATCACCAGGAAGAGCGCTAAAAGCATTGTAAAATAGACAAGCAGTTTTTTTAGTTTCTTCATAACTTTTCCCTCTCTTTTCTTTAGATTTTATTAAAACGCCGAAAGCGAATTAATCTTGTATGCCGCCTTTTAAGTTGTCTATAAAAAAATCTTAGCGTCAATATCTCGAAAAATCAATAGAATTCTACGAATATTATCGAAAATCCACATGTTTTAAAATATGAGCGTGAAAAAAGTAATCTCTAATTTAGAGACAAAGATGAGATTTTTGGAAGTTGGATTGTGCCGGAGAAGTTTTTATGATAAACTGGGATGGCCTGGAAGATCCCTATGACTTCCAGGGGTTTAAAAATTCAACGAAAGAGCAGGGAGTTTATTATGCCGGTTTTTGATTTTACTCATTCACCAGAGGATCCCAGGGATCCTGAATGCACTTATAAAATATTTTACTCCAGTCATCCTGAATCATCCGCCGATCATCCCATCCTTGTCCTTGACAACAAGGAGGGAAGGCTGAAACATCATTCCAGCGGAGTGTTTACCAATCCCATCAGACGGACGGCCTTTGAATTCAAAGACCAGAGCGGTACAGTCAGCGCGGATATCCTGGAGATTGACGCCAGATTTGTAAGCCTTTTGAAATGGCTGGGAGAAAGCCATATTAATGTCCGGCTCTCAGGAGCCGTGTGCGGCGGCAAATATGCCGTATATAAAATCAGGGAGATAGCCTTTGGAGGGGGCGTAAAGCTTTCGGCGGAAGACGGATTTCTCCAGTTTATGATCCAGCGTCTTCTTTCCAGTGATGCACCCTCCCAGGAAATCCCGGATGAGGATGAGGACGAGACAGGGGACAGCATGAAGCTCACCAGCATTCAGAGTATAACGGACTTTATCACATGCGCAGGGAGAACCCTGCCGGAAAACGTCCGTATCTGGGCCCGGCGGAATCTGGCCGTGGCACGTTCCAGTGAAGTGTCGGCGGAGGAGAGGCGCCACGCCCAGCGGGCGCTGTCCATTATGATGAATATCCAGTGGAAAGGAAACTATTTTCATGACGTGGATCCCCAGGAGGCCCGGCGGATTCTGGATGAAGAACTTTATGGAATGGAGTCCGTTAAACAGAGGATTATTGAGACCATTATCCAGATTAACCGTACCCATACGCTGCCGGCTTACGGACTTCTGCTGATTGGACCGGCGGGAACTGGAAAGTCCCAGATTGCCTATGCGGTGGCCCGCATCTTAAAGCTGCCATGGACCACATTAGATATGAGTTCCATCAACGATCCGGAACAGCTTACGGGAAGTTCCAGAATTTATGCCAACGCAAAGCCGGGGATTATTATGGACGCCTTTTCTGTGGCGGGAGAATCCAATCTGGTATTTATTATTAACGAGCTGGACAAGGCAGCCGCAGGAAAAGGGAACGGAAATCCTGCCGATGTCCTTTTGACTCTGCTGGATAATCTGGGATTTACGGACAACTACATAGAGTGTATGATTCCCACCACAGGCGTATATCCCATAGCCACCGCCAATGATAAAGACCAGATCAGCGCGCCCCTTATGTCCCGGTTTGCAGTGATAGAGATTCCTGACTACACCCCGGAGGAAAAGAAAGTAATTTTCTCAAAATATGCCCTTCCTAAGGTTCTGAAACGGATCGGCATGAGGGAGGAAGAGTGTACGCTTACCAAGGACGGCCTGGAGACCGTTATAGAGCTGCACAGGAATACCAGCGGAATCCGTGACCTGGAACAGGCAGCGGAGCATTTGGCGGCTAACGCACTGTATCAGATTGAGGTGGATCATGTAGAGCGGGTAGTCTTTGACGGTGAGATGGTGAGAAAGCTTCTTAAGTCCTGAGTCATTCGTTCTTGATTTCCTTAAGTTTGTACCAGCATCTTGGCCGGAAACGACTATCTGATCGATGACTGCAGAAGGAAAAGGAGGCGGCAGGAAGAAGAATGATAGACGGACATATTCATATTGAACGTGGAGACTATACGCTTGATTGGATCAATCAATTTGTAAGTAAAGCAGTTGAAAGGGAGATTGATGAAATACGTCTGCTTGAACACTGCTACAGATTTGAAGAGTTTGTTCCAATGTATGATTCTGTGTGTGCATATAGTGAATACGTAAATGAATGGTTTCATAGAAATGCAGGTGTACATAAACTTGCAGACTATTTGGAGCTTATGGAACGAGTCAGAAACGAGCGGTTTCCGGTAGAATGTGAAAATCATTACCTCGTCTGATGCACATTGCCCTAAAGATGTCGGATATAAAATTAAGGAACTTAATAGCCTTATAGCAAGTGCCTAAAAATTCAGATCATAAAGCAAGCGGTATGCTGCCCTTTTCGGGAACATACCGCTCTTTGTTTTCTCAGATCACTGCCAGCAGAATGAAATTCAGAATAAAAAGCGCAGACGCTGTCCATATAATTGGATGGATGGTTCCGGCCTGTTTTTTACAGATCTTTACAATGCAGTAAGAGATGAAGCCGAAGGCGATTCCATAGGAGATGCTGTAGCAGAGCGCCATAAACAGTCCTGCAAAAAATGCGGGAACAGCTTCTGAAAAATCTTCCCAGCAGATTTCCTTGAAAGCAGAGGTCATCATAATTCCCACTACAACCAAAGCGGGAGCCGTGGCGGCTGAGGGAATTGCGCTGACAAAGGTTGCCAGGAAGGCGCTGACGGCAAAGCAGACGGATACCACTACGCTGGTAAGGCCGGTACGGCCGCCGGCTTCAATGCCTGCGGCGCTCTCCACAAAGGTGGTGGTATTGGAGGTTCCGAAAATGGAGCCAATGGAGGTGGCGATAGCATCGGCAAACAAAGCTTTGTCCATTTTTGATTTGAAGCCGGAGCTGGAGGTCATGGCCTTCTCATCCTCTGCGCTGAAAATACCGCTGCGCCGTCCGGTGCCGATGAATCCGCCGATGGTGTCAAAGGTGTCAGAGATGCTCAATGAGAAGATGGTAATCAGCACCATAGGAAGCTTCGTCATATCATTAAAGAGGGAGGGAAGCCCCTGGGAAGTAAAGATTACACCAAAGGTGGTGGGCAGGGCCGCACATGCCTCGGCAAAGCTTACGGAGTCGCCGGTGGAGGTAACTCCCATAGGGATTCCGAGAAGTGATGTAATCACAATACCGATGAGAATCGCTCCTTTTACATTGCACACCAGAAGTATTATGGTTAAAGCCAGGCCTGCCAGAAACAGCCAGAGAGAGGGCTGGTTCAGGACGGCAATAGCCGGTACGCCGGAGTCAAAGGTGATGAATCCCACATTCAGAAGACCGATGTATGCCACAAAGACGCCGATGCCGCCGCCAATGGCATTCTGCAGGCTGACCGGGATTGATCGGATGATAAATTTTCTCAGTCTTGTCACTGTAATGAGAATATTAAGGAGTCCGCAGAGAAATACCATGGACAGCGCCTGCTGCCAGGTAAAACCCAGGGCGAAACAGACCGTATAAACGAAAAAGGCGTTTAACCCCATGCCGGGCGCCTGAGCATACGGCACATTGGCAAACAGCCCCATCACCAGAGTACCGATAATAGAAGCAATGATAGTGGCCAGAAATACAGCGCCCCACTCCATCCCGGACTGGCTTAAGATATTTGGATTTACCACAATGATGTAGGCCATAGTAAAAAAAGTGGTCAGGCCGGCTACGATTTCTGTCGAGACTTTGGTGCCGTTTTCCTTCAGCTTAAAAAACTTTTCCATATGTTCCCCTTTCCATAGTGTACAAAGGAATTTTCTGTACACTGGGCTGCGCACTGTATTAATACAGAGGGAGCGGGCAAAGTTCCTTCTGTATCTGCGCTGCCTTTTATATTATAAAGAATTTTTTGAAAATTT
>DVGR01000156.1 GCA_018712605.1 Candidatus Choladousia intestinigallinarum
ACAGCAGCCCCGGCGCTGATGGTTTTCGCAGAGGCCGCAGTCCAGAGGGCATCCCTGCTTTTCAGGAAGGGCGGCGGGAATCCTGTCTGGAGGAAGGATATGTTTTCCCCAGTCCCGGTAGCTTTCCTGTGTTCCTTCCCAGATCAGCGCTTCAAATCTTCCGTGTTCCGGACATTCTTTTACCAGATAGATCCCGTCTTCTCTTACTGCTTTTTGGGCCGGCAGGACTTTCAGGCATACCGGGCAGATGCTCTCTCCTTTTTCCTCCATATAAATTTCCTGGTTTTTCATCCAGGCCTCCATCCGGTTCTTTTCCTCTTCCCAGTTTTCTGCTGTATAATTGATCTTCACAACCTTTTCCTTCAGGATTCCCTTGACCTCCAGAGCCCCCTTCTTTGCCGAAAAAACCGGGCGGCGGAACCGATGGTTTTCTTTTACTTCAAACCCCTCCAGCCTTGCAGCCAGCTCCTCTCCGGTAATAGGAAGTTCATATTCATACGTTCTGGCTTCTGCAAAACAGTTTTCTGTCTTTTTCCATTTAAATTCCATCTTTAAAATGTATCCTCCGTTTTCAGGTTTCTTCCATCTGGTCTCCGCACATAGCGGCCACAGCTTCCAGTACCCGGTCTGCATCCGCCCTTTTCGTAAAACGGGACAGACTCAGGCGTATAGTCCCCTGGGGCGTTCCAAGGTTCTCCATGATCCTGGGCGAACAGTGGAGCCCTGTCCGGCAGATAATGTCATAACTGCCGGATAAAATATCTCCGACCTCTCCCGGATGCCAGCCTGGAATTGTAAAAGAAAGCACCGGCGTAACCGGAGGTTCCGGCTGGATCACCCGGCAGCCCAGATCCCTCAGCCCCTTTTTCAGATACCGAAGGATTTCCTCCGTTTTCTCCCGGTCCAAAGGATTTTCTTCTGCCCATTGCAAGGCGGCAAGAAGGCCATGGTAAGAAGGCTCGTTTCCGGTTCCTGCCTCCAGATGGAGAGGCATTTCTTCCGGCATTTCCTTCAGATTGCTTTTTACGCCGGTGCCTCCCAGTACATAGGGATCCAAAGTAAGCCCCGGCCGGACGTAAAGCCCTCCGGTTCCCTGGGGCCCCAGCAGATACTTATGTCCTGTAAAAGCTGCCATATCTGCTCCCCATTTTTCCATTTCAACAGAGATCCAGCCCAGACTCTGGGATATATCCAGAAGCATAGCGGCTCCGACGTCTTTTGCCATGGCCGTCAGGGTCTCTGCGTCATTGACAGCACCTGTCACATTGGAAACATGAATCAGCACACACAGTCTGGGCCGGTATTTCCTTACGGCTGTTTTCCACTCCTCCGGCTCTATCCGGCCAGTCTTATCCACATCCAGGTAAATTACCTGGATCCCCTCTTTTTCCAGTCGATATAAAGGACGGAGTACTGCATTGTGTTCTGCCTTTGTAGTCAGCACCCGGTCTCCCGGTTCCAGAGGGAAACCGAAAACAGCCTGGTTCAGGCCCCATGTAGAATTACTTCCCAGAGCAATCCTTTCCGGGCTGGAAACTCCCAGCAAAGCAGACAGTTTTTTCCGTACCTGATCAAACACATCAAACTCCCGGATCCCTCCTCTGCCGGCGTCTCCCGGCAGGCTCCTGAGAGCCTGAGAAACGGCCAGGGCTACACAGTCCGGTTTCGGCCAGGAGGTGGCAGCATTGTTTAAATATACTTTTTGCTCATAACCTTTCACCTGTCATCACCTCAAATTCTTTTATCAGCCGACGGCAGATTTCAATATCCTGTAAAATACGCTTTTTTACTTCTTTTTTCTCCAGGGCTTTCCTATATCTCTCCTCCAGAGATACACGCCTGTTCTCCATGATCAGTTTATCCGCCAGACACACCAGTACATCCTCTCTGCAAAGAGTATCCGGCTCCTGCTCAAAACCTCTGTGGGCTCCCGTTACTGCTGCCAGAGCCAGATACCCCTTTTCTTCCAGAAACTTTCTCACCGCTTTTTCATGAAAGGGCTCCAGCCGCAGCAGATCATGAAGGCAGCCTCCGCTTCTGCAAAGCTCTATATCCAGAAAAGCACCTGCTTCTGTCAGACGCCGGGCCATCCAGGCCGCCAGATCCCCCACCGCCATGCAGTGGGCCCGGATATGGGCCGGGAGATTCACTTCATCATAGAGTTTTTCACACAACTGGGGGGAAATCCCTCTGTACTTTCTGGCATAGTCCCGGATATGGGCAAGGTCTTTCTGATCATCAGCGTCCATCTGGGCCCCTGCATCTGCTGTCTCTACTGTTTTTGTCTTCATGGCGCCAAAGGCTCCCTGAAGTCCCCGGCTGCCCTGATAGTCCAGTGCTTTCTGACAGCCTGCAGGAAACAGAAAGGGGGGATGGAAGGTCTTCCCTCCTGAAGCAGGGATCAGAGCCTCTGTTTCCGGCTCTGCTGCCAAAATCCCCTCTCTCAGCTTTTGAAAAGTTCCCGGAGAGGTTAAAGGAATGTCTCCGGGAAGAAAAAATACGCCCTGTCTCCTGTCCACGGCCTCAAGTCCCAGTTTCACAGAAGCCAGCATATCCGTGTCCTGCCAGAAGGGATTTTCTACGATTTTTACCTCCAGAGCCTTCAAGGCCCTCCTTACCTCTTCTCCCCGGTATCCCACAACCACCGTAATATCTCTTATCCCGGCATTTTCCATACTTTGGACAGTCATAGCGATCATGGGAAAGCCGTTTATCTCCAGCAGCGGTTTAAATCCTTCCATCCGTCTGGATCTTCCTGCCGCGACGATCAGCCCTGCTCCTTTCATGGCAATCCTCCTTTTTCCGAAAGGAGTTCCACGCATTTCTGATATACTTCTTCTACAAGTTCCGGGCATCTCTTCATTTTATTTCCCGGATCTCCCTCCAGGATCTCCCGGCAGGTACAGCCGCCATACCGGCTTTTGGTCCATTCTTCAAACCAGTCCGCCAGCTTTTGGATCAGGATCGGGGCCTCCGGGTCTTCCAGTTCTTCCGCCTCTCCTTTTCCCAGAAAATATCCCAAGAAACAGCAGCCTCCCGTAAGAGCGCCGCAGACTCTTCCGGAAAATCCAAGGCCTCCGTTTAATCCGCTCATGGCCCGTATCAGATCCGGGTCCTCCTTTTCTTCCGATTCCAGCGCCAGGATCATCAAAATCTGGGCGCAGTAGAATCCCTGTCCTGACAGTTCCAGCATACGCTCAAATAAATCCATTTTTCTCTCCTTTCCTGAGACAGGCCAGGAAGTATCCGCACCCGGCTTTTCCTGCCTCTATGAAGAAATCCACACAGCTTTCCTCTGCATTTCCGTTCCAAAGACTTTCCAAAAAAAATTCCTTCCATGCTTCCGTTTCGTCCTCCCCCTTTTCTATCTGGAATCCTGCTTTTTCAAAAGCTTCCTTCCAGCAGTTCCATATCAGAGGCTCTCTCATAGAGAGGGAAGGCGCCTTTTTCTTTTTGAAAAAAACATCGGCTATCAGCAGACAGCCATTTTTTTTCAGTACCCGGAATGCCTCTTTGAGGGCCGCATTTCCGTCTCCGCATCCGGAGACCGTACATTCCGCCAGGCAACAGTCAAAACTTTCCCCGGCAAAATCCAGCCTTCTTATGTCTCCCTGCTCTACTCCCGGGCCTGATGGCTTCAGATCCACTGCCCTTACTTCAAATCCCAATGTTCTTAGATATGCCGCTGTTTTTCCCTCTCCAGCTCCCAGTTCCAGGATCCTGGCAGGAGGACGGAGTCCCGAAAGGGTCAGCAGTCTGGCTGTCATCTCCTGCCCGCCGGGATGACTGCCAATCATTTGTCCTCCAGACTGCGTTCCACAGAAAGGACTTTGCCTACTGCCAGCTCCTCGGGTACGTAAATATAACCGCATTCCGGACATACCGGCAGTTCTACCGGGAACGCATTGCCGAGATAGCTGAAAACCGCCCTTCCTCTGACCAGTTCTTTTTTGCATTTATGGCACTTCAGTTTTCCCATGGGATCCATAGAATAATAAGTTTTTTCTCCCATCTGCGCCTCCTTTACTCCACAGTCATCCGGTGGCTGTAAGCCCCATATACCAGGTATCCTTTCTCTGTCTCGGTAAACTTTACCCAGAAAGTAACATTGCCGATCCTGGCGGAAGCAGCCAGCCAGCCCTTTTCCGGGTCCTCCACCGCTTCTCCTGAGGCTTCATAATCTTTCAGTACAGCTTCCACGTCGCTTTTCAGGATCATACGCCTGTCCATTTCTTCTTCCGCTCCATTTTCATAAAAGACCGGCAGCATAGCTTCCCTCCTTATTTCTTCCTTCCAGATTTCTTGCTGGAGTTTTTCCTTCAGTTTCAGACGGTTCGCTCTACGCCGGGACAGATCCGGCACCGAAGGAGCGCCGGTTCCATAGGCCAGTTCTAGGATATGTATGGAGTCCGCTCCTGCCCGGGTCAGCTGGTCCCTGCAGACCATGCAGTAGGTCAGGATCTTTCTGGAGGTCCTGCCGGCTGCAAAAGAAGCTTTTTTTTCTGCCATCTCGGGATTCGCAAAGCGGACCATTCCCCCGTATCCGCAGCAGGGAGACAGGTCTTTGGAAAAGGGGGCTTCTTCTACTTTACATCCCAAAGCCCCTGCAAAATCCCGGATCTGTTCCTGGATTTTCTGATCTCCTCTTGCCCCGCAGGCATCCTGTATAGCCACTGTCTGATCTGTCACCGGATCTTTTCCCAGTTCCAGGAGTATCTGCCATACTCCCACCGCAGAAATTTCCGTTCTTTCCCTTAATATCTTCATGCAGGTGGGACAGGCGCAGATCACTTCCGGCTCTCCCATCTCTTTCCAGACGCTGCGGATCTTTTCCAATGCCTCTGAAGCCAGATCTTCTCTTCCTGCCCATTGGGCCAGAGCCCCGCAGCAGCCAAGAAGCAGGCCTACGCCTCCGGTAAGTCTGCCTGACAGATCCCTGTAAGCAGCTTCTACTGTATCCGGTGACACGGCAGAAGCCTGGCATCCGGGGAAAAACATATATCTGCAGTGTTCATATCCCGGCTCAGGCCTGGCCAGAAATGCTTCATTGCAGGAGAACTGCTGGTCCAGAAGGCCGAATTCATGAACAGAAGGCGGCATTTTCTCTGTCTCCACCATGATCTTCCGGGCCATTTTGCATACTTCCGGGTAGTCAAATCCATTAGGACAGGCAGACTTGCACTGTCCGCACAGATCACAGGCATTGATCATTCCGTTTGCCATATGATTTCCCATTACAATAGAAAGATTGTTGTAAATTTCCCGGACAGCTCCTCTGGGATTCCGTTTATACTCCTGGAAATAGACGCAGCCCTTTATACATTCCAGGCACTGGCACTGTATACAGCGTCCGGCCTCTGCTGCCGCCAGCTCTCTGTCCGGTTTCTCCGGTCCTGTAAAAGCCCGGCTTCCTTCCACACCGTCCATGGTTACATGTAAGCGGCTCTCCTGAGGACCCGGCTGCCGCATTCCTTCCCAAGAGGCCCCCTGAAGATAGCGTTCCACTTTAGCTGATACATATTTGGCCCAGGCCAGTATCCAGGCAGCTCCGTCTTTCTTTTCCCATTTCTTTTCTGTTCCAAAAACATTTTCCGGCAGGCCGGTACGCCAAAGGCAGGGAGACAGACAGACTGCGTCTCCACATGCACCCCATTCTGAGGCTTCCCCTTCTCTAACTTTTTGGGTCATTCGAAAAAGTTCCAGAGAAGCCGTATCTGCTTCTGCTTCCTCTTCTGTAAGCCCCCAGGAAATCAGAGGTTCTCTCTGGTTTTCACACCGGGTATACCAGAAAATCTCATAGCCTTTTCTGCCCAGTTCCCAGCAGCAGGCCAGGGCAAAAAGGTCATCTCCCCCTACGATCACCTTTTTATTTTTCCGGGGGATCAGAAAACGGCTGCCTCTTTCTTTTCCTCCATACAGGGCGCAGGCTTTTTCCAAAGCCCTCACCTGGATCCCTTCCCCGACCCGGGACAAGGCGCAGGCCTCCTTGCAGGCTCCGGGACAGCCCTTTGCCAGAAGGTGGAGAAAAGGGGTAACGCTCCGGATCACTCCTGCTGCTTTTGCAAAATCTCCTTTTGCCGCATAGGCGCAGACTGCCCGCATATCCAGATGAAGAGGGCATACTGCCGAGCAGCCCGGAGGATCTTCTCTGGTACAGACAGCTTCCCTCTGATGAAGTTCTTCCTGGCCGAAAGCCTGCTTCATTAAATAATGTTTTCCCACAAATCCCCGATCCTTATGTTCCATATATTCTCTCCTGTGTTTAATTATCTATTTCAAGAATAATATTCGGGTAAAACAAAGCGGGGATCCCCCGCTTTGTCCTGTCTTTTCGTTTCCGCATTTTTTACAGAGCATCCAGTGCCGCTTTTACCACTTCCGGTCTGGCCGGAACTCTGGTGATCCTTGCTCCGGTAGCACTGTATATAGCGTTCAGGATTGCCGGATGAGGTGCGGCCAAAGGTCCCTCGCCGCAGCCGGCAGCGCCGTATGGTCCAAGAGGTCTCGGGTGATTTTCCTGGTAAACCAGCTCAATGTCGTCAGGAATATCATTGGGGTAAGGAATTCCGCACTTTAAGAGGCTTGTATGTTTCTTCAGGTCCTCAAAATCTTCTGACAGAGCCAGACCGATTCCCTGAGCAATGGCGCCCATGACCTGACCGTCCACAACCGTCTTATTAATGATGGTGCCAAAATCAGATACCATGGTAAATTTCACAACCTTTACCTTGCCGGTCTCCATATTGACCTGTACTACAGGCAGGTTAATACAATACATATATACAGAGAAAGGATTTCCCTGGGCCGTTTCCTGATCACAGTCCGTGCATGCGGTTGCCACCCATTTTCCTTCATACTTCAGCGGAAGCTTCTCTTCTACCATTTCCTCATAGGTACGATAAGTACCATCTGGTTTTCTCATGGCGTTTATCAGCATCTCCGAGGCAACACGCACCGCATTTCCGGTCATGACATTGGAACGTGATCCTCCGGCAGGTCCGGAATTCGGAGTCTTTCCTGTATCATTCATCACCAGTTTGATCTGATCCGGTGTAAATCCTGCCTGACGGAGAGTTTCATGGGCGTGGGTAAGGGTACCGATATCCGCTCCCTGTCCGTGATCCTCCCAGGAATCATAAATCGTCACCGTGTTGTCCGGATTCAGTTCTGCCCAGGCTTCTGAGGAGTCCACGCCGTCCAGGCCGCAGCCATAAACCCCCAGGGACACGCCGGCTCCATACTTGAATTTGCCGTTTTCTCCCTTTTCCCTGTTCAGAGTCTCTGCATAAGCTTTATTCTTCTGGTAATAAGGTCTTGCCAGATCATACAGATCTTCCAGACAGTATACGTCTGGTTTGCAGCCATTTGGAGTCGTAGATCCTTCAGATTCTTTATAGCAGTTCATGGCACGGAACTCAAAAGGATCGATCCCCATTTTCGCTGCCATCATATCCATTGCGATATCGCCGCCCATGAAAGACTGAGGCGCTCCATATCCCCGGAAAGCGGCTCCGTATGCATGATTGGTGCAGACAGTCCGTGACCGGTTGCGGATATTGGGAATGTCTACTCCGGCTCCTACAAACTGGCTGAGACGCATGGTCAGCAGGTCGCCGAATTCTGAGTATGGACCGTGGTCAATAAGGTTGTCGCCTTCAAGGGCCAGGATCTTGCCTTTCTCATCCGCCGCCAGTTTGATATGCATAAAACCGGGACTTCTCTTTCCGGTATAAGTGATCATCTGATACATGTTAAAATTCAGAGCCACCGGACGTCCTGTGACAAGGGCGGCTACCCCTACCAGCGCTTCTATGGTAGGTGAGAATTTATAGCCGAAGGTTCCTCCTGCATGGAGCTGTATCAGCCGGAGTTTTTCCGGCTCTACGCCGATGCCTGCACAGATCATGGCATGATGAAGATGGATCCCGATAGATTTGGAGTGTATGGTCACTCTTCCTTCCTCATCCATATATGCATAGGCCACGTCTGGTTCAATGGGCATATGAGGCTGTCTGGAACAATAGGCGTCCATCTCTATGACATTGGGAGCTGTCTCCATAATAGGAGCCGTATCTTCTCCCTTTATGCAGTTGGTCTCATAGTAAACATTCGGTGTTCCCGGATGGATTTCCATAGCGTCCGGGTCCATAGCTTCCGGTGCAGACATGTAAGCAGGAAGCACTTCCAGATCAACCTTCACATACTTGGCTGCTTCCCTGGCATGGGCGACTGTATCTGCACATACCATAGCGATAGCATCTCCGTACTGGAACACTTTCTCGTCACAGAGGATCGGACGGTCCCAGCCGTCTCCTTTATTTGTGGGGAATGTAATAAGTCCAGTGATCCGGTTCTTTCCGGGAACATCTTTATAGGTAATGACCCGGTATACTCCCGGCATCTGCTCTGCCTGAGAGGTATCGATCCCCTTGATCCATGCATGGGATACTTCTGCCTGGACCAGTGCGATCTGCAGGGTATCCTCCGGAAGGGTCTTGATCTCATCGGCTCCAAAATCCCAGGATCCGGTCACTTTTGCCGCCGCCGAAGGACGGGCATAGCTGGTTCCCAAGATCCGATTATCCGTTGGCTGGAACATAAGATCTTCTTTTGTAATCTCTCCCCGCAGTACTCTGGCTGCGTCCATCACCGCATCTATCAGCGGCTTATATCCGGTACAGCGGCAGAGATTCCGGTTCTTATTGAACCATTCCCGGACTTCCGTTCTGGAGGGAGAGGGATTATTCTCCAGAAGCACTTTGGCGCTCATAATAAAGCCTGGCGAACAGAATCCGCACTGTGCGCAACCATGTGCGATCCAGGCCGCCTGCAGAGGATGAAGGTCCTCCAGAGTACCTATACCTTCGATAGTTTCAATTTTTGCATAATCCGGCACTTTCGCTATTTTGGTAATACAAGAGCGGGTCACTTTTCCGTCCACGATCACATTGCAGGCTCCGCAATGTCCCTCTCCGCAGCCGATCTTACAGCCTGTAAGAAGCAGTCTGTCCCTGAGCACTTCAGCTAAAGACTCGTGCCCCTCTACAACTAAAGTCCGCTGTGTGCCGTTAATCATAAGGATTTTTTTAATCATCCTTCCACCTCCCTATTCTGGTTTTCTTCCTGAATACTGCGCCGTCAGATCCCTTCTGCAGCGGCGCTCTATCTTTAAGGCGCTGATCCTTAAATTCTTATCTTTTTCTGGTCAAAGCTTTTTTCCTTTGCTACAATAGGCTTATAAAGGAGAAATGCTTATGGAACTGAAAGAAATTCATGCAAAACAAGTTACGGTAGAGGTCAGAGACGAAGCTACCGGAGAAGTCTTTCGCCGTACTCTGCCTATGGAATATTATGAAACCGCCAATTTTCTCCGTCTCAGCGGAGAAGACAGAAAAGGAAAGCCCAGTGAACTGGTTTTTCTGTCGGATACCGGAATGCGGTGTCTCAGAGATCTGACAGGAAAAGGTCCGGACAAAGACCCCTGCGGTATCCACCAATAGTTTTCTGAATCTTTTGCTTTAATTATAATTTGTTTTCAAAATAGAGTCAACGAATTCGCTTTTTTCCAATTATTCTATTTTGAGAATAATATAACTCTCATTCTCAAAGGGGGAATTTTTCATGAAGATCATCATATTTGGATGCGGTCAGGGCGGCCAAACCCTGCGGAATCTGCTGTCCGCCTCTGTCCGCCTTCTGGCATTTGCCGACAATAATCCCCAGACCTGGGGAAAAGAGTATGAGGGAGTCCCTGTAATTTCCCCTGCACAGATTCCTCAAATGGATCCCGACCTGGTCTGGATCGCTATCAAGAATCCAACGGCCGCCTCCTCTGTACTGTCACAGCTTCAGGATCTGGGATACACCGGTCCTGTGCAGAATCTGTCTGCCCTTCTGGATCAGATAGACTTCCGGCTTGCCACGATCCGGCTTCTGGCGAAAGAGATCCGGCAGCGCTGTCTGCCCGGGGAAATTGCCGAGCTTGGAGTACACCAGGGCGCTTCCGCCCGGGAACTGAACCGGCTGTTCCCGGAAAGAAAGCTTTATCTTTTTGATACTTTTCAGGGCTTTCCGGAAAAAGCCCTTGCTGCAGAAGCTGAAAGAAATCCATCGGTCCGATGGAAAGATGCTTTTCAGGATACCTCTGTTTCTCAGGTATTGGAACAGCTTCCTTATCCGGAGCAGGCAGTAATCTGTGCCGGATACTTTCCGGATTCTCTGCCCTCTGCACCTCCCCGTTTTGCTTTTGTACATCTGGATCCGGACTTATACGAGTCTGTTGCCCAGGGGCTCCGGATTTTCTGGCCACTTCTGGTGTGCGGCGGTGTCATTTTTGTCCATGATTACCGCAGTCTTCAGTTTCCCGGAGCCGGACAGGCAGTAAAAGAGTTCTGCAGGGAACACCGGCTTACCCCTCTGCCGCTGCCAGATCTCCATGGAAGCGCTTTACTTGTCAAGCAGTCGGAAGACTCCTAAACGCAAGCTAAAAATATGTTTAAAAACGGCAGTCTCAGATCCTGCCGCCAGGAAAGGAGTTCAGATTATGTCAGAATTATATAATCTCATCGCCTCCTGCAATCCCAATCGCCAGAGCCTTATCCTCACAGCTCTGGATGGAACAGCAGCAGGTGAAAAGGCTTTTTTTGCAGATGGTTCTCTTCAGTGGGAATCCGGAAAAAAAGGATTCTTCTCTCATTTTGCCGAAAATCTTCCGGATATTTCTGCCCCCGGTATTATCACCGAGAACAGTACACGGATCTTCTGTGAGTTTCCGGCGCATGAACAAAAGCTGGTGATCTGCGGCGCCGGTCATGTATCCATTCCAGTGATCCAGATCGGACGTATGATCGGCTGTACTGTCACAGTCCTGGAAGACCGCCCCAAATTTGCCGACAATGCCAGAAGAGCCGGTGCAGATACTGTGCTCTGCCAGCCTTTTGAAGAAGGGCTGAAAAAAATCCCCGGGGATAGGGATACCTATTTTATCATTGTGACCAGAGGCCACCGTTACGATCAGGTGTGTCTGGAAAAGATCATGAAAAAAGAGCATGCCTATATCGGCATGATGGGAAGCCGGGCCCGGACTGTCAAAGTAAAACAGGCTCTGCTGGAACAAGGCGCTGATCCCCAGATACTGGAATCCGTACACACTCCCATCGGTCTGCCTATCGGAGGAGAAACACCTGAAGAGATCGGCGTCTCCATCATAGCTGAAGTGATACAGGAAAAAAACCGCTGCCGGAAGCGGGGCGGTTTTACAAAAGAGATCCTCAGGGCAATTTTAGATGAAAAGGACAAAGACATCAAAAAAGTCCTGGCCACTATTGTGACCAAAAAAGGCTCCTCTCCCAGAGAAGCCGGGACAAAAATGCTGGTTTACCAGGATGGTCGGACTGTGGGAACCATCGGCGGAGGATGCCTGGAAGCAGATATCATCCAGA
>DVGR01000157.1 GCA_018712605.1 Candidatus Choladousia intestinigallinarum
TATGATGTTTATAAAAAGCTGGGAGCGCATCCTACAACACAGAGAAGAAAAAAGGGCGTTTATTTTGCTGTATGGGCGCCCAGAGCCCAGTCCGTTTCTGTAATCGGGACTTTTAACGACTGGGATGAGGAAGCGAACCCAATGACAAAGGTGGGACCGATCGGCGTGTTTGAGGTGTTTGTGCCCGGCGCTAAGATCGGGGATCTGTATAAGTTCTTTATTGTAGGAATGCACGGTGAAAAGCTTTATAAGGCGGATCCCTATGCCAACGAGTCGGAACTGAGGCCGGGAACTGCTTCGAGAGTGACTGACATTACGGACTATGTCTGGAAGGACGCCGTCTGGATTAAGAACCGTCAGGAATTCGATGAAAAAATCTCTCCCATGTCTATCTACGAGGTGCATCCCGGATCCTGGAAAAAACATCCCATAACGGAGGAAGATCCGGATGGTTTTTACAATTACCGGGAATTTGCCCATGAGCTTGCAAAATATGTAAAAGAAATGGGCTATACCCATGTAGAGCTGATGGGGATTGCGGAACATCCCTTTGACGGCTCCTGGGGATACCAGGTAACCGGATATTATTCTCCTACCTCCCGCTACGGAACTGCGCAGGATTTTAAATATCTGGTAGATTATCTCCACAGAAATAAAATCGGCGTAATCCTTGACTGGGTTCCGGGGCATTTTCCAAAGGATGCCCATGGTCTGGCAAACTTTGACGGAACGGCTGTATATGAACACCAGGATCCGCGCCAGGGCGAACATCCTGACTGGGGAACAAAGATCTACAATTACGGCCAGCCAGAGGTAAAGAATTTCCTGATCGCCAACGCGCTTTTCTGGATTGAAGAGTGCCATGTGGACGGCCTCCGGGTAGATGCTGTTGCCTCTATGCTGTATCTGGATTACGGAAAGAAAGACGGCCAGTGGGTGGCCAACAAATACGGGGATAATAAGAACCTGGAGGCTATTGAATTCTTCAAGCATCTGAATACGGTAGTGCTGGGAAGAAATCACGGAACAGTGATGATTGCCGAAGAATCCACCGCATGGCCGATGGTCACAGGAAAAGCAGAGGACGGAGGCCTTGGATTTTCTCTGAAGTGGAATATGGGATGGATGAACGATTTCCTGGAGTATATGAAGCTGGATCCTTATTTCCGGAAATACAATCACAATAAGATGACTTTTTCAATGACGTATGCCTACAGTGAGCGGTACGTTCTCGTGATCTCCCACGATGAGGTGGTTCATCTTAAGTGTTCCATGATCAATAAGATGCCCGGATATCCGGATGACAAGTTTAAAAACCTGAAGGCAGCCTACGCCTTTATGTTCTTCCATCCGGGCAAGAAGCTGCTGTTCATGGGCCAGGAGTTCGCCCAGCTGAGAGAGTGGAGCGAGGCGAGAGAACTGGACTGGTATCTTCTCGGGGAAGAGAATCACAAGGATATGCAGGATTTTGTGAAAACGCTGCTTCATCTGTATAAGAAATACCCGGCTCTGTATGCCGGCGACAATGATCCGGAAGGCTTTGAGTGGATTAATCCCAACGATGGCGACAGAAGCATATTCAGCCTGGTAAGAAAATCTCCTACAAAGAGAAACAATCTGCTGTTTGTGGTGAATTATACTCCGGTGGAAAGAGCGGATTACCGGGTCGGCGTGCCGAAAAAGAAACAGTATAAGCTGATTATGGACGAGCACGGTATGCTGGAAAAACCGGAAATCTTCAAAGCGGAGAAAAAGGAGTGCGACAACCGGGAATTTTCCTTCGCTTATCCTCTTCCTCCCTATGGAGTGGCCGTATTTGTATATTAAAGCAGGGGTCTGAGCTCCGCGCAGGAAGCGTATTTCAGTGTTTTGGTAAAATTACAGCAGGAATAGCGTGCGGCAGATATGCATATATTAGTGAAAGTTACAGAAAAGCCATGGTTTTTTAATAAATTCTTTGCAAATTAAGTCATTGCAATTTCTGGAAATATGCGATATACTGTACGCGACTGATAAGTTAAGAATCAATAGAAATAGAGAATCAAGAATTTTTAATTCTGAAAGGAGACATAGAAATGAAAGTATCTAATATTAAAGATATTGACAAATTCTTTGAAGTAGTTGACAGCTGCAAAGGCAAAGTGGAACTGGTAACAGGCGAGGGCGACAGACTGAATCTGAAATCCAAACTGTCCCAGTATGTATCTCTGGCAAACATTTTCTCCGGCGGTGAGATTCCGGAACTGGAGATTGTTGCATATGAGAAGGAAGACATTGATAAGCTTCTGAACTTTATGATCAACGGCTGATATCAAAAGAAAAATCCGGCGGGGGCATGATTCGTCATGTCCCCGTTATGTTGTATCTGCCTGATGCCCGGAAGCATCAGATCAGCAAAAGGAAATGCCGCCCGTTATATGCGGGAGAGACAGCTGCAACCAGGGGGTGCCATACTTCCTGGTCATGTTGCGTTAAGCAGCTTGTGCCTTCTGCTCTGCATAGCATCGATGCTAAGGAAGCGAAAAGAGTCCGGCGGAGGGAAACAAAAGCTTTCCGGCGGTGTGGGGTTTCTGCTTATAATGCGGGCGTGAGAATAAAGAATCGAGGGAATGAATGATGACAAAAATTGATATTATATCCGGCTTCCTTGGAGCCGGCAAGACAACTTTGATTAAGAAACTCCTGAAAGAGGCTTTTCAGGAGGAACAGGTGGTTCTGATTGAGAATGAATTCGGGGAGATCGGAATTGACGGAGGATTTCTGAAAGAAGCCGGAATCGAGATCCGGGAAATGAATTCCGGATGCATCTGCTGCTCCCTGGTGGGAGACTTTGGAGCGTCTTTG
This sequence comes from Candidatus Choladousia intestinigallinarum, assembly GCA_018712605.1. Lineage (GTDB taxonomy): Bacteria > Bacillota > Clostridia > Lachnospirales > Lachnospiraceae > Choladousia > Choladousia intestinigallinarum. The sequence continues at coordinate 2,845 of DVGR01000157.1, forward strand.
AAAGAGGTGATTTCCAAATATCATCCTGACCGCATTCTGATTGAGCCATCCGGCGTAGGCAAGCTCTCCGATGTAATTAAGGCGGTCCAGGGAGTCCAGGAAGAAACGGGCCTTGTGCTGAACAGCTATACCACAGTTGTGGACGCAAAGAAATGTAAAATGTACATGAGAAATTTTGGAGAATTTTTCAACAACCAGGTAGAGTACGCAGGAGCGATTATCATGAGCCGTACGGACATTGTAGACGAAGCGAAAGCTGCAGCGGCTATGGAGCTGCTCCGGGGCATCAACAGCAGGGCTGCGATCATCACCACCCCTATTGAGCAGCTGGACGGAAAGAAGATTCTTGAGGTTATGGAACATCCGGTATCTCTGGAGCAGGAGATGCTGGAGGAAGAGGTCTGCCCTGAGTGCGGCCATGTTCATGAACATGGACACCATCACGGGGAGGATCATCACCATCATGAAGAGGAGCATGATCATTACCATGAGGAAGAGCACGGCCATCACCACGGCGGGGATCATGACCACGACCATGAAGGGGAGTGCGGATGCGGCCACGATCACCACCATGATCATGAATGTGGGTGCGGCCATGACCATCATCACGGCCATCATCATGCGGATGAGGTTTTCACAAGCTGGGGACGTGAAACTATCCGGAAATATACAAAAGAGAAGTTGGAAAAAATTCTGGATACCCTGTCAGAGTCTGAAGAATACGGCACTATTCTCCGGGCAAAAGGAATGCTTCCCTGTGAGGACGGCACCTGGATTTATTTTGATATGGTACCGGAGGAGACAGAGATCCGAAGCGGAGCTCCGGAGTATACCGGCCGCCTCTGCGTGATCGGGTCAAAACTGAATGAGGACAGGCTGGCAGAACTTTTCGAAGTCTGACATCGGGCAAGAAGGAGGAAACATGGAAGAAATTACTGTTCCGATTTATCTTATTACGGGGTTTCTGGAGAGCGGAAAAACCTCTTTCCTGAATTTTACCTTGCAGCAGGATTATTTCTATATAGACGGAAAAACTCTTCTGATTCTCTGCGAAGAAGGGGAAGAAGAGTATGACAGAAGTATGCTGGAAATGAGCAATACGGTTGTGGAAATTATTGAAAAGGAAGAAGATCTGACCACGGAGCGTCTTGTGGCCATGGATATCCTTCATCAGCCGGAGCGCGTGATCATAGAATATAACGGAATGTGGCTGGTAAGCAATTTCCAGAAGCTTCAGAAGCCAAAGGGCTGGGGGATTGAGCAGCAGATCACCTGTGTGGATGCAAGCACTTTCCAGCTTTACATGGCAAATATGAAATCCATATTTATGGATATGGTGAGAACCAGCGATATGGTGGTCTTTAACAGATGCAAAAGAGAAGATCCACTTCCCTCCTACCGGAGAAGCATTAAGGTGACAAACCAGAGGGCAGAAGTGATTTTTGAAGACGAGGAAGGGGAGCTTGGAGATATTTTTCAGGATGAGATGCCTTTTGACGTCAACGCCCCTGTTATTGACATTCTTCCGGAGGATTATGGGATCTGGTTTGTGGACGCAATGGATCATCCGGAAACCTATCAGGGAAAAACGGTGAAGTTCAAGGCGAGAGTTATGAAACCCAGAGGAATGGGAAGCAAATTCTTCATTCCGGGCCGGACGGCTATGACCTGCTGCGCAGACGATACCACTTTTCTCGGCTATGTGTGCCGCAGTCCCTACGCGCCGAAACTGACGCCGGGCCAGTGGGTGGAGGTTACTGCCAGGGTGGGAATCGAGAACCGCATGGAGTATCAGGGCGAGGGAATTGTCCTTTACGCAGACTATGTGGAACCCTGCGAACCGCTGGCAGAAGAGATGGTATACTTTAATTGACAGATTCCGGCAGAAAACAAGTGAGGAAACAGGAATGTATTTGATTGTTGGTTTGGGAAATCCAGGGAGGCAGTACGAGGCCACCCGCCACAATATGGGATTTGATGTAATTGACAGACTGGTGGAAGAGTACCGGATTCCCCAGGGCGGCGTGAAATTTAACGCCATGTACGGAAAAGGAATAATCGGAGGGCAGCAGGCTCTTTTGATGAAGCCCCTTTCCTATATGAATTTAAGCGGCGGCCCGGTCCGGGATATGGCAAATTATTTTAAGATAGATCCGGAGACAGAGATGATTGTGATTTACGATGATATCGATCTGGATCCCGGACAGCTCCGGATCCGGAAACAGGGAAGCGCCGGGGGCCACAACGGGATCAAAGACCTGATCCAGAAGCTTGGAACACAGAAATTTATCCGTATCAGAATCGGAGTGGGAGCCAAGCCGAAGGATTGGGATCTGGCGGATCATGTTCTGGGCAGATTTCCGGCTGAAGACAGGAAGCTTGTAGACGAAGCCCAGGAAAGAGCGTGCAAAGCGGTGGAGACTATTCTCTCCGCCGGCGCGGACGCGGCAATGAATGAGTTTAATAAAAAAGCGGGGATTGTATGAAAACATTTTTGCAGCCTCTGCAGAACCTTGCGGAGATGGAAGAAATCCGGAAAGAGGCCGGAAAAAACCGCGGCGTAATCGCGGTCAGCGGCTGTATGGAGTCCCAGAAAGCACATTTTATCTATGGGCTTTCCGGGCTTTTTCCATGTCATCTGATACTGGCTGAGGACGAGCGCAGCGCAAAGCAGATTTATGAGGACTATCGTTTTTATAAAAAGAATGTATATTACTACCCGGCCAGAGATCTTCTGTTCTTCCAGGCGGACATTCACGGAAACCTGATTATCCGCCAGAGAATGCAGGTCATAAAGGCGATGCTTACCGAAGAGGAGATTACGGTGGTAACCAGCATTGACGGCTGTATGGATTTTCTGGGGCCTCTGGACGCTATAAAAAACCAGCTTCTGCGTTTTCGCAATGACAGTGTGATGGATATGGACAAGCTGAAAGAAGATCTGGTGAAAATGGGCTATGAGCGCGTGGGCCAGGTGGAAATGCCTGGCCAGTTTTCTATCCGCGGCGGAATCGTGGACGTATACTGTCTAACGGAGGAAAATCCCTGGAGAATCGAATTGTGGGGCGATGAGATCGACTCCATACGAAGCTTTGACGCTCAGAGCCAGCGCTCTCTGGAAAACCTGGATGAAATTGTAATTTATCCGGCAGCGGAGCAGCAGGCGGAAAAAAGCGGCCTGACTTTCCTGGACTATTTTCCTTTCGAAAGAACCATGGTTTTTCTGGATGAGCCGAACCGCCTTGTGGAGAACGCAAAGGCGGTGGAGGAGGAATTCCGGCAGAGCTGCAGAAACAGAGAGGAAAAAGGCACGGGAAATCTTTCAGAAGGCTGGATGTGCGGCTGGGAGGAACTGCAGAAAAAGCTGAATCAGAGAAACTGCCTTTCTTTGTCCGCCCTGGAGCCTCAGAAAGTGGGATGGGATATTAAAGACAATTTCCATCTCACTGTAAAATCCATGAATTCCTACCAAAGCAGCTTTGAACTTCTGGTGAAGGATCTTCAGCAGTATAAAAAGAGAGGATACCAGATTGTGCTTCTTTCCGGTTCCCGAACCAGGGCTGAGCGCCTGGCGAAGGATCTTCAGGAGGAAGGGCTGAACGCTTTTTACGGACAGGACAGGGACCGTGTTCTGGAGCCGGGGGAGATTATGGTAGCCTATGGACATGCCAGGAAGGGATTCGAATATCCGCTGATTAAATTTGCGGTTATCACAGAGACCGATATCTTCGGCAAAGAGCAGAAGAAAAAAAAGAAAAAGAAAACTTATAACGGCAACCGGATACAGGATTTTTCAGAGCTGACTGTGGGAGATTTTGTGGTTCATGAAAAGCATGGACTTGGTATTTACCGGGGCATTGAAAAAGTGGAAGTAGATAAAGTCGTCAAGGACTATATTAAGATTGAGTACAGAGGCGGAAGCAATCTGTATATTCTGGCCACCCAGCTGGATGCCCTGCAGAAATATTCAGGCGCGGACACAGCGAAAGTCCCGAAGCTGAATAAACTTGGCGGGCAGGAGTGGAAAAAGACGAAGACCCGGGTGCGCGGAGCCGTTCAGAACATCGCCAGGGAGCTGGTGGAACTGTACGCTGTACGCCAGGAGAAAGAGGGATATGTCTGCGGTCCGGATACTGTCTGGCAGAAGGAATTTGAGGAAATGTTTCCTTACGAGGAAACAGAGGATCAGCTTGCAGCTATTGAGGACACAAAACGGGACATGGAGAGCACGAAGATCATGGACCGTCTTGTGTGCGGGGACGTAGGATATGGAAAGACGGAAGTGGCTCTCCGGGCCGCCTTTAAAGAAGCTCAGGAAAGCCGCCAGGTGGTGTATCTGGT
>DVGR01000158.1 GCA_018712605.1 Candidatus Choladousia intestinigallinarum
TCTGTGCACGAACCTGCACACATCGGCCGTCACGATTCGTAAAGACTTGGAATTTCTGGAGAGTCAGGGATATTTGATCCGAGTACACGGCGGTGCGAAGACATTATCTGTTTCCGCCCCCCAAAGACCAGCCGCAAAAAAAGAACGTGAGAAAAAGGCCATCGCAAAAGCGGCAGCTTCCATGGTTAAGGATGGAGATTTTATTATTATCAACGTAGGAACCACTTGCTACTATGTATGCGAAGCTCTAAAAAGCAAAAAAAATTTAACGGTAGTCACCAACTCCGTTGCCATCGTAAATATTTTTATGGACACCCCTTCTATCACGGTTATTCTGCTGGGGGGCATCCTGAACCGTGACATGGAAATTACGGTTGGTGAGGACGTCATAGAACAGCTTGGAAAGTATACGGCCGATAAACTCTTTCTGGGCATGGATGGGGTAGACGTCGAGATGGGGGCCACCACCTACAATCATGTGGAAGATACGCTGATGCGTCAGATGATGCTCCGCTCAAAGAAGTGTATTTTGGTGGTAGATGATTCTAAGATCGGGAAAGTCACCTTTGCCCGGGTAGCAAGCCTTTCAGATATAGATACCATTATCACCAATTATAATGAGGATAATCTGGAAGAAATCGAAAAAATCTCTGCCCTGGGGCCAGAGGTCGTCTATGCGGAGTCTGATATTTAATTCACACGATACCAGGCTTTATCTTTAAACATAAAAGCCGGGTCTGTACAGGGCCCGGCTGATTGTCAATGGGTATTGAAAACAAAAAAAACACCGTCCCCGATGTCTCTGCATCAAAAACAGTGCTTTCAGTGCGCGATTAGGGGCTCGAACCCTAGACACCCTGATTAAGAGTCAGGTGCTCTACCAACTGAGCTAATCGCGCATTTGCTTTTCGAAGTTTCCCTCACCAGCGAAAGTTATTATAATACAAAGTTTATGAAAATGCAAGTATATTTTTAGATTTTTTTAATTTCTTTTTTCTCCCCCTCACTTGCATCCTTTTTCTAAAAATTCTATAATAGGAATGCCGGGATCAAGCTTTTTGATCCCGCAGTTAATTTCACTATTATTTTGGTTTTAGGGAAGGATGTTATGAAAGAGACAGAGACGAAAAAAGCACCCCGTTTTACCGAGGCGATGCCTCCCAGAGAAAGCCAGCGTTTTATCAAAAACAGCCGGTATTTTACCATCTGCGTGTACGGCGTGGTGATGCTTCTTATCACGGCGGTTATCTTTAAAGCTATCATAGATTTTGACAAGACGAAAGCCTGGTTCGGCCAAGTTCTCGGTATGCTGAGTCCCTTCTTTTTCGGGGCGCTGCTGGCTTACGTGCTGAATCCTTTGGTTCACACCTTCTACAGAGGCATTGGCTTCCTGCAGAAAAAAGCAAAATTCAAGCTGCGCCATGGGCTTCATACGATTCTCTCCATTTTGATCACTTACCTGATCATCTTTGGCTGCCTGGTTTTGATTCTCCTGTACGTAGTTCCCGAAGTGGCAAAGAGCTTCATGGATTTCGTGAATTATATTCCCACAGCTTACGACATGCTGATAGAAATCCTGGAAGGACTGCAGGAACGCTATCCCGAGATGGATCTTGAGCTGATTATAGAACCGCTCAACGACGTTATTCCCGATCTGATCAATTATCTGCGGAATTTGGCGGTCAATACGGTTCCTGCGCTTTTTACGGTATCCGTCTCCATTGTCTCCTGGATCGTCAATCTGCTCATCAGCATCATTGTTTCTATCTACATGCTGTATGACAAGAGGCGGCTGATGCTGACGGCCTGGAGGGTAATCTGCGCTTTTGTTCCCAAAAAGAGGCTTCCTGCCTGTCAGCAGATCCTCTCAGAGTGCAACCGCCTTCTGGGAAATTATGTGGTAGGGGCCTTTATGGACGCTACCCTGGTGGGAATCCTCTGCTTTACGCTGATGAATATCCTGCGGCTGCCTTACGCCCCCATTATCAGCCTTGTAGTGGGCCTTACCAATATGATTCCATATTTCGGCCCCTTTATCGGCGCCGTGCCGGGAGTGGTGATCCTTCTGTTTATCTCTCCCATCAAGGCTTTTACCTTTGCCCTGATGATTCTATGTATGCAGCAGATCGACGGACTGATTATCGCCCCCAGGATTCTGGGATTATCCACCGGAATGCGGCCTCTCTGGATTATCCTGGCTATTACCGTGGGCGGCTACGTAGGCGGTGTGGTGGGAATGCTCCTGGGGGTACCCACCGTAGCGGTACTCAGCTATCTCTTTGACCTGTACCTGCAGTACCGTCTCTCCAAGAAAAAGATCACCGATGATCAGGTGGCCGATTTGATCAAGGGCTACGATCTGGATGATTAGTGTGCTGATGCCAGCACACTAACTAACAGCCCTTCACTTTTTTCTTTCTTTTATCCGGCTGGCCAAGGATCCGTACCACCTCTTCCAAGGATCTCTTCAGCCGGAGGGCTTTTCGGTTTACTCCCGGCTTGTCATAAGCCAGGCGGTACATCCTGCTTTTACACCTGTTCTTCTTTTTCAAGGCTTTTCCTCTTTGCCTTTTTATTATTTTATGCGGCTCTTTCCTGTGCCGGCACAAAGTTTTTCCCCTTATCTGGAAAGGATCAGCTTGCAGATGGGATTCCCCATCTCCATAAACCGCTCCTCATACTCTGTCATAATATTCCCCCGGCACATTTCCTGGTCACGGTGCAGGTCGAAGGTGAAAGCCTCTGTCTTCCATCCGGCAGCATTGGCTTCTTCCAGGGCAAACTCAAACAGCACCCGGTTATCTGTTTTAAATTCTATTTTTCCCTCCTTCGTGAGAATCTGATTATACCGCTCCAGAAACTGGCGGCTGGGAAGTCTTCTCTTGGCATGGCGCTCCTTGGGCCAGGGATCCGAAAAATTCAGATAGATCCCGGCCACTTCCTCCGGTCCAAAGACCAGGGGCAGCTCTTCTGCGTCCATCCTCAGATACAGCAGGTTATTCAACCCTTCCATCTCTTCCCTTTTCTCCAGGGCTCTCAGCAGCACGCTGGAATATTTTTCGATTCCAACATAGTTTCGCTCCGGGTTCCTAAGGGCAAGCTCCGTAATGAAACGTCCCTTTCCCATGCCTACTTCTATGTAAAGAGGGTTTTTGTTGCCGAAAACCTCCCCCCACCTTCCCCGTTTTTCCTTCATGATTTCTTCCTGAACCACATACCGGCTGCCCGCTATTTTTTCTCTGGCGCCGGGGATATTTCTAAGTCTCATACGTATCTTCCTCTCTTTTTTCTCCCCTATTATTTTGCCTGCATTTTAAAAAAAGTCAAGCCTTTGTGAGGGGAAAATCACAAGTATAAAATCTTATTTTCTCCATGGCTGCTTATTGACTTTTTGTTAATCATCGAGTAATATCTTAAATAAGATGTAAAATTTTTGTAATTATTTATTGAGGGTTTGAGAGGATCTTAAAGTTATGAATCGAAAAAAAGCATTGGCGATGCTGTCTCTGGCAGGGCTGCTGGCATTCTCTTCCCCTGTGCTGACCGCAAATGCCGCCTGGAAAAATACCTCTTCCGGCAAGATCTATACTCAGTCAGCCTCCCCCGGCTATGTGACGGGATGGAAGAAAATCAGCGGAAAATGGTATTATTTTAATTCCTCAGGAATTATGCAGACCGGTTTTCAGGTAATTGATGGCTCTACCTATTATTTTAACAGCAGCGGCGTCCGCCAGACGGGATGGCTTACTTACGGCAGCCGGTCTTTGAAATATTATTTTAACAGCAGCGGTGTTATGCAGACCGGTTTCCAGACCATCAGCAAGAAGAACTATTACTTTAATGAGAAGGGCGTCATGCAGAAGGGCTGGATCCGTGTGGACGGAAAGCAGTACTATGCTGACAAGGACGGCGTACTGGCCACTGGAAAATGGATCAATAACTACTACTTCCAGGACAACGGCGTCATGGCTACCAATACATGGATTGACGGTAAGTGGGTAGGGGCCAACGGAAAATATACCGGGGTTAAGAATAATGTAGGCTGGGTCAAGGACGACGGAAAGACGTACTACTATGACACAGACGGCAAGAAGGTCAAGGGCTGGCTGAACCTGGAGGGGAAGACGTATTACCTCCATCCCACCACAGGGGTGCTTCAGAAAGGCTGGCTGAAGATAGACGGCAAGACTTACTTCGCTGGCCCCAGCAAAGGTGTGATCCAAAAAAAGGCCTGGGTAAACGGCAAATATTTAAATAGCAGCGGCGCCATGGCCACAGGCTGGACCACCGTTGGCAAGAAGACGTACTATTTTAATTCAGATGGCAGCAGAAAGACCGAATGGATTAAACGCAATAAAAAATACTATTATTTCAGCAAGGGTGTCCTCCAGAAAAAGAAATGGATCGACAAAAAATACGTGACCAGCTCAGGCGCCCGGGCTTCCGGCTTTACGAAGATCGGGAGCAGCACGTATTACTTCAAGCCTTCCACGGGTACCAAGATGACAGGCTGGGTCACGGTAAGCGGAAAAAGATATTTTCTAAATAAGAACGGTGTTCTCCAGAAGGGGCGCTGGCTTTGGTCAAAGAATTATTATGCGTCTAAAGACGGCTCCGTTCTGAAAGGATTAAACGCCGTGGGTGGGAAGCTGTATTATTTCAATACCTCCACGGGCAAGAAGCTTACTAAGACAAGGAAGAAAGTAAGCGGCTATTATTACTACTTTACCAAGAGCGGCGCAGCCGCAAAGAGTACCTGGGTCAAGATCGGTTCCAAGTACTACTACTTTAAGAGCAACGGAAAGATGGCTACCAATACTTGGGTCGGAAAATATTACGTAGATAAGACCGGCGCCCGGACAGGGCTTAAGAAGACCACCGGCTGGTCCACGGTAAACGGCACTAAGTACTACTTTGACAGCAAAGGCAATATGGTAACGGGATTCCAGACCATTGGAGGGCAGAAGTATTACTTCTCATCCACAGGAGCCATGCTTAAGGGCCTTCAGACCATCGGAAGCAACCGCTACTACTTCTATACGGACGGCGTCATGGCCACTTCCGTTACAGTAATTGTAGGAAACAAAGAATACACGATTGATTCCAACGGTGTAGTGACCAAGGAGACCAGCGTGAATGTCTCAGGAAGCACCAAGGGATCAAAGATTGCCAAGTTCGCATTGAACTTTGTGGGAAATCCTTATGTGTACGGAGGAACCAGCTTGACAAACGGAGCGGACTGTTCCGGATTTGTCCAGACGGTATTTGCCAACTACGGCATCAAAGTTCCCCGTGTTGCCAATGATCAGATGTACGGCTCAGGGGGCGTCTCCGTGGATATTTCCAGCATCCAGCCGGGAGACCTGCTCTTCTACGGATCCGGGAATTACGCAAGCCATGTGGCTATCTATATCGGCAATAAGCAGATTGTCCATGCAAGTAATTCACAGCCCTATCCCAGGGGAGGAATTAAGATCTCCGCTTACAATTATGACACTCCTATCAAGGCAGTAAGATACTGGAGCTGATAAAAAAGAAGCCTGCAGCGCAGGATTGTGAGAAACATTTTTTAGGCCGGTGCAGAACCTGTAAAAAGGTTTTGCGCCGGCCTTTTAAAATGTGCGTATGACACATTATTTTCTGATTATTCTGTTTTTTTAACCAATTTTCCCATTTTTCTCCTGTCAACCTTTTTCCCGGAGATTCTTTTACTTTATCAGAATCCACAAAACACTCGTTCCTTTAAAAAACCTATGTAAACCTGTTTATACACAGGGAAAAATGTGGATAATGTGAATAACTTAGTGAATAACTTTATTTTTACGGGTTATCCACATTTCTTTTCTGTGGATAACCCGTGAATATTTTGCCGGATTTTCCCGGCCGCATTTTTGCCCCCTTAATTATTTGTGCAGGATTACTTTGTCTTCTTGATTTTTTCCCTATATCCTCTGAATATCCGCCGGGAGCATACTGATAATTTTTTAAATTTTCAGTCTATTGCTCCAATTCTACGTAAGAGAGGAATTGGTTTCCTCCTTCCTCAAATAGTGCGGTACTGTCATTCAAACCATAATAATATGTCTCATCGCTGCCAGGGTCAAGAAGGATGGTATTGTACTCATCATAGCCTGTAATGGTTACTGTTCCCTCAGGCGTGTTTGCCAGCACAGCCCTTCCCTGCCCCACGAAGTACAGCACCATATCCAGGGTACAGCCTGTGAGATCCAGAACCTCCGTCCCCATAGCTTCCTCCAGCGTCTGAACATCCATGGTGCCCCTGCGGAAGGCCTCCGGCACATCCTCCACATCCATCTCATAGGAGGTGCCCCGATTTCCTCTCTCCCACACGAATTCTTTTTTGTCATTGATCACAACGCCCACCTTCTCATTGGCCTGAATGATGGCTTCCGCCGCAGTTATATATACATTCTCCAGGCTTCCGCCTGCATATACATAGAAAAGGCTTTCCCGGTTCTCATTTACAGGAATGGTCACTGTTCTGTTTTCATCCCGGATCAGCATCCTTCCAGATACCACCTGGGGATTTTCATCGTCAATCTCTGTGCCAACCCGCAGAAGGATCTGCGCCTGCTTTTTGTCGGATACTTCCGTGGTGACACCGTAGACCACCTCATCCGAGCTCTCCGTGCTTACAATGTAATCTTCCGTGGTCTGCACATACTCTGTCCCCTGTCTGGAAGCCCTGGTAAGAGTCAGCATACTTTCCGATGCTTCCACATCCATAATATAGATCCCATCCTGCTGGTATGTCCTGACTTCCTCCCCTTCTTCATTGAGAATGGTCAGACTGTACATAGGAAATTTTTCACTGCCTTCATGGGAAAGATCTATATCCGAGGCAAGGGCTTTTCCATAAACGAGATCCTCTCCCATAAAGGCTACAGGACGGATTCTCTCCTGATCGGAACAGGTCACTTCCCGTACCGTCCCCGTCTCAAAATCCATCACCCGCAGCGTTTGGGAATTATACCGTTCCCCCTCTTCCAGCCATGCGAAATAGCGGTTTGAGGCGGAGCTGATATGGCACTGGGCGTTGACCTGCTCCAGCACAGCCTCATACTCCCTGGTCTGCAGGTTGATCCGGTAGACGATCCCCTCGAGAAGGAGGTAGCAGTCCTCCTGGTCATCAGTGACATACACAAGAGAATTGGTGTCCAGCTTCAGCATATCGTAGGACTCCATGGTCTGCACGAAAAGAATTTCCTCCGAAGTGGCCGATGCGTCCTCGTAATAATACAGAGCGATCCCGTTCTCTCCCTCATGGGCGCCCCGGTTCATATAGCCTGACACACAGTACCAAACATTTCCTGACTGGTCCGTGCTCAGGATCTTGATATTATTTTTGTCATAGAAATCCCGGTAATCCATGTTCTGGCTCTGAGGGAAGCCAAATACCCTGGCCAGCTTTCCTCCGTTGATCTTGTAGACCCAGAGCTCATTTTCCTTGGCGAAAGCTACTGTCTTGTAATCCTCGTCAAACTTGTACTCCACGTCATCGCTGGTAATTCCCAGCAGGATCCCCCCGGCTGTCAGCACCGTCTTATCTGTGTTAAAGGTCTCGTCCGTGGTTCTGGTGAAATCCAGCAGGAAAACTCTCGTGTCCGTATACCTCAGCCTGTAAAATTCCTTTACATTATAGATCTCCGTGACGCCCTCTTCTCCCACAGCGGAAATCCTGTACTCCAGCACAAAGGAGGCAGTGGTTCCGTTTATATCCACCAGACTGGGAGTTGGTTTATAAAAAATCTGTGGATTCAGTTCCCCCCACATAAGCTGGGAGACACTGTCGTGGATATCCATATTCGCCAGGGTGGAGGCCTGATCCGTGGTCTCATCCGGCTCTACTACCGTTCCCAATGTCTCCTGATCCGTTTTGTTGACGCATTTTTCATAAAAGCCAGTGACAAAGTCCAGATAAGAGCTAAGATGGAGCCCGTCCTCCAGAAGGAACCTGGTATAATAATAGTGCTCCCTTCCTCCGGCGGTCACCTGGATTTTCAGGATATATTCCTGGTTCATCAGCATATAGTTCTGAATGGTCAGAGAGGCGTACAGATACCCGTCCTCTTCCGTAAGGTTGGTGACCTTTGTATTTTCCAAAGACTGGCTGCCGTCCAGACTCAAAACCTCATAGGAAACGCCGTCCACCTCTGTGTCAAAGGGCTGAATCTGGATATCCAGAACGTGGTCGCTGTCCAGCACCGTAACCGTGTCACGGATATAATTTACATCCATCTCATATGCATACCCATGGAGACAGTTATAGGAAACCCCGTTGTTTCGCATATATACCAGTGGAAAGGTTGAATTTTCCATAGCCTCCGCCGTGTCCGGCGTGATCTGGTTGATCATTCCCTCAAAACAAATTACCGCCCCTACAAACACGGCCAGAAGCACTACCGTGTGCAGGAGTATTTTTTTGACCAGTCCCAGTCTATTGCCCATCCGCCACGCCTCCTTTCAGAAGCCTGGAAAGGGAAGGCTTTACACTCAGAAACTCCATACAGTCCGAAAGAACCTTCCTCTCCCCTTCTTTTTCATCCTTTTTCCCTTTTACCGCCCGTATCAGGATATTTTTGGGCGTATGCTCCATGTCTATAAATTCCATGACCTGCACCCGGTATCCTGCCTCTTCCAGCAAAGAAGCCCGCAGTCCGTCTGTAATGAGAGCCGCCATCCTCTCTTTTAAAAGTCCGTATTTTAATACCGGTGAGAGAATTTCGCACTGAATCTGTCCGTTCAGTTCGTGCTGGCAGCAGGGCACGGAGAGAATTACCTTGGCCCCCCATTCCACGGCTTTGGCCAGAGCGTAATCCGTAGCCGTGTCACAGGCGTGAAGGGTAATGACCAGATCTATTTTCCTGGTGTTCTCATAGTCGGCAATATCCCCCGTAAGAAAATGCAGATTCTCATATCCGCACTCTTCGGCCAACTGACTGCAGCGGGCGATCACATCCTCCTTTAAATCGAGGCCCGTAATATTTACTTTATAACCTCTGCGGTTGCAGAGATAATCGTACACGGCAAAGGTGCGATACGATTTTCCGCATCCAAAATCCAGAATGGAGATCTCCTGTCCCTGAGGAAATTCTGTGCAGACGTCCTGGATGAATTCCAGGAAACGGTTAATCTGCCGGAACTTATCATACTTCTCCTTTATAACCTTTCCTTCTTTCGTCATAACTCCCAGCTTCACCAGATACGGAATGGGTGTCCCTTCCTCCAGAAGGTAATTCTTCTTTCTGTTGTGAGAGAGCTCCGGCTTCCGTCCGCAGCCGCAGGTTTCTTTTTGTCTGACTGTTACCTTTCCTTTTTTGCTCACCAGCACGTGAACCTGTCCATTGGAAGTCTCTCCCTGGAACTGTTTAAAGTCCCGGCTCATCCAGGCCAGAACCGCCTGGATCATCTCTTCCTTCTCATAATTTATATGGAACTCCTTCTTTCCGTCCCACAAGGCCGCCTGGAAGATAAGACGGCCTTTTTTCAGGAGCGGACGGATCTTTATTTTCACCGGTCCTTCTTTCTTTCTCTGCCCGCTCAGCACACCCCAGAGCAGGTTCTCATTTAAAATATCCTGAAGCAATGTTTTTAATTCTTCCATTCACATTCATCCTTTATAGCTTCCGTAATCTTCTGACACTGCGCAGCAGACCGTCTCCCCGGCTGCCGCACTGTTACTGTTACAGTATACTATTCCTCCCAATTTTGAACAAGTATTACTTTCCGCCGGTGATTTTAATCTGAGGCCTGATGGATGAAAGACATCTTTAAATAGTTAAAGTCCGGCGGAAGCGCCTGTAGCGGCACCGTCTCCGGTACATCTCCTGAAGAAGAACCACCTGTGCCATCTCACCGGGACAACCGCCCCCCTGTTCCTCTGCCTTTTCCAAAACTTCTTCTGTCAGGCGCCGTACAGTGACAAGATCCGGCCGCTCATCAAACATCATGCTCCCTTCATACTCCATTCTGTCGCAGACTTCCCATACATAAGAAAGGATTTGCCTGGCCTCCTCGGGGTACATGGACTGTATCGCTTTGGCATCCGTCTCCATCTCTTTTTCCTCCCTCAAGACCCCCGGATATGCCTCCCTTTCATAATATAGGTCCCCGGTCTGCCTTTTTATCCCTTGAGATTGGCTGTCCTGTCCCCATCTTTCCTCTCTCGTGGCCGTATCTACAAAATCCCGGCTTCTGCTTTCCAGCCATCTGGTTTCGTCCTCATTCAAATGAGGCTCCGCCCCCTGCGGCTGCCTCATTTCTTCTCTCTCCTGCCGTTCTTCCTCTATCTCCCACTGCCGGAACCTCCAGGGTTCCCGGTACTGGTACTGCCTTGGCGCCTGGGTGTCCGTCCTTTTGTCTCCTGCGCCGCATTGTCCAAGCTGACTCATATACTTTCCCGCCTTTCTGCCCTTCACATATATTATATGAAATAAAAAACAGCCGCGTTACTGGCGGCAAAATTAACTGCCTGGGCTGTGATATTTCTTCCTCATAGAGGGAAAATATGGTATAATTCATAAAAATGTACTGCTCCGGGCCTCTTAAGCCCTGCAGTATCACAGACAAGGGGATACTTCTATGGCAATTAAAGATTTGCTCACACAGTTTTTGGATTCCTATCTGGTAAAGAGGGACTGGGAGACAGCCCTTTCTTTTCTGTCTGACGATGTGATAAGCCTTGGCACAGGCGCCCAGGAAGTGGCTTTAAATAAAGAAGACCTGAGAAACCTGATGATTCACGAATTTGAAACTCTCCCGGATGGCTTCCATTACGAAATCAGCCAGTACTGTCAGAAGAAATACAGGGAGGATCTGTACGGCGTATTCTGCAGCGTCCTGACCACCACGGAAGACGAGGAAGGTCTGGAGCTGTCTTTTCAGACACGGCTCACCATGACTGCCGCCAGGAAGGGGGATAAATGGGAAATTATCAACCTTCATATGTCTTCGCCTGCAGACCAACAAGAAGACGAAGAGTTTTTCCCCATCAAGTACGGACGTCAGGCCGTGGGTAAGCTGGAGCCGGCCGCCAGCAAAAAGCTTATAGATATCATGCTGTCCATGCTCCCTGGAGGAATTATGGGCGGTTACCTGGAAGAGGGCTTCCCTCTCTATATTATTAATGACACGATGCTGGACTACCTTGGCTATACGTATGAAGAGCTGATTGAAGAGACAGACGAAAAAATGAAGCGGATTATTGCACCGGAAGACCGGGACAGGGTGGAAAAAACCATCTATGAGAGTATCGAGAAGACCGGCGGGTACGACATTCAGTACCGGATCATCCGAAAGGACTCTACCAGGCTGTGGGTAAACGACAAAGGCCATGAGATCATCACGGAGGATGGCCGGCGTGCCATGATCAGCATTATGCTGGATATCAACGAGAGCATTAAACTTCAGGAGAAACTGCGGCAGGAAGCCATGGAAGATTCCCTGACAGGCATACTGAACCGCAAAGGAGCCATCTCCCATATTGAGGAATGTCTGTCAATGAACCAGCCAGGCGCCATGCTTTTGATGGATATTGATAATTTTAAGCAGCTTAACGATACGTACGGCCATCAGGCCGGAGACCAGGTGCTTATCCTGCTGGGCCGCATTATGCAGAAATATTCCCGCAGGGGCGATGTTGCCGCCCGTATCGGCGGAGATGAATTCATTCTCTTCCTCCCCGGATTTACCCAGGAAGTCCTTCTCAAAAAGAGGGCTGAAGACATCTGTTCCGCCTTCCGACAGGCAGCAGAGACGTATGACAAGGTCGCCCTCTCAGTGAGCATCGGGATTGCCGTCAGCTGCCAAGGCAGCAATTTTGACCAGCTTTTCAAACAAGCCGACGACCGGCTGTATGCGGCCAAGAAAAGCGGAAAAGGCACGTGGGCCTATTAATATATAAAAAGGAGTTCCCATATGGCTAAGCAAAAAGAAGCAAAAACGAACGCCATGCGGATTTTGGACCGCATGAAAATTTCCTATAAAACATATTCCTATGAGTGCGGCGAATTTATTGACGCCCAGCAGACCGCCGCACTTCTGGGGATTGCCCATGAGAGGATGTTTAAAACTTTGGTAACCGTCAGCCCTGCCAAAAGCTTTTTCGTCTTTGTGATTCCCATAGACTGTGAGCTGGATTTAAAAAAGGCAGCCCAGAAGGCTGCCCAGAAATCTCTCTCTATGATCCATGTAAAGGATCTTCTCTCCGTCACCGGATATGTCCGGGGCGGCTGCACCGCTGTGGGGATGAAGAAACAGTACCCTGTCTTCATTGATGAGTCCGCTCGTTCCCACCAGCAGATCGTGGTAAGCGGCGGGAAAATAGGCCTTCAGATTGAGCTCTCGCCAGAAGATCTCTCAAAGGCCTCCGATGCCGTCTTTGCGGACGTGATACATCTCAGATAAGAGATATCTACAAAATCCCCAGATGATCCAGCAGCACTCTGGTTCCCAGGATAATGAGAATAATCCCTCCGGCCAGCTCCGCTCTGGATCTGTATTTTGCCCCAAAAACATTTCCGATCTTCACGCCTGCCGAAGAGATAATAAAAGTAACGATCCCGATAAAAGAAACTGCCGCCACTATATTTGTGTCCGGCAGGAAGGCGAAGGTGATCCCTACCACAAGGGCGTCGATGCTGGTGGCCACGGCCAGAAGAAACATAGTCTTAACATCCAGGGAATCGTCTTCCTTTTCCTCTTCCTTAGATACGGCCTCCCGGATCATCCCCAGCCCAATCAGGGCCAGAAGCACAAAAGCGATCCAGTGGTCTACCGCCGTGATATAATTTCTGAACTGATACCCAAGAAGATACCCAAGAGCGGGCATCAGAGCCTGGAAGGCTCCAAACCATATTCCGCAGGTCATAGATTTCTTTACTGTACACCTGGCCATAGCCAGGCCCTTACAGACAGAGACCGCAAAGGCATCCATCGCCAGTCCCACCGCCAGGATAAATAATTCTGTCAAACTCATTTTATTTTTCTCTCCTTTCGTAAATCAGCAAGATACACCTCTTGCGCATCTTTTTCCTGCGAAGCTTTTCTCTATAGAGTAAACGTACATGCCTGCTGGCGCAGGCACCACTACGCATAAAAGCCACGGATTGCTCCGCACTGCGTGCTCCCGCAAGTCTCCGCTCCGCTTCGGTCGGCGCTAAACGCGTGCCACTGGCACGCAGCGCCCTATCCGTATTCGCATTCCGGGCTATCGCCCTCCATGCTCATACGGGTTAGCGTCTCTGGTGCCCAGACAGCATGTCGCACAAGTGCGCCCTGCTGTCTGCACACCGAGACTGGCTTTTATAGTAAAAAAACAGGTACATCGCTGTACCTGTCATATACATCTAGGAAGACCACAGATACAGCTTCTGCTATATTTGTGAGTCTCATCAATTAAGGCAAACCAGATATCCGCCCAAACGCTCCCTGCCGCAGCAGGTAAAGGGCTTCATCAGTATGTTGACTTGCCGCGCCAAATGCGCCGACTACTCCCTCAGTGGCCTTTATAATATCAAATATTTTCCATCTCTGTCAATACTTTTTATACTGGATAGTCGCTTCCGAAAGTCCGTTTTTTCTTCTCCAGCCTCTCATTCACTTCTCTGCGGAACCATTTGTAGAGAGTAGCCAGGAGAGGTACTCCCAGGAGCATGCCAGGAATGCCGAAGAGCCCGCCTCCCAGCGTCACGGAGGCCAATACCCACAGAGCCGGAAGGCCGATGGAGCCTCCCACCACCCTAGGATAAATCAGGTTGCCCTCCACCTGCTGCAGAATCACCAGAAAAACAAGGAAGATCAAAGCCTGTACGGGACTTTGGGTCATAATCATAAAAGCCCCCAGAGCCGCACCCATATACGCACCCATCACAGGGATCAAGGCCGTGACTCCCACAGTCATCCCTGTAATCTGGGCGTAGGGAAGGCGCAAAACCAGCATCCCCACTGTGCAGAGGACTCCGATAATGCACGCCTCCGTAAGCTGTCCTGTAATAAAGCTTGTGAAGGTCTCATTCGCCAGACACAGAAATTCTCCAGCCCTTTTTCTGGGACGCTCCGGCAGATACGCCGCAGCGGTCCTCATAACCTGTCCCTGCAGCTTTTCCTTCTGAAAGAGCAGGTAGATAGAAAAAATAACCGCTATGACCAGGGTAGCTATCCCGGAAATCACCATATTCGCCGCAGAGAAAGCCGAATTGAACAAGCTCTCCAGCCCCTGCCCCAGAAGATCGCCTACCTTTCTGGTAATCTGGGCCCAGTCAATGTCCAGCCCTTCCACATAGTCCTGAAGCTCCGGTGTGTCCTGCAAAACCTGGATCAGCCATCTCTGCACCTCGCTTAGGAATCCCGGAAGATCCCTGGTGAGAATATGAATACACTCCCCTAAAGCAGGTATAATCATTCCCACAAAGAAGACGGTCAGAAGCAGCACTGACACAATACTTACCGACACACACACGGGCCTTCTCGTCCTGACCACCCAGGCTTCTTCTCTCCGGGGAAAGTAGAGCTTTTCCAATTTTTTCATAAAAATATTCAGTATATAGGCCAGAACACATCCAAAAAGCAGAGGCTGCACCGTTCCCAGTATGAGCCCCCCGGCCCGGAAAATCTCATCTGAATATTTTATCACCAGACAGAGAACTGCTGCCAGCACACCAAACTTAATCCATCTTTTTTCCATCTTTTCCCCCTTAATCCTCATGGAGCCAATCCAGATATCTTTTTATCTCCCTTTCATATCCGTTCTCTGAGGGAATGTAAAACTTCTGATCCCCCAGCTCCTTGGGAAGATACCTCTGTTTTGAGAAATGCTTCGGAAAATCATGGGCATACTCATACCCGATGGCCCGTCCCAGCTTTCCAGCCCCTCCGTAATGACCGTCCTGAAGATAGGGCGGCACTGTGGCGGAACCGGATTTTACCGCATTCATAGCGTCATATATGGCATTGGTGGCGGAGTTGCTCTTGGGAGCCGTAGCCACATACAGAGCCGCTTGGGCCAGAATCAACTGAGATTCCGGCATTCCCACTCTCTCCACTGCCTGGGCCGCCGCCACGGCCACCTGCAGCGCCTGGGGATCTGCGTTCCCCACATCTTCGGAAGCGCAGATCATAATCCTCCTGGCAATAAAGGTAACACTCTCTCCGGCATACAGCATCCGGGCCAGGTAGTATACCGCCGCATCCGGATCCGAGCCTCTCATGCTTTTAATAAAAGCAGAAATCGTATCATAATGATTATCCCCGCCTTTATCGTACCGTACCACCCGTTTCTGTATACACTGGGAAGCCACATCCAGGGTAATGTGGATATACCCATCCTCGGCAGGAGCCGTGGTGAGAACCCCCAGCTCCACGGCATTTAACGCAGCCCGGGCATCGCCCCCGGCCACGTCAGCCAGAAACTCTGCGGCATCCTGGTGGATCTTGGCATGGTACGCTCCCATCCCCCTCTCCTCATCGTAGACCGCCCGCATAACCAGCGTCATAATGTCCTCTTTTGACAAAGGCTTCAGCTCAAAAACCACGGATCTGGACAAGAGGGCCCCGTTTACCTCAAAATACGGATTTTCCGTAGTGGCTCCGATGAGTACCAGAGTTCCATCCTCCACAAAGGGAAGAAGATAATCCTGCTGCCCCTTGTTAAAACGGTGAATCTCATCCACAAACAGAATCGTCTTTTTACCATACATGCCCAGACGGTCCTTAGCCTCTTTTACCACCTCTTCCATGTCCTTTTTCCCGGCCACGGTGGCGTTGATCTGGGTGAATGCTGCGCTGGTGGTATTGGCGATCACCTTGGCCAAAGTCGTCTTTCCCGTTCCGGGGGGGCCGTAAAAGATCAGCGAACTGAGCTTATCCGCCATAATCGCCCTGTATAAAAGCTTATCCTTCCCTATAATATGCTGCTGCCCCACCACTTCATCCAAGGTTCTGGGGCGGATGCGGGAAGCCAAAGGTGCCTCCTGCTCCATACTTTTGCTTCTTGCGTACTCGAAAAGATCCATATACCGCTCCTATCTAAACATAAATGCCTGCTGTCCGTTCACCGAGATTCGCTTTTATAGTAGGATCATTTGATCCACTGTCACAAATTCATATCCTCTCTCCAGCAGCGTATCCACAATCTGCAGCGCCGCTTCCACGGAGGATTTATACCAGTCATGGAGAAGAATAATATCTCCGTCTTCTATTGTCTCACAAACACGTTCCGTTATCAAGGTCACATTTTCCGTTGTCCAGTCCAAAGGATCCACACTCCATTTTACATGGATCATGCCGGTACACGCTTCCAGCTCTTTATTCCAAGCTCCAAAGGGCGCCCGGATAAATTCCGTTCCCTGCCCCGTGATTTCCTGTACCAGTCTGCTGGTCTCCAGAGCCTGACGGCAGGCTTCCTCTTTTCCCATACTGGTCAGGTCTACATGATCATACGTGTGATTGCCGATCAGATGCCCTTCCTCATAGATTCGCCTGACCACCGCCTCATTTCCGGGAATGTTTCTTCCAATGAGAAAAAAAGTCGCCTTTACATTTCTCTCCCGAAGCCCGTCTAAAAGCAGCCCGGTATTAGATGGATGAGGACCGTCGTCGAAAGTCAGGGCCACCCTTTTCTTCTGTCCGAAAGCTTCCTCTCCCGAAATCCGCAGGACACTTTTCCCTTCCGCCAAAAAAGCCCCCAGACACACAGACAGGATCAACAGGGCCGCCAGCCCCGCTCCATGGAAAAATTTTGTTCTCATACAGCAGGCTCTCCAGAAACCTCTCTTCTTATTATAGTATGCGAAGGCCTATCCTTTTGTGCCGCAGAGTCCGCAAATCACCTTTGCATTCCTGGCAGGTATATCATATAATGAACTCATAGTCTGCCCGCAAGGTGCAGAGCTGGTTCTGTATCCGGTCATTCAGGAAAGGATTGCTGCCATATGAGAAAAACTTTCAATATCACAGGCGACTGTAAGCCAGAGCTTCACTACATGGTTAATATAGAGGAACGTCTCAGAAAAATCCGTTCTTTGATCGACAGGGGAGAATACATCACTCTCAATCGTGCCCGACAATACGGAAAAACAACGACGCTGCGGGCGCTTGCAAACTTTCTCCAGGATAGATATATCGTTATATCCATAGATTTTCAGACTTTTGGCGACGCAAAATTTAGGAATGAAAATGTTTTTTCTCTCGCATTTACCAAAGCAGTTCTTCGCACTCTTAAAAAAACAACATCTCCCATCACAGAAGAAATGACCGTGATTCTGGATAGTATGGAAAGAATGCTGTTAAGAGGGGAGGAAAAATTGGAACTTCAGGAATTATTTGAGGTCATAAGCGATCTCTGCGGACAGTCTCCCCTTCCTATGGTGCTGCTTATAGATGAAGTGGACAGTGCTACAAATAATCAAGTGTTCATTGATTTTCTAGCCCAACTGAGAGCTTATTATATTGACCGGGATCAGACACCAGCGTTTCATTCCGTAGTCCTGGCCGGGGTTTATGATGTCAAAAATTTGAAACTAAAAATTCGCCCCGGAGATCAGCACAAAATGAACAGTCCGTGGAATATAGCCGTAAAATTAGATATAGACATGAGCTTCTCAAAAGAAGACATTGCAGGTATGCTGATACAGTACGAAAAAGACTGGCAAACAGGAATGGACATCTCCAAAATGGCTGGAGATATCTATGACTATACGTCCGGTTATCCTGTTCTTGTCTCTACCCTTTGCAAAATCATGGATGAAACTCTGCCTGAACGCAGCGGCTATTCCTCTAAGCCTTCTGCCTGGACAGAGGGAGGCCTTCTTGAAGCCGTAAGGCTTCTGTTATCTGAAAAAAATACGCTTTTTGAATCCATGATCACTAAGCTTCGCGATTATACAGAGCTGAAAGAAATGATACGCGAACTTCTGTTTACCGGAAAAAGTATCGTCTACAATCCCGATAACCTTGCCATTGATACAGCCATGATGTTTGGCTTTGTAAAAGTGGAGGATCATACAGTCAGAATTGCCAACCGCATATTTGAAACCCGACTGTATAATCTTTTCCTTTCAGAAAGTGCCCTGATGGAAGACGATCTGTATAAAGCATCCTTGGATGAGAAAGCCGGATTTATACAAAATGGAAAGCTGAATATGGAACAGGTACTGGAAAGATTTGTGCTGCGGATATAGGGTTTCTGCTGAGCTTCAGCTTCAGAAAAAACAAAGTTCCTGGTATTAAAAAAATCAGAATAAACGGAAAAACCATTATAGAAGCAATCGTGTAAAAATAATTGTTACAGATAAAGACCAGGAGAGACAGCGGCCGTTTTAACAGATGCTGTCTCTCCTGAACTTTTAAGCTTTATTCCATAGACACTCTGCGGAAATTTTTCTTTCCTCTCTTAAGCACGATACCGTCTCCCGCAAGCTGCTCCTTGGTAATCGTGGCTTTTACGTCTGTCACTTTCTCTCCGTCCACAGACACGCCTCCCTGTTCGATGGCCCGGCGTCCCTCGGAGCGGGAAGGCACAAGTCCTGATTTCTGAAGAAGGGCGATTACGTCAATGGCGTCTCCCTCCAGATCTGCCTCCTGAATCTTTGCCTCCGGCATATCGGCTGCGCTTCCTCCCGTAAACAGCTCTCTGGCTGCCTTCTGGGCCTTGTCTGCTTCCTCCGACCCATGTACCAGGCTGGTCAGCTCATACGCCAGAATCTCCTTGGCTGTATTGAGCCGGCTTCCCTCCCAGTGATCCATCTCGTCAATCTGCTCAAGAGGAAGGAAGGTGAGCATCCGCAGGCATTTCAGCACGTCGGCATCCGCCACGTTTCTCCAATACTGGTAAAAATCAAAGGGTGAGGTCTTGTCAGGATCCAGCCACACAGCGCCGCTCTGGGTCTTGCCCATCTTCTTTCCCTCTGAATTCAGAAGCAGAGTAATGGTCATGGCATAAGCGTCTTTTCCCAGTTTCCTGCGGATCAGCTCCGTACCTCCCAGCATATTGCTCCACTGGTCGTCTCCCCCGAACTGCATGTTGCATCCGTAGTCCTGGAAAAGCCTGTAGAAGTCATAGCTCTGCATGATCATGTAATTAAACTCTAAGAAGCTTAATCCCCGCTCCATCCTCTGCTTGTAGCACTCAGCCGTCAGCATCCGGTTTACGGAGAAATGGGGGCCTACCTCCCGCAGCAGCTCAATATAGTTCAGATCCATAAGCCACTGGGCGTTGTTGACCATTAACGCCTTGCCATCGGAGAAATCAATAAAGCGGCTCATCTGCTTTTTGAAACAATCGCAGTTGTGCTGGATCGTCTCCACGGTCATCATCTGGCGCATATCCGTTCTCCCGGAAGGATCCCCAATCATACCGGTACCTCCCCCAAGAAGGGCAATGGGCTTATTGCCGGCCATCTGAAGCCGCTTCATCAGGCACAGCGCCATAAAATGTCCCACATGAAGGCTGTCCGCCGTTGGATCAAAGCCAATGTAGAAAGTAGCCTTGCCATTGTTTATCAGCTCTCTGATCTCTTTTTCGTCTGTGACCTGGGCGATCAGCCCCCGGGCCACCAGTTCCTCATAAATCTGCATGTCTTTTCTCCTTTTCTCTTTTACGGGCGGACTTTTTTTGAAAGATCCAAACAAATCAAGCATCCCTGCAAAGCTTTATATTGCTGCACAAAAAAACTCCCGCCCCTATTATCAAATATAAGGACGAGAGAATATTCCCGTGTTACCACCTTATTTCACAGACAACTCACATTGCCTGCCTCACGGAGTACCTGCATACCCCGGCACGATAACGGATGCCCTTCCGCCGCAGCCTACTGGGGAAATCCCTGTTCGGTGCGGAACTCCAAGAGGTATTCAAAGCTGGTTTCCATGCGCCCCTCTCATCACCCGGTTGCTTTCTGTCCCTTCCGCCAGCTTCTACTTGATCTCTTCAACGTTTTTTTACAGTATATAGACTTCCCCTTCTTTTGTCAAGAAGGGTTTTGATCTTTTATGACTTAAGCTTTTCCAGGGCGTAAAGGGCTGCGCCGGTGGCTCCTACGATCTCCGGCTCCGGGCAGATATACAGCTTGGCGCCGATTTTTTCTTCCACCGCATGTACTACTCCCGGATTCTTAGCCACGCCTCCGGTCATCATGAATTCCGGCTCCATTCCCACCCGGCGGAGAAGTCCAAAAGCTTTGTTGGCTATGGCATGGCAGACTCCGTCCGCAATATCCGCCTTTTCTTTATTGTTGGCAATCAGAGAGATTACCTCCGATTCCGCAAAGACAGAACACATGCTGGTGATCTCAATCTTTTCCTTGGACTCAAGGGCAATGGCTCCCAGCTCATCCAATGTCACCTCCAGGGTCCTGGCAATCATCTCCAGGAATCTTCCCGTTCCTGCGGCACATTTATCATTCATCACAAAGTCCTTGACCTCTCCGCTCTCACTGAGCTTGATGGCCTTGCTGTCCTGTCCGCCGATATCAAGGATGGTGCGGATTCCAGGATTAAAATAATGGGCCCCCTTTCCATGGCAGCTAATCTCCGTGACATTCTCATCCGCAAAGGGAATGCTGACACGGCCATAGCCTGTGGAGACGATCCAGGAGATATCCTCACGGCCAAGGGATGCTTTCTGCAGCACGTCATCTAAAGCCTTCTGGGCGCTGACGCCGGATTTTGCTCCTGTGCGCACCACAGAAAAAGCCCGGATTTTTCTGTCCTGGTCCATAATCACTGCGTTGGTAGATGTGGAACCGCTGTCTATTCCAAGTACATACATTGCTTCGTTTCCCTCCGTACGTTTTTTCGGTTTTGCCTCCTGGGGCGCTAAAGACTCCAGAAAGGCCTCAATCCTCGTAAGAATCTGTCCGTAGCTCTGCCTGGTATAGTCTGTCTCCAGCAAAAGCAGGGGACGCTTCAGCCATCCCTTCAGCCAGGCGTACTCATAAGCGTAGTTGTCACAGAACTGCACTGTGTGGTAGATGATGCCGTCTGCGCTGTCCGCATACCGCTTAATCATCTCGTCCCGGTTGGAGGCCTGTTCCATCCGCATACAAGGGAATTGGCTTAAAAGTCCTCTGGTATACCCTGTCAGCGGCTGGTCTTCCTCTGCCAAAAGCTTCCTCCCAAGCCCAGTACAGGTCAAATCAAAGGCCACATTCGCTCCTTTTTTAGCCAGAATCTCCTGAATACCGGTATTTGCCCTGGCTCCCAGAATTCCAATATTCAAAGAGCCCTTCCGGGAACTGGAAGACTGCTCCTCCTTCTTTTGCCTGATATACTCCAGGAACACTTTTTCATCAAATTTTTTATGAGAAAATTTCTCATACGCCTGGATCATATCCCTGATCCGCTGTTCGTAGAGAGTAATTCCCGCCTCTTTTGTAATTCTGGGGGTGTCCAGCATATAAATAAATTTCTCCGGGAATTCCTCCCGCAGAACATCGTACAGGCGGCGGATGCTGTCGCAGCAGGTAGTGAGGATGATTCCTTCATAATCAGAATCCATCATATCCTCCAGCATTCCCTTGGCGAAGCTGCAGATATTGGGGTGCATCTTGATTTCCGCCTGATTAAAGTTGGTCACATCCGGTTCTATGCGCTTCATCTCCACGCCCATGGACGCAAACACTTCTATTGGCGCGTACTTACATATATATCCTAACATACCTTTTTCTGTTCCTTCTCTTCAAAATCACCGTTCGCTGCTGTCTCCAGCATCTCCAGAAAGGCCTCCAGCCTGGTCTTGATCTGTCCGTCATGGCTGTTGCGCTTGTCAATGCCGTCTCCGTCCAGAATCAGCATGGGAATTCCTAACCCCTGCATCCTTTCTTTCAGAAGAATGCTGCCTCCTGAGGACTGCTTGCATCCCCAGTGACAGAATTGGATCACCGCATCTGGATTCAGAGTCTCCGCCAGGCGCTGCACCATATCTGCCTTATGGGAATAAGAACCATTGTACATATTGCGTATAATCTTCCTGGATAAAGCGTGGAAGGGCCTGGTCTCATCCAGTTCTTCCATAGAATCTATAATAATATCGCTGGCAATGATCTGGTACTTTTCATTGGCATTAAAATACTGTTTAAGGCTCTCCTGATAAAAGGGAAGAAGGTGAACCCAAAGAATCTTTTTTCCCTCAAATTTCGGATATGTCTTAATATCTTCGATCATAAAGCGGATCAAATCCAAAAACTCCCTGGTTCCCACCAGCAGATGCATTCCCATCATCATATACAGATGGCTGATCAGCTCTCCCGGATAGTACCGCTCCCTCTGAAGGCCGAAAAATTCTATCAATGCTTTCCTGGTCTCATTTTCAATCCGCAGAGATTCTCTCAGCTTTTCCTCATCAAAGGGAATCCCAAACTGCTCTTCCATCCGGCCGGCAAACTGACGAAGCTGTTCTGCCAGGTAATCCACGGAGGCCTCGTCGTCCCCATACGGAACATCCAAAAAGGTAAAGGGAACTCCTTTCTTCTTCTCCAGATACCGGAACGTATTCAGGTTCCCATCGCAGGAAAGGGAGGTCGTAACGGCATATCTCGGCATGGGAACGGCTCCGCTGTCGATGGCCCCCACAAAGGTCTTATGATAGGAGCAGAGAGTGGGCGCAATGCCCGTATTCTGCGCATAATCAATAAAATAATCCTCCAGATGGTAGCCGCTCAGATAGCAGGCCAGGCACTCGATGGACAGTGTGCGAAGCCCGAAGCACTGTACGATCTCACAGGGAGAAAAAATATTTCCCCACACATAGCTCTGGGGTTTCCCAAGAGAATCCGCCACAAAAGACATCATCATGGCCTCCAGCTTCTGATATCCTTGGGACAGATCTTTTCTGGGCAGGAGCTTGGTCCGCAGTTTGTTTGCCTTAAATCCCAGCAGGATCTTTCCCCAGCTCTCTTCAGGTTTTTCTATGGTTTTTTCCTTCACATAGTCAATATATTTATCCGCAATCCACATATGATTCCCTCCAAATCACTGCCAGGAGCAGTGAAACATGCAGTCTGTTGTTTGCAAAAGTGTAGTATAGCACATTCAAATCAGAACGTGCAAGCAAAAAGAGAGGCCGGTTAAGTACCGATCCCCTCTTCTGTGCCAGGACGCCCTCTATACGAAGGCGTTCCGCTTTGCGTTATATTCGTATCCCACGTTCATCAGTTTCTTCTCTATCTTATCTCTGGCCACATTCACAGCGCTGCAGAAGTCATCCAGTGACGGGTAGAAATCTCTCAACTGCGTATTGACGAAGCTGAGCAGCATAATGGGATCTTCAGGTAAAGGCATAATCTTCCTCCTTTTTATTCTGTGAAGTTCTGCTGCCGGATTATTCCGCCGCAGGCGTCTTTTTCACACGGGCTTCCAGCTTCCCATCCTGCGCATCCAGCACAATGGTATCGTACATCCCCGCTTCTCCCGAAAGGATCAGCCGAGCCGCCAGGGTTTCCACGTTTTTCTGCAGGAATCTCTTAAGAGGACGGGCGCCGTATACCGGGTCATATCCTCCTTCAGCCACATAATCCTTGGCTGCCACCGTAAGCTCCAGGGTAATTTCCTGGAAAGCCAGCCTGCGGTTCAGATCTTTTACCATCAGATCTACAATATCTCCGATGTTCTCTTTTGTCAATGGCTTAAACAGAATAATCTCATCCAGCCGGTTCAAAAACTCAGGCCGGAAGCTCCCCCTAAGCTGCTGCATTACCTGCTCCTGGCATTCCTGACGGATGGTTCCGTCCGCTTCGATTCCTTCCAGCAAAAATGCGGAACCTATATTAGAGGTCATGATCAAGATCGTATTTTTGAAATCCACAGTCCTTCCCTGGGAGTCTGTAATACGCCCATCGTCCAATACCTGAAGAAGCACGTTAAATACATCCGGGTGGGCCTTCTCTACCTCGTCAAATAGCACTACGGAGTACGGCTTTCGCCTGACCGCCTCTGTGAGCTGTCCTCCCTCTTCATATCCCACATATCCGGGAGGGGCTCCTATCAGCCTGGAGACAGAGTGTTTCTCCATATACTC
>DVGR01000159.1 GCA_018712605.1 Candidatus Choladousia intestinigallinarum
CAATAACCGTTTCCCTTGGAGCCTCAAAGCTTTTTTACAAACAACGCCCGGATCGCATTGAGGACGGCGCCGAGGAACTGAAAGCCCGCGATCCCGTGCGCTGGGTAGGGCTGATAAACACGCGGAAAGCGCAGGCTGTTCCCCGCGGCCTCTGTTTGTTTTTTACACTTCCGCCATATTTCCTGTCTTGTGTCCTTCGAGCAAATGAAATATAATGAAAAATATTGTCGGAGGTGCGAATATGGACTATATGACATGCAAAGAGGCAAGTGAGAAATGAGGATATTAGTTGTAGAAGATGATCTGACAATACAAGCACAGCTAAAAACCCTTTTGTCGGGCAATGGATATGAGGTTGACGCTGTAACTGACTTTGCAAGAGTAATTGAGCAGTTTAAAGCATTTGCGCCCCACCTTGTTTTATTGGATATAAAACTGCCAGAAAACAGCGGCTTTGAAATATGCTCACAAATCCGCAGCTTTTTTGATATTCCTATCGTGTTTGTGACAAGCTGCAATACCGATATGGATGAACTCAACAGTATTATGCTAGGCGGCGATGCCTTCATCACCAAACCTTATAACACGGCAATCCTGCTTGCTAAAATTGCATCACTGCTCAAGAGAGCCTATCCGGCACAGCAAAACGAACAGTTATCTTATGGCGGCGCCATTCTGCATCTGGAATCCAGCAGTTTGGAGTATGAAGGACAAAAAGTAGAGCTGACCAAAAACGAGTTAAAAATCCTCTACTACCTGTTCACAAATGCAGGTAAAATCTGCTCCCGCAGCAATATTGTCGAGTTTTTGTGGGATAATCAGATGTATGTAGATGACAACGCTTTAAGCGTCAACATCAATCGTATCCGTGAGAAACTGGCAGGTATCGGCTTGAAAGATTTTATCAAAACGAAGCATCGGCAGAGGTATCCATCCGTCACTGAGCCGATGACCACACGCTGTCCTTTATATTTTTGCGGATTTTTGATGCCTCGCATGCCTCCCGCAGAGCAGGCAGCAGTTCATCCAGCCGTCCATCCAGACCGAAAGACTTCCCTTTGATGTTGTCTGCGATGTAGACCTCGCCCAGGTTGATGGTCACATAGGCTGCATTCGGTTCTCTGGCCACCAGCCGCATCAGCGGAGCCTTGATGAGCTGATTGCGCCAGCCGATACCCAATTCCAGCACCACCAGTTTCTTCCCGTGATAGGTATCCAGGAAGTTCTGGAACTGTTCCTGAGCGGCGGCATCCGGGATCATCCGTTCCCCGGCGGCCATGTGAATGTCCATGGACCCGCCGCACCTGGGGCAATGGGGCAACAGCTCTGCGGGCACATGGCCGTCCTGCTCTGCCGCCGCCAGCTGCTCCGCCACCGCCAGGCTGGGATAGCGGGTGTCATGGCAGGGGCGGGCGCACTGCATGGTCAGCCAGTTGCCCTCGATCTCATAGATCTTTTCGGGTGCGAAGCCGCACAGCTCGAAGTGACACTCTCCGTTGGAAGTGACGATAAAATAATCCTTATCCCCCACAATGGCCTTCAAATCCTCCATCACCGGCGTAGGCCGGTACTGCCCGCAGTAGTGGCGGATGAGCCTTGCCCAGAAGGCCCACTTTTCCTCCTCTCTGGTCCACTGGGCCATCATACCCTGCAAAATGCAGCGCAGTCCGTACTTCCGTTTGAAGTCCCCAAACAATTCCTCAAAGGCCACATTGTCCGCAAACAGATGCAGCCCCTCCGTGATAGACAGGCCATTGCTGGCCCCGATCAGGATGGCGTCTGCCTCTTTGAGTTTTTCTGCAATAGAGTTCCAGTTTATCATGTTCATTCGCTCCTTCCTATTTTGCTGTCTCCGTTTTCCATGGCGTTTCGCGTATCCCGCAGCACATTGCCGATGTCGGCCACGATGGCCATCCCCTTATCCTCCAGCTGCTTGGGCAGGAAATCATATTTGTCGTTGACGGCGATATACCGGGCATGGGGAAAACTGAGGGTCAGGTTCCAGAAAGGCTCCTGGATAAACATCGGCGTCATGCGGCCCACGCCCAACTCCAGGAACAGAACCCTGCTGTCTTTGTGTTCCAGTACATAACGGGAAATTTTCTCATATTGTTCCTCATACTTTTTGCCCTGCAAAAAGTTGCCGTATCCCCGCACCCAGGGGAATGCCTCGCCGCCGCAGTGAGGACACCGGGGGATCATATCCGCAGGAATAGTCGTTTTCTCTCCCATGGCGGCTATCATTTCCTCCACCGGCTTCACGGCATCCCAGGTGTCGTCTGTGCAGCCGGCGGCACACTGGAAAAAGCGGTGATCGCCTTGAATTTCCGCTACCTTGTCCTCCGGGTAGAGCTTGATGAACTGGGTGTCCTGGTTGGTGGTGAGAACAAAGAAATCCTTTCCCTTCAGCAGCGCGTCCAGGTCGAGATAGGGCTGACGTACCGTGGCGGTCTGGGTGGTGTGCAGGAAGGTGGCAAGGTAAGCCCAGAAAGCTGCCCGGTCATCCCACTGGCGGAACATTCCATCAAAAGCCCCCTTGAAGTGGTACTTCTTTGCAAATTTGCCGAAGTATTTGCGGAAGGAAGCGTTGTCCTCGTAGTAGAAATCCCCGCCTCCGGCAGCGGACAGGCCGGAGGCTCCACCCACTACAACGCAGTCGGCGGTTTTGATCTCCTGTACCAGGCGCTGAATCTGTTCTTGATACGGTATCGGCCTTTTATCTGAAAGCTGATAGGGTGTGCTGCCAGACGCATAGACATGGTAGTATTTGGAATAATTCATCTGGGTCTGCATGACCAAATCTTCATAAAAACTCATATCGCCATTCCTTTCAAACTGGTGTTATTTTTATTTTTACTTCAACTCATCTTAGCACCCACTCGCTTTCGTGTCAATATGTTGTCATAATAAAATTAACATCAAATTCAGCGACACCATCTCTATTCCTGCCTTCATTGCCTTGCAGAAAATTTTGGATCGTTGCATGGAAAAACTCTCCCGTTTGGGCAAAAAGGATTTCTGAATGGACGATACAAGCCTCTTTTGTCGGACTATACTGGAATTGGAAAAACTGATCACATAATAGAGGAAGAGGAGGAGCAATATGAAACTTGGTATTATTCGTTGTATGCAGACAGAGGACTACTGTCCCGGCACTACAGATTTCAAAGCAATAAAAAATAAAATCGGCGCATTCGCGGATGAAGATGATATTGAATTGGTGGGCTTTACCAATTGCGGTGGCTGCCCTGGGAAACGGGCAGTTCTTCGAGCCCGCCTGCTCAAGATTCGGGGAGCGGATACGATCGCTTTTGCTTCCTGTATCAGCAAAGGGACGCCTATTGGCTATCCCTGTCCATTTGCCAAACGTATGAAAGAACTGGTACAAAAGGAAGTTTATGAAGCGAACTTTCCTTTGTTTCAAAATATAGGAAATGTACTCCTGTCCATAGGTACTCCTGCCAATTTTACGATCCGGTCCAGTCCGATGGCCGCAATGGTCACCACACTTTCCCCATGGATGAAATCCGTAGCGCTGGCATCAAAAAGAACATTTCCCTGGGCAGGAAATTCGTCGTCCCCGTCCCAGAACAGGAAGCGTACAGGAATACACGCAAAGGCTTTCAGTTCATAACCGGCATCAGACCAGGGCAGCTTCTTTCCTCCCAGCTTCTCACAGGCCTGGGACAGTTCTCTTACATGGCCGCTGAACATTCTGGAAAACGGTTCAATCACCCCTTCCTGGAAGGCTTTTGAGAAAGGCGAGGTATCTTTCAGCCGGTCAAACCGTACCCAGTCATCTTTGTAATGTGCCAAGGGTGACACATAGCCAAACAGGGTATAGACATTCAGCCTTTCATAGCAGGTCACTGGATCGTGATCGTCCATGGCGATGATCTTCCCGCTTTTTTATGAACCCCAAGCCTTCTTTCAAAATGACAGATTGTCAGCCAGTCCCCTTCGTCTTTTAATTCCGGCAGCCTTTTTTTCACTTCTTCCTGATCCATTTTCAGGAACTTCTCTCTCCACTGCTCACACCATTTTACGTAATTATTGGTTTCATCCATCTGAAATTCTTCCATCATTTTCCTTCTCTCCCTTGTTAAATTTTTTCTTCCAGCATTTCCCACCATACTAAAAACACAGACACCCACTCCTGCATGGGTATAAGAATGCTCTAAGTGACTGCTTTACTAACCATAACAAAACCATGATTAAGAAATCCCTTAGAGCATACATCTTTTGGACTCTATTTGCATTTTTTCATATAATCCAGTACCACATCTCCGATATAAGCCACGTCTTCCGCCGCATAGGCAAGGGGAAAATTGTCTGAAAAAAGGATCTGGGCAGAAGGCGGGAACTCTTCATCCCCTGCCCAAAGAACAAAACACAGGCTCAGCCCCTCTAAAAATTGAAACTCATAGGCTATGTCTCCGTATTCCTTTTTCTTTCCTTTTAATCCCTTCATAATCGCCTGAAAGGTATTCAGCCTGTTTCCAAACATCCTGGCCAGCCTCATGATACATCTCCCGTAGAACTGACGGTAATACACCTCGCCCCAGGGAAGATCCCGATAGGAAAGCAGATTTCCCGTAGCCTCCATACGGTCCCCTTCTGTAAAATACCGCAGCACCAGTATTTTCGCATGGATATCATGACACAAAACCGCCTGTGCATCTTCTTTATCCAGGCAGTGGATCTCCAGTTTTGGATGACTGACCGTATAGTTTTTCTCCATAAATTTCACCTGAAAAAGACCGGCATTTTCATCATAGGGAATTCCCAGATGACGGCTGATATCCGCCGGATCCATGCTCTGGTATTCAGCCAGATAATGGTGATAGGGCTGCATCTGCAGATTATGTTTGTCATACTGTTCCTGTAACATGCGTCTCCTCCCGTTTTGATATCATGGAAAGAAGAAAATCCGCCAGCCGCTCTATGGCTTCCGGTTCTTCCGACAGTTCCTTCCCTGTCAGTCCTTCTTTCATGATTGCGGCGTCCAAACCAAGACAGGCAGCCACCCGTTCCGGCTTCCATACGTTCTCATACAGCATTTCCCGATTCTCTTCTGTCACTTTGTTAAAAATATAATAAAACGGTTTTTCAATGCTTTTTGCCAGCTCCCCCACTTTTCTGGAAAGCTGCAGCGATTCATAAGAAGGATCTACGATCATCAGCACCAGATCCACACCGTTGTCGATTCCCCGTCCGAAATGCTCCACTCCTGCCTCCATATCAAGAAGGGCAAACTGATCCTTTGAAATCTGCAGATTCTGAATGAACTGTGTCATCACCGTCCCCATGGCGCAGGAACATCCCTCGTTGGCCTGATGAATCTTCCCGCTGACCATCAGCTTTACCCCGTCTTTCATACTATAATATTTTTCCGGAATATCCTTCATAGTCCAGGTTTCCTGAAAAAACTGGTGGGTAAATTTCGACAGCATCATATCGTTTAATACGGTTTCCTTTCCGCCGAAATACTCGGTAAAATCTCCCGGAAGTTCCACTCCCAGCTGACGGTGAAGGCCGTAGTTGGACTCATCGGAATCGATGACCAGGACTTCTTTTTCCCTCCGAGCCAGCGCTTTTGCCAGCAGACTGGTTACCGTACTCTTTCCGCAGCCGCCTTTTCCACATATGGACACTTTCATCTGCTTATCTCCTCTTTATTTCTGCTTTAATTCATCCAGATACCGTTCCAGCACAACGCCTTCCGGAATGGTAAATCCACACTGGTCGCATATACTGTCTCCTGTCGTCAGATTATCCCGTTCAATCACCTCAATGCTTTCCTTTGCTCCGCATTTTGGGCAGTCAATCTCTTTGAACACCGCCATTTTCCGGATATCCTGACAGTCCGCAAATACGCTCATTTTTTCCACCTGCCTTCTGTAAAATCGAAACAACTTTATTTTTTATACTGCCATAGCATCAAATTCCCAGTTTTTCTATAATCACTTTCAGCGCCGCTCTCACCGGAGAATCCGCAGGAAGCTGTACCGTAGGCCGTCCTTCACAGTCAAAACGGTAAACATCATCATCCTGGGGAACTACGCCCAGTAAATCCAGCTTCTGGTTTTGAATCTCTTCCATAGTCCCCTCATCCAGCTTGCCGTCCGGCGCCCGGTTCACTATGAGTCCGACCTTTTTGGGATGGAAATTCAACTCTTTCATCAAAGCTGCGATCCTGCCGGCCGCCTGAACCCCTCTCCTGGAACAATCGCTGACCAGAACGGCGATTTCCATATTGGGGAGAATTCCCCTGCTGATATGTTCCATACCCGCTTCATTATCCACCACGATATAGGGGTAATGGCTCTGCAGTCTCTGAATCTGCGTCTGTACAATGCCATTGACGAAACAGTAACAGCCCTGTCCCTGGGATCTGCCCATCACCATCAGATCATAATCGTCTTCCTCCGTCAGCGCATCCGCCAGGCGGCTGTCAAAATATGCTGCCTTCGTCATACCAGCCGGAATCTGATAACGGGAGTCCGTACCGGCTCTTTCGATCTCCTCCCTGAGTTCTCCCAGAGTAATTCCTGTTTCCACACCTAATACTTCATTGAGATTGGCGTTTGCATCCGCGTCCACCGCCAGCACCGGCTTTTTCCCTGTCTCGCAAAGATACTGGATCAATAACCCGCACAGCGTTGTCTTTCCCACGCCGCCTTTTCCTGATATTGCAATAATATGGCCCATAAAGTTCCTCCTTACTTTTGCGGTTTCATAACAATTAAACATTTCCTTAATCATTATGTCCACCATATTCCCTTTCTTCCTCCCGGTCAACCGCTTCGGACTACATCCTTCCAGAAGGGTAAATACTTCTTCCGATCGGACAAATATTGACCGCAGATTTTAATTTTGACAACAGAATATCTCCAACTGTCACTGCATCCTCGATTGTCAGATAATGGTCTGCGTTTTTGCTTAAGAGCATTTTCCCGGAAGCATCAAATTCCTC
>DVGR01000160.1 GCA_018712605.1 Candidatus Choladousia intestinigallinarum
TACTCCTGCTGCGATCCTCTGGGTAGTCTCTCCCAGATCGTATCCCGGAAACATCCGGTTAATGTCCGTATTGTCCACAGGCCAGAACCGCTTTCCGATGTTCATGGCATGATGGTTTATGGAAGGTATCACCAGGATTTCTTTATCCTTGGTGATTTTTCCTGCTGCCTCCAGTTCTTCCAGCTTTCTTACAATCTGAGAGCAGACATAGAGCTGCTGGACTTCATTTCCTCTTATACTTCCCACTATGCAGGCAGACTTCTGTCCCTGTCCGAAAGTATACCCGGTTATCTTCAGGTCTTCCCTATAGGGTGAGCCAAGGGTAAAAATTTCTGTCTTTTTCATGCTTTTCCACCTCCCAGTATCCTTCCCAGCAGGGAGCCGCTGTAGACTACCGGATACTCTCTTCTTGTAAATATCATGCCGGAAATAGGGGCTTTCACTGCCTGCTCCACATCTCCGGTAAGAGGATTGAGGATCTCTCCCAGAAGGTCTCCTTCCTTTACCTGTTCTCCGATCTGTACCCGGGGAACATAGATCCCTGCACAGTCTGCATTCAGATAACCGATTTCCTGGTCTGCGGACACGATAGGCTTTCGGATTTCTCCTACTTCTCCCTCCCAGATCCCCAGGGTCTTCATAACATTTAACAATCCCTCCACAAGCTGATATCCATAGGCCTTTGTAATGCGCATCCCTACTCCCATCTCCACCACCAGAGTAGGGGTGCCAGCCTGGTTTAAGCTGTAAGCCAAAGTAGATTCCAGCACGGTAGCGTTGGCATGCACCCATACAAAATCCACATTGATATCCTGTGCCAGAGGGACCAGTTTCTCTGCCGTGAGCTCATTGATCCGCACCTGAGGCAGTTCCATAAGGAAAATATTGCTGGCATGAATATCCACGCAGAGATCGGCCCCTTTCAGGTCCTCCGTCAGTCCACAGACCAAAGACTCCATCATAGGGCCTTCATCATTCCCCGGAAAGATCCGGTTCATATCCAGGTCAAACATAGGAATCCCTCTGGTGATAGAATCAATTCCCAGAGGGTTCAAAGCCGGATATACATCTACGATCCCTTTCAGCCCTTCCGGCTCCGCCTTCAGCCTCCGAAGAAGCTCATAGCAGACAAACTGACCTTCCAGTTCGTCTCCATGAGTACCGGTTACCACTGCGATCCGCTTTTCTTCTCCTGTGGGGTGGGTGGGCATGACCCGGTTTTTCCGGATCCGCAGGCTTTCATCCACCGGCAGTTTCATTGCCACCACTGTTTCCGTCATTTTTTATTTCCTCCACCTTTACATAAATTTTCTGTACCTGCCCAGCCGTTCCACAGAAGCAGCCCCGGTCTGTCACACAGTCTCCGTAGTCTCTTCCATGGGCAAGTTTAATATAATATTCGTCAATATGCAGATTGTTCGTCGGGTCCAGTCCATACCAGCCATCCCGGGTATAAACTTCTACCCAGGCATGGGTATACCCTTCTCCGATCATCAATCCTGCCACATATCTGGCAGGGATTCCCATATACCGGAGTACCGCCGTCATGATATGAGCATAATCCTGGCATACGCCTTTTCCCTGTTTCAAAGCCTCCCCCGCCGTGGTGCTGATATCTGTAGATCCCGGCACATAGGAAAAGCCCTCATAGAGCATTCCCATAACACAGACGGCCTTTTCCAGATTCTGTTTTTTGCCAAGTTTCCGGCATAGTTTTTCCGCTTTCCCGGCAAAGACGGCTATTTCCGGAACAGGACGGGTATAGGCCGATGGATACCGGTACATGGGGTGAAGGGGCTCTTTTACCGCTTCCATTCCCCTGGTCAGAGCTGTCCCGGCTATGGTATATCCAAAAGTCTCATGAGGTCCCTGGCAGCACCCGCTGAGCCGGATGTTGCCAAATCCGTCCTTTGTCCTGGCCAGATAGTCTGCAGGATAAATGTTTTGTTCTGTCAGAGCAATCCTCTGCCGTGAACAGTCTCCGGGGATACAGCGCAGGGCAAAATAATGGCTGTTCACCGGAGATGAAAATTGGATTTCCATTCTGTATATAAATCTTAATTTTTTCATATCACCTGCCGGCTGCTCAGGAGATCAAACCTCCCAGGCAGCCCAGTGCCTCCTGATCATAAGATTTCTGCTGGCCCTTATCCATAATGATTTGTTCCAGGTGCTTCAGGTTTTCCTTATTATAATCTAAATTTGCTTTATAAAGCCGGTTAACCAGCTTTCTGTATTCTTTTTCCAGATCTTCTCTGTGATAATCCAGCCGGATGAAAAGATCCAGTCTTTCTACGTATTTTCCACATTTCAGAATATTCCTGCAGTCTTCCTGATCCACGTAATCGTCTGCGCAGCCCCAGAAAGCCAGCAAATAGTCAATGGCCTGCTGCAGTTCCAGAAGAGGTGCCGTGGTCTTTTTACAGGCCTGAAAAGTATCCAGGGCAAGCTGGACATAAGACAGCACATTGCTGCTTAATTCTTCTCTAAGTACCACAGCATTGTCATAGGCCCGCTTCATATTGGATACTACAGAATCCGGATTATCCTCATCAAAAAGATAAGCCTGGGCAAACTGTTTATTAGAAGTATAAACATCCGGGATATTCAGTCTTTTACAGTACTTTGCATAAATGCCTTCCGGCTGTTCGATCATATGGTCATAGATATGAAAAAATACCCGCAGCGTGGTATATACTCTTTCTGTATACCTCCCCAGCCAATAAAGATGATCTGCTTTTTCTATTGAGATAATACCCATGTGTCTTTAAATCCTCCTCCCTG
>DVGR01000161.1 GCA_018712605.1 Candidatus Choladousia intestinigallinarum
ATTTTCCTGGATCCGTTTCGGAAAAGACGGATCTGCTGATGGACAGCCTTGTTCTGGGTATACAAAATATCCGGGACGAATATGGAGAAGAATATATTACCCTGAGAATTGAGGAGGTGTAACTATGCTGAAAATGAATCTTCAGTTCTTTGCTCATAAAAAGGGAGTTGGTTCTACCAAGAACGGCAGAGATTCCGAATCCAAGAGACTTGGAGCAAAGAGAGCGGACGGACAGTTTGTAAAAGCAGGCAACATTCTTTACAGACAGAGAGGGACTAAGATCCATCCGGGTCTGAATGTAGGCCGTGGCGGAGACGACACTCTGTTTGCGATGGCAGACGGCGTTGTTCGTTTTGAGAGAAAGGGCAGAGACAGAAAACAGGTTTCTGTACATCCGGTAGCAGCAGAATGATGCGTTCAGGGCTTCAAATCATAATGGTTTGAAGCCTGTTTTTTCATGTCATAGAAAGTATAGAAAGAAGGTGGACTATGTTTGCAGATCGAGCCAGGATTATTCTCCGTTCTGGAAAGGGCGGAGACGGTCATGTCAGCTTCCGGCGAGAGCTTTATGTCCCTGATGGGGGACCGGACGGAGGCGACGGCGGAAGAGGCGGAGATATAATTTTTGAAGTGGATGAGGGACTGAACACGCTGATTGACTTCCGGCATCGGAGAAAATTCAGCGCCAAGGACGGACAGCCAGGCGGCAAGAGACGCTGCCATGGAGCGGACGGAGCGGATCTGGTTCTGAAAGTTCCTCCTGGAACCGTCATAAAAGAAGCCCAGAGCGGACAGGTGGTCGCAGATATGTCCGGTGATAATAAGCGCCAGGTGATCCTTAAGGGAGGCCGGGGAGGAAATGGAAATATGCATTACGCCACGTCCACCATGCAGGCGCCTAAATACGCTCAGCCTGGACAGGATGCCAAAGAGCTTGAGGTGTTTTTAGAGCTGAAAATGATTGCGGACGTAGGGCTCATCGGTTTCCCCAATGTGGGAAAATCCACTTTTTTGTCAAGAGTTACCAATGCCAACCCAAAGATTGCCAACTATCATTTTACAACCCTTTCTCCTAATCTGGGGGTTGTGGATCTGGAAGGCGGCGGCTTTGTGCTGGCAGATATACCGGGCCTGATCGAAGGAGCAGCCCAGGGGGCGGGACTCGGCCATGAGTTTCTTCGGCATATCGAGCGTACGAAGGTTATGATTCATATTGTAGACGCCGCTTCTGTGGAGGGCAGGGATCCGGTAGAAGATATCCGTAAGATCAATCATGAGCTTAGAGAATACGATGAATCCTTAGCTGGCCGCCCCCAGGTGATTGCGGCTAACAAAATAGATGCGGTTCTTGAGGGAGAAGATCCCGTAGGACGTCTTAGGGAAGTCTTTGAGCCTGAGGGGATCCGTGTGTTTCCTATCTCCGCGGTCAGCGGCGAAGGAGTGAAAGAGCTTCTCTATTATGTAAAAGAGCTTTTATCTCAGCTCCCGGAGGAAACCCTAATTTTCAGGCAGGAATATAATCCAGAAGAGCACTTCAGCGGCGAAACGCTTCCCTTTACGGTAACCAAGTCCCAGGAAGAAGCGGATACCTATCTGGTAGAAGGGCCTAGAATTGAAAAAATGCTGGGGTACACAAACCTGGAATCTGAAAAAGGATTTCAGTTTTTCCAGAATTTTTTAAAGGATAACGGAATTCTGGATGAACTGGAGGCTTTGGGCATCCAGGAGGGCGATACAGTAAAGCTCTATGGACTGCAGTTTGAATATTATAAGTAGAAAGGCAGATAACAGATGACAAGCAAGCAGAGGGCTTATTTAAAAGGATTAGCCATGACAATGGAGCCGATTTTTCAGATCGGCAAATCCAGTCTCACCCCGGAAAACACGGCGGCTATCCAGGAAGCTTTAGAGGCCAGAGAGCTGATTAAAATCAGCGTTCTTCAAAACTGTATGGATGATCCCAAAGAGCTGGCCCAGATCATCGGGGAGAGAACCCACTCACAAGTGGTTCAGGTAATTGGAAAGAAAATTGTTCTTTATAAAGAAGGGAAAGAAAATAAAAAGAAAATTATTCTTCCCTGACCAGGAGGACTTGCGATGAGCCAGAGGGCTGAGTCAAAAAGAATAGGCATTATGGGAGGAACTTTTGATCCGATTCATATAGGACATTTAATGCTGGCGGAGTGTGCCTATGAGCAGTTTAGCCTGGACACGGTACTGTTCATTCCCTCTGGGAATCCGCCGCATAAACAGAAAAGAATGGACGGCGCAACAGACAGGCAGCGAATGGAAATGGTAAAGCTTGCTATTTCTGATAATAATCATTTCGGTCTGGATGCGGAAGAGATGGAGCGGGAAGGATTCAGCTATACGAAAGACACGCTGATCCGTCTGAAAAGCCTGCATCCTTCTTATGAATATTTTTTTATTATCGGTGCTGATTCCCTTATGTCCTTTGACACCTGGAGAGAGCCGGAAGAGATCTGCAGAAGATGCACTCTGGCTGTAGCTGTCAGGGATCAGCTTGATATGAAGATTATGCAGGAGAGAATCCGCTGCCTGGAGCAGGAGTTTAAGGCCAAGATCTGCGTCCTGAAGACACCGGATGTGGATATTGCTTCAAGCCGTCTCAGAAGCTGGATCCGGGAAGGCCGCTCCGTGCGGTATTACGTTCCGGACGCGGTATTCCGATATATAGCGGAATCCGGGGTATATCAGGGTGGAAGATGACGGTGGCATTCTTGATTCGGATAAAGCCGGGAGATCCCGAAGAAAATATACGGGAGGATTTTTGCGATGAGCGAATACAACATCTACAAAATGCGCAGGAAATTA
>DVGR01000162.1 GCA_018712605.1 Candidatus Choladousia intestinigallinarum
TCTTTGCTTTTACATCCTCCAATTCTTTTTCCAGCCGATTCATCTTCCATTGATCAAGATGCTCTTTGCAGTAGTTCAGCATCTGTACGCTGCTTAACAGATCATCCTGAGAAAGGTCATCTTCCCATTTCCAGGCACTATCTAAGAATGCCTTGCAAACATGACAGACTGCCTTATTCTCTTCTTGTTTCATCAAACTGTCTGTAGTTTCCAACTCAATCAGGTCCAGCAAGGCATCCGGATCTCTGGCAAATACACCGGATCCGCTGGCACGGTCCATGGATTTTTTACTGCCCTGACTTCCCTTGCTGTGATGATGGCAGTAGATCACCGCACATCCCAACTCTGTACATACTTTATCAAATTGGTTACAGAAATTTGCCATCTGATCTGCGCTGTTTTCATCCCCGGTAATGACTTTATAAATTGGGTCGATAATAACCGCTACATAGTCCTTTTTGGCTGCTCTGCGGATCAGCTTCGGCGCCAGTTTATCCATCGGGACTGATTTTCCTCTTAAATTCCAGATATCAATATTCTCAATATGATTTGGTGTGATTCCAAGCGCAAGGTATACATCACGAAACCGATGTAAGCAGCTGGAACGATCTAATTCCAGATTTACATACAATACTTTCCCTTTCGCACATGGCCATTGCAGCCATTTCTTTCCTTCGGCAATAGCAATACACAGTTCAATCTGCAGGAAGGATTTACCTGCTTTGGACGGCCCAGCAATCAACATTTTATGGCCCTTCCTTAGCACACCGTCAATTAAACACGGTGACAGATCCGGCAGATGATCCCAGACGCTTTTCAAGCTCTCCGGATCCGGAAGGTCGTCGTTTATGCCTTCAATCCATTCCTGCCATTCATTCCAGGATTCTTTTCCAATATTTGTCCCTACTAAAAACTGTTCTTGTCCACCGCGTAATATTCCTGGCATCCTTGACAAACGGGATGGATTTCTGTTTTGTGTGTCCACTTTCATGCCGTTTTTCTGACAAACATCATACAGATAATCCACTCGTTTGCGGTATTCTCCATAATCCGCTGCGTCAATCTTTACAATCGCATGTAGGCTTTTGCCGCCGCTATGTACCAGGCAGGCAATTGGTAACTCCAATTCCCGTAAAATTGCATTCTGCTTGTCAATTTCCATTCCATCAGACTCTACCAACGCATACCGAAAATCCGTTACATTTTCGTTTCGGACGCCTTTCCCGTCCAGCGGATTAAAGCGAATCCACGCTCCTCCTTCCGGGTCGTAATCTCCTAAAACAGCACCGATATCTCCATTGCAATTGGAAAGCAACTCAATCAACTGGCCTGCTGTCCGATCCCAGTTTCCTTTATCCTGCGGAACATATTTCCCTTTTTCATTCTTCCAGCTTCGTGTTACATATCCTACATTTTCTCCTGCTTCAAATAACGTCTCCAGATATTGGATCAGATCCTGTACCGGATTCCAATTTGCCGGTGTCTGCACCTCCTGCCCTTCGATCCAGTTTTTATCTACTACAACACGATCACTATCTGTTTGAATTGTATCGTCCCAATCAAGTTCATGCCCTCGCTCCGGTACCCAGCCCGCTTCCATCGCCATCTGCACCAAAGTCCCACCAGTTATCGGGCTTGCGTTCCCGCGAAAAGTATTCCATTTCCGTTCGCATTCCCCCTTATGGTACCGGTGCGGATCCCGCCTGCTCCAGGCATCCCAATCCGCTGCCGTATAGCCTTCCTGTTTTAGGGCCATACCGATATTTACCCAGTCCTGGTATTCTAATTCTGCAGGGTTTATATAATTTAGGATCTCTAGGAGATCTGTTTTCTGCTTCATGTCTTACTCATGCTCCTTTATA
Organism: Candidatus Choladousia intestinigallinarum; assembly: GCA_018712605.1. Lineage (GTDB taxonomy): Bacteria > Bacillota > Clostridia > Lachnospirales > Lachnospiraceae > Choladousia > Choladousia intestinigallinarum. Next base: position 1,863 of record DVGR01000162.1, read on the forward strand.
TTCCTGCGGTATAATATCTGCCGGTACCCGCCATCCATTGGCCGCGATCCGATCGATCAATTTCCGTGCAGTGTCGAACTGCCAGGTTCCCACATGCTGGAAGCCTCTGCCCTCCAGAAATCGAATCTGTTTTGGAGTGGTAAGTCCTTCCTGCCGACGTTTATCCAGTCGTTCCAGTAACTTTGATGCTTTCCCGGCATTATCGATTCGATCTGGTAAAATACCCAATTTTTCCAACGTCTGCTTCTGCCGCTCGGATGGAGGCGCCATTTCCCACCCAAATGCCGGCACATATCCGGACAAATCTTCCGCCTGGATACTCATTTCAAACTGGAGTGGATCCACCAGTTTTCTTTTTCTTCGCTTCATTTCTGCCAGTTGTTTAGCAAGCGCTTCTTCGCGCTGGGCCACAACATCTTCAGAAGCTGCCTTTTCAGCTTCTTCAATATCTACGGCCTGACCCGCATTCTCTTCCAGGTTTTGTGTCATTTTCTGTGCCACTTCTTCATTTTCGCAAATTAAGGACGCAGGATGACACAGTTCATGACGCTCTGTGTGCCACAAAAAATCCAGCAGAAGCAAGTGATCCTTTCCGGTTGCCAGCCTAGTCCCGCGTCCCACCATCTGGCAGTACAGACTACGTACTTTTGTTGGCCGCAGTACCACGATACAATCAACAGATGGGCAGTCCCAGCCCTCTGTCAGCAGCATACTGTTGCAGAGGACGTTATACCGGCCCGATTCAAAGTCCTGCAAGATCTCCGCCCGGTCCGGGCTTTCCCCGTTGACTTCGACAGCTCGGAACCCCTGCTTCTGCAAGATGCTGCAGAACTTCTGGCTGGTCTTGACAAGCGGGAGAAATACTACGGTCTTTTTCTCCCGGCAGTATTTCTCCATTTCTTCCGCAATTCCCTCCAGATACGGGTCAAGCGCCGTCCCGATGTCTCCGGCTTTAAAATCACCAGCCTGAACCGACACGCTGCTCATATCAATCTTTAACGGAATCGTCAAAGCTTTTATTGGTGAGAGATATCCTTCCTTTATCGCCTTCGGCAGTGTATACTCATAAGCCTTGGATTCAAAATACTGTCCCAGGTTCCGCATATCTCCCCGATCCGGCGTCGCGGTCACTCCCAACACATGGGCAGCTGGGAAGTGTTCCAGAACCCGCTGGTAGCTGTCGGAAATGCAGTGATGTGCCTCATCAATGATGATTGTGTCGAAATAATCGGTCGGGAACTGTCCCAGCCGTTTTTCTCTCATTAGGGTCTGGACTGAACCAACTACAATTCGGAACCAGCTTCCCTGACAGGACTGATCTGCCTTTTCCACGGCACAGCCCAGTCCAGTTGACTTTTGAATCTTGTCTGCCGCCTGTTCCAGCAACTCTCCCCGATGTGCAAGGATCAGAACCCGCTCTCCCTTTCGAACGCAATCCTCTGTCACTTTTGCAAACACAATCGTCTTCCCGCAGCCTGTGGGAAGAACCAGCAGTGTTTTCTGTACACCGCTGTCCCACTGTTCAAATATTGCAGTTCTTGCTTCTTCCTGATAAGGCCTTAACTCTATCATTAGAATTTCCCCGCTTGAAATTTCGGAGCCTGATAGGGGTATAACCGATCTATGTAATTAAATAGTTTGCTTGGATCTTTGATTCCGGGCTTTAATCCAACCTTTGCTTTTCCCTTTTTACCAGGTAAGTCTGCCCAGTTCATGGAAATGGTTTCTCCTTTTTTTTTCATCCCGACGCTGCGGAACAATTCCGACAGTTTCCACTCCAGAGAAGTATGCAGCACAAAGTTTTCCCTTACCGTAATTTCACGGTCATGCCCATGCAGGGTAAAATAAACCACGGCCATGTTACAAGGCGGTAATTTCCCTTCTCCCTTGGAGCGGCTTCTTTCAAATTTTTCAATTGTAAAATCATAATCTCCTTCCGGAAGCGGTTCAAAGTTTCCGCCGTCTTCTGTAATACTGTCATCCCATCCAAGTTCTCTTCCTAATTCATTGCTCATTTTGATCTTCTCCTTTAATTAAATGGTATTTCTTGTTTCTCTTTCATTTCCTTAATAGCCGCGTATACCTGAGCCCACGAGGCCACCAGAAGACCGTCCACAATCCCCGGGTTTACTGTGTCATACTCCCAGATCGGCGTCCCCGATGGAACATATCCCCGCGCTTCCACCACGTTCTGAATATCCCATTCACATACCTGATTTGCTGCCATCAGATCACGTAAGTTTTTAGGGATTCTTGGGTCCAGATCAGACGTACTGCTGTCATCCTCCGGTTGGCTGAAACTCATTTCCATTTGCCGTGGCTCTGTTACCGATGCATAAGAATCTGATACCGGCTGTGACGTTTCCTCTGCAGGCTGCGCTGCGCTCGCGTCAGGATGGTTCTGGGAGGTAGGAAATGTATTTCTAACTTCTGTTTGTGTTTCATCACTGGTTCCCAAAACATGCGCAATCGCATCATAGGAAAAGGGAACTTCATCAGGAAGCCCATACCTGTTTTTAGCATCCCAGCAACTATGATGAGTCGTATACATAACACGCTGACCGCCCTGGGCTTTGTTTTTTCCATCCACTTTGATTACGTGGGTTTTATAATTGGCAAACAATACCATGTCTGCCCATTCTTTTACCATTGGGG
>DVGR01000163.1 GCA_018712605.1 Candidatus Choladousia intestinigallinarum
GGATCAGAAAAAGACTATGTTTTTCAGCAATATGTCCCATGATATGAGGACCCCTCTGAACGCTGTGACAGGGCTTGCCAATCTGGCCCTGCAGAATGAAGAAGATCCCCAGAAGGTACATGAGTATCTTATGAAAATTGAAGCGTCCGGCAAACAGTTAATTGCGCTGGTCAACGATGTGCTGGATATGTCCAGAATCGAGCAGGGAACCGTCAGCTCCCTTGACTGCAAGCCCACGGATCTGGAAGCATGCATCCGGGATTGCACAGAGTTTTTTGAAAGACAGGCAAAGCAGGAAGAGAAGGACTTTCAGGTGAAAATAAAGCTGTACAATCCTGTGGTAAACTGCGATCCTTACAGGATTAAGCAGATTCTAAATAATTTGCTTTCCAACGCATTTAAGTACAGCAGCAAAGGAGCCAGGATCAGCCTGGAGGCAGAAGAACTGGAGCAGAAAGAGAGCCGGGGTAAATACCAAATCGTTGTGCGGGATACGGGAGTGGGGATGTCTCAAAGCTTTCAGGAACATATTTTTGAGCCTTTCGCCCGGGAGACCATGTTCGCTCCCACTAAAGCCATGGGAACCGGACTTGGGATGCCCATTGTCAAAGGGCTGGTACAGCAGATGAGCGGTGAGATTTTTGTAAACAGCCAGCTTGGCAAAGGGTCAGAATTTACCATCCTTCTTCCTCTTCAGATCCTTCAGCAAAAGGAAGAGGAGACTGCGGAGGCTCAGGAGCTGCCGGCCTTTAGCCTGTCTGGAAAGAAGATCCTGATTGCGGAGGACAATGAGCTGAATATGGAGATTGCCACGGAATTTCTCTCCATGATGGGAGTGGATCTGATACAGGCATGGAACGGGCAGGAAGCGCTGGAGCTTTTTGCGGCCTCTTCGCCGGGCTCTGTGGATGCCATTCTCATGGATATGCAGATGCCGGTCATGGATGGCTGTACAGCCTGCAGGGAGATCCGCAGGCTGCCAAGGCCGGATGCGGCTTCCATACCCATTATTGCAGTGACGGCAAATGCGTTTGCGGAGGATATAGCCAGAACCAGGGAAGCGGGTATGAACGCCCACATCTCAAAGCCTATTGATTTTAAGCTTTTGGCTGAGGTGCTGGGAAAACTGTCTCAGTAGAAAAACAAAAGTGTGCTTCGCACATCCTCGTGGTTTTATGAATCTGTCACGAAGCACACTTTTGTCCCATCGGGTGCCTATTGCAACGCAATAAAAAAGCAGTCGTTGCCATGGGAAAAGTTTCAGGATATAATGAAGTGGATCAATACCTGAAAGGAGAGAGGGCTATGAATAAAAAACCAGTTTTAGTGATTATGGCGGCGGGCATGGGAAGCCGCTACGGAGGACTTAAGCAGATTGACCCTGTGGATGAACAGGGCCATATTATTATGGACTTTTCTATTTTTGATGCCAGAAGAGCCGGATTTGAAAAAGTGATTTTTATTATAAAGAGAGAGAATGAAGAGATTTTCAGGGAGGCAGTGGGGAACCGCATCAGCCGGTACATGGAGACTGCCTACGCATTCCAGGAGCTTTCAGACCTGCCGGAAGGTTTTTCGGTGCCGCAGGGCCGACAGAAGCCTTGGGGGACAGGCCATGCCGTTTTAAGCTGCAGGGATTTGCTGGATGGCCCCTTTGCGGTGATCAATGCAGATGACTACTATGGTGAACATGCTTTTAAAACCTTGTATACTGCTCTTTCTGAAGAGGCAGAGAATGAAAAGCCTCGTTACACCATGATTGGCTACGTGCTGGAAAACACTCTCACGGAGAATGGCCACGTGGCAAGAGGGGTATGCCGCACGGATGGGGAGGGTCTGCTCACGGAAATTCAGGAGAGAACGCATATAGAGAAGAGAGGAAATAAGGCTGTGTTTACAGAGGACGGGGGAAGAACCTTTGAAGAAATTCCCTCAGACAGCCTGGTATCTATGAATATGTGGGGATTTCCTTTAAGCTTTATAAAAGAACTGGAAGAAAGATTTCCCCTATTTTTGGAGAAAAACCTGGGATCCAACCCTATGAAATGCGAATATTTTCTGCCGGCTGTGGTGAGCAGCCTGATCGAAGAGGGAAAAGCCTCTGTAAAAGTGGAGAGATCCGGGGATAAGTGGTATGGGGTTACTTATAAGGAAGACAAGCCCCAGGTAATGGAAGCGATCCGCAGTCTGAAGGCTTGCGGAAGGTACCCGGAAAAACTCTGGGAATAAAAAGGACTGTGGAAAAATCTTCTCCTTTGCGTTGACAACTTGGTTAGGAAAGACTAAAATGGATGTGTTACATGGGGCTAACTTTGGAGGCGCCAGAGCGGTAGCCCGTGCCGCAAACTGAGATGTGCCTCGCAGCAAGAACGCTGCGGCATTTTTGAAAAATTGAGTCCGTTTTCAGGCAAAGTTGTCTGGAAGCGGATTTTTTAAATTATTATTTTACATAAATTTCACCTGACTCTGATAGCAAATTTTTCATAGGAGAAATACTATAGACAGGATATAGAGTTTGTAGTTGCAAAGAACTGGCTGACGGAAGGGCCGGAAACGGAGGAAAAGATGGAAATTACGTATTCACAGATTAAAAATAACACTGAGATCAACCTTCTTATAGAGAAAGGAAACCAGGTACTCCGTGAACTTGGATATACGGAGCATTCCAGAAAACATGCGGCCAAGACGGCAGAGACGGCGGCTATGATTCTCAAAGAGCTTGGATATGGCAAGCATAAGGTAGAACTTGCCAGAATTGCCGGGTATATGCATGATATCGGAAACAGTATAAACCGCACGGATCATGCCCACACTGGCGGCGTCCTGGCCTATGGAATTCTGAAGGAGCTGGGAATGCCCCTGGAGGATGTGCTGACCGTGACCTCAGCCATCGGGCACCACGATGAAGCCACTGGGACCGCTGTGGATGAGGTCTCTGCAGCGCTGATCTTGGCAGACAAGTCGGATGTGCGCAGAAACCGTGTCCAGAATCCATATCCGGCCAAGTTTGACGCCCACGACCGGGTAAATTACGCAGTGCTTTCCTGCAAGATGACCATTGATAAAGAGAAAAGAATCATCAGCGTCCAAATTGAGCTGGACGATACGATCTGTACGGTGATGGATTATTTTGAAATCTTCCTGAAGAGAATGGTTATGTGCCGTAAAGCAGCGGAAAAGCTCCAGTGCCGGTTCAAGCTGTCAGCCAATGGAAATAAACTGTGCTGATAAAGTCATAGAAAAGGCCGCCGTACAGAGGATGTACGGCGGCCTTTTGGGGTATGCTGGATCAATCCAGGGTTAAGAAATCAGGGCGCTTTCCAGGTCAGACAGCATATAGTCCAGAGCAGTAACGCCTCCTTCGGCTGTATACCACACTGCAGGATGCTCTAAATAAACGATCTGCCCGTTCTGATAGGCATCAGTACCCATAACCAGTTCATTTTCCATAATTTCCTGAGCCAGCTGAGCGCCTTCGGTTGCGATGGCTGCGTCGCGGTCCAGGACGAAGATATAATCCGGATTCAGTTCTACTACCAGTTCAAAGGATGTCTCATTTCCGTGAGTGGAAGTAACATCTCCGTCCCCCAGATTTTCAAATCCGATTTCTACGCCGATAATAGAGCAGCGTCCATCGTTTCCAAGGATATTAAAGCTTCCGCTGGTACACATTCCGATGAGGGCCGTTTTTCCTTCTGCGGCTTTCGAGAGTGCTTCAATGCGGGCCTCAAAGTCAGCCATCAGAGAATCCACCTCAGCCTCCAGTCCGAACATAGAGGCAATGGTGGAAGCATTTTTCCTTGTACTCTCCACCACGCCAAGCTCGGAATCCGTAGACAGGTAGACAACAGGAGCAATCTCGCTGAGAGCATCGTAAGATTCAGAGAGACGGCCTCCGATAAAAATCACCTCCGGTTCGCAGGCCATCACTGCTTCCAGATCAGCTTCTTTTATCGTTCCGAGATTTTCAATACCATCTCCTGTCACATAATCCTGAAGATACTCCAGGGAAGTAGAGGCGGTTCCAACCACGCGGTCGCCAACTCCCAGATTATCCAGAATATCCAGAGACGCCATATCTAAAATCGCGATGCGCTGAGGATCATAGGGTACTTCCAGCTCCGTCTCTTCACCGCTGCCGTTTAAGCTGGTAATGGTTACAGTCTCCGTTTCCGTCACGGTCTCTGTCGTCTCTTCTGCAAAAGCAGTGAAGCCAAGAGAAAATGTCAGTGCCATAGCCAGGGGGAACAGTTTGAGTTTCTTCATATTATATATTCTCCTTCTAAAAAATAATGTTGAATAGTTACGAGATAAAGCTTTTGGAACTTAGTAATAAATGGACAGAGGCTTACCCTGAATTTCCATAATTTTAAAATCTACCTGGTAAATACTGGATAATACCTCACTGGTCATCACCTCCTTTACAGTGCCGAATTTCGCTATTCTGCCGTTCACAAAAGCGCAGATATAGTCTGAGTAGAACGCCGCATAATTGATCTCATGCAGCACTAAAATTACCGTCTTGCCCAGTTCGTCACAGAGCCGGCGGACAATTTTCATCATGTTGGTGGCATGGTAGATATCCAGATTGTTGGTCGGTTCGTCCAAAAGCACATACTCTGTGTCCTGGGCAATAACCATAGCGATATACGCCCTCTGGCGCTGGCCTCCCGAGAGCTCGTCGATAAATTGATGCTCAAATGGTTCAAGCTCCATATAGCGGATGGCCCGATTGATAATTTCTTCGTCTTTTGCCGTTATACGATTTCCTGAGTACGGGAAGCGGCCAAAAGTCACCAGCTCACGAACCGTAAGTTTCATCTGGATATGATTCGTCTGAGTCAGAATCGCAAGCTTTTTTGAAAGATCCCTGCTTTTCCAGCGGGTGATATCCCGGCCTTTGAAATCTACCAGTCCGCTGTCCCGGGCGATCAGGCGGGAGAGGATTCCCATTACCGTAGATTTTCCGGCGCCGTTTGGGCCGATCAGGGAGAGAACTTTCCCCTTGGGTATTTCGAAGCTGACAGAATCCACTACGGTTTTGCCGTCATACTGTTTCGTTAATTCTTTTATCTGCATTTCAGGACCTCCTGTTTGTAAGCAGCAGATAGAGGAAATAAATACCTCCGCCTACTGTGATAAATACACTTACTGGAACGGTATAGGTAAATACGTGTTCCACCAAAAGCTGTCCTCCGACCAATACCGCCATGCCGAACAGTGCAGATCCCAGGATGAGCTGGGGGTGGCGGTAGGTCTTAAGGAGCTGTCTGGAAAGGTTTGCAATAATCAGCCCCAGAAAAGAAATCGGGCCAACCATAGCGGTAGCTACGGCGATACACAGAGTTACGCCCAGCAGAAGACGGCGTATGCTCCTGTCATAATCTACGCCCAGGTTAATGGCCTGTTCTTTTCCAAGAGTCAGCACATCCAGCAATGCCAGGTCTTTCCGAAGGAAAAAAACGATTGCCGCAAGCAGTACCACAGACAGAATAATAATCTCAGAATTAATGTTGCTGAAGCTGGCTACCAGGGTATTCAGCAGAGTATCGTACTCGTTAGGATCCATCACCCTGATCAGCGTAGACTGGATGCTGGAAAAGAAGGAAGTCAGCACCGTACCAATCAGGAGAACATACAGTACATTATGCTTAGTCTTTTTGAACAGATAGCTGTAAATCAAAGTGGCTGCGGCTCCCATGATCAGCAGATCCACGGCAAAGGAAAGATTGGAATTTGAGGCCAGGGCGCTCCCGGTCCCCACAGTAAAAACGACTGCCGTGTGGATCAGCGTATACAGAGAATTCATTCCCAGAAGGCAGGGCGTCACAATGGTATTGTTGATAACAGACTGAAATACAATCGAGGCTCCGCCAATAGCGAAAGAGGTAATCAGCATAACGGCCAGCTTTGGGGAACGGATTTTCATGGCGTATCCTAAAAGCTTTTCATTGGAAAAATTGACCTCCACTGTCATGTAGGCCACGGCTGCAGCCAATGCCAGCAAAGAGAGAAGTATCAGTTTCCTGATATTCTTCCGGTAAGCCATATTCATCTTTCATCACCTCCCAGGTCTGTGGGAACAGAACTTCCGCAGCCGGCAGAAGCGGCTCCTGCAAGCCGGATAGCTTTACGTCCATACTTCAGCCGGTAAAATAAAAGTCCGATAAACAGGATGCTTCCCAGAATTCCCACAATCAGTTCAATGGGAAGCTCATATGGATAAATCAGCACACGCCCCAGCATATCGCATATCAATACGAAGATGGCGCCGAACAGGGCCGTGTCAATCAAAGTTCCCCGGATTTTATCTCCTTTGAACATAGCCACCACATTGGGGACAATAAGTCCGATGTACGAAATGGAGCCTACCACTACGATCACAGAGGCGGTAATCATAGCGGCAATCGTGAGCCCCATAAAGAGAACCAGATTATAGGGAACTCCAAGGTTTTTAGAAAAATCTTTCCCCATTCCCACTATATTAAAATGGTTGGCGAAGACGAAGGCGAGAATCACCAGCGGAAGCACAAGGTAGACAATTTCATACCTGCCTCTGAGAACAAGCGAGAAATGTCCCACGGTCCAAGAAGACAGAGCCTGGGTCATTTCATATTTATATGCGAGATAATTCGTGATGCCGCCTACTACGTTTCCG
>DVGR01000164.1 GCA_018712605.1 Candidatus Choladousia intestinigallinarum
ATACTTATATAGAAGGAAAAAATCTCGGACGGGATGAATTCTATGAACTTCTGGCCGAAAAAAAGGAATTCCCTAAAACAGCCCAGCCTTCTCCACAGACTTTTCTGGATTTCTTTCTGAAAGCAAAAGAAGCAGGAGATGAACTGGTCTGTATTCTTCTCTCTTCAACCCTCAGCGGTACTTTCCAGAGTGCTGTCCTTGCAAAAGGAATGGCTAAATACGATAAAATCTATCTGGTAGACTCCCTCAGCGCCACTTACCCCATTAAGGTATTGGCAGATTACGCTCTAAAACTTGCTTCGGAAGGTTTTTCCGGCAGCCAGATCGCAGAGATGGTTAAAAATATTCAGCCCCGAGTTCGGCTGGCTGCTGCCATTGACACTTTAGAGTATCTGCAGAGAGGGGGCCGTATCGGAAAAGCCGCTGCTTTAGTAGGAGGGCTCGCCAAATTAAAACCCATTATAACTTTATCCGAAAACGGAACTCTGGAGGTTCTGGGAAAATGCCTTGGCCGAAATAAAGCCGTCTCTTTCCTGATCCATCATCTGAAAGAGCAGAAACTGGATCCCTCCTTCCCGCTTTATTCCATCTATACATACGGCAATACCAACAGCGATGTCTTTGAAAAAAGACTGGCTGCAGAAGGATTTTCCATCCAGGGACGTCTCCAGGTAGGCGCCACCATCGGATCCCATATCGGACCGGAAGCCTTCGGAGTCGTATATGTGACGGAGTAAAGGGACACATCAGCCATATGAAGGCTCTACTCGCATAAACGCACGGAGAAGAACCCCTTGTCAGAGTTCTTCTCCGTTTTCATATCCTCTTTTCTCCTGTCTGCTCCTGTTTTTTAACAACGATTGCAGCACATGCACATTTCCATGGAATTCTTGGCCGCTTCTTTTAAAGCCTCCTTGCCCTTACGCATCACATCCATGAATTCAATGGTATCAGGATCCTCTTTCAAAAATTCGCCTACGCTGGAGAGAAAAGCTTTTCTCAGCACACTGCTGAAATTGATCTTGCTGATTCCCATGGTGATAGCCTTCTGAATCTGATCGCAGGGAATTCCTGTGCCGCCGTGAAGGACTAAAGGCACTTCTACTACAGAGGCAATCTCCGCCAAACGCTCAAAATCCAGTTTTGGCTCCTGTTTATAAAAGCCATGAGCATTTCCTATGGCTACTGCCAGACAGTCTATTCCCGTTTCCCTGCTTAACCTGGCAGCCTCACCGGGATCCGTCAGGTAAACCCGCTCCAATACCTCTCCCATCTCAGAGGTTTGTCCAATCGTACCAATCTCCCCTTCAACGGTGACGCCCACGGCTTTTGCCATCTCGCACACCTTCTGAAGGTTCTTGATATTCTCGTCCAGGGGAAGCTGTGAACCGTCATACATCACGCTGGTAAAACCGCCCTGCACGCAGCGCATCGTATCTTCATAGGTGGCGCCGTGATCCAGGTGAATGGCATACTGCACATTTTTCCCTTCTGCTACTGAGCGGATCATTGCCACCACAGTCTTTGGTGAAGAATAGTACGCTTCCAGCCAGTGCGCCTGCAAAATCACCGGCGCATGAAGCTCCTCGGCACACTCCAAAATTCCTTGAATGGTTTCTAGATTGCAGACGTTGAATGCCGGAACGGCATATTTTTCTTTATGAGCCTTATCAATCAGCTCTTTCATTGTACATAATCCCATGGTTTTCCCTCCTGCGTCACTCTTATTTTCTTTCATTCAAAGCGTATCTGAATACAATCGATTTTAGCTGCGTCACTTCATCCATTACTTTTGAGAGAGATTCCCGGCTGTTTCCGCTCATCTTCTTCCCGCCGCCGAAGGGAAGTTCCGCCGCCCGGAAATTTCCGGAACCATTGATTGCTATATGACCAGTTTTCAGCTTCTTCGCCGCCTGAATGCAGGTATAAATATTTTGGGAGAATACACCTCCCCCAAGGCCGTACTGAGAATGATTGGCAATATCAATGGCCTCCTGGAAGGTATCAAAACCGATCACCGGCCAAACAGGGCCAAACACTTCCATGTCTCCGGCGATATCCATCTCCGGGGTTACATCCACCAAAATCGTAGGATCATAAAACGCCCCATTTCGTTTTCCGCCCCGTGCGATCTTTGCGCCCTGAGATACCGTGAGGTTCACCTGCTGCTCCACTGTTTTAGCGGCCCTCTCACCGATCATGGGACCCATGTTTACCTTGGGATCCATGGGATCTCCGATCACCAGCTTATCCAGTTCCGCAGACAGTCTCTTTACAAACTCATCCTTCAGGGAATTATGTACGATAAAACGCTTGGAACCTGTACAGCACTGACGGTTATTTCTGGCCTGGTCCTCCGCCTCTTTAATCACAAGGTCCATATCCGCATCTTCAAATACAATAAAAGGATCGTTGCCCCCCAGCTCAAATTTATACTCAGTCAGATGCTTAGCCGCCGTGGCCGCAATGCTCAGTCCGGCTTCTGTACTTCCAGTAAAGTTGACGCAGGCGATTCTGGGATCATCCACCATCAGATCTCCCACTACGGAACCTCGCCCCGTAAGACACTGAGCCACTCCCGCAGGAAGCCCCGCTTCATGGAGCATCTCATGAAGCACCAGAAGGGTCATAGGGTCATAGGAAGGCGCCTTCACTACGATTGTATTGCCGGCTGCCAGAGCTGCCGCAGTCTTAAAGGCCCAGATTGCCGGAGGGAAGTTATAGGGAATGATGCAGGCCAGGGTTCCCAACGGTTCATGGATGGTAATCTGCAGGTCGTCATCATACCCTGGTTCCGTTCCCAGAGGCATGGTAGCCCCGTAATAGTGCATCGCCACATCGCAGGCCCCTCTGTAGACGTATGCCACAGAATCCAGTTCCCACACAGCCTCTTTCATATAGGGCTTGCCGGCCTCTTTGGCGAGAATTTCACCCAGCTCCAGCCTTCTCTCCATAACCAGGTCTGCAAATCTGCGCAAAATGATACACCGTTCCCTCACAGGAAGGGACGCCCAGCTCTCCTGGGCTGCCACAGCTCCGTCAATGGCTTTTTTTACATCCTCCGCTTCCGCACAGGGGACTGTATCAATGACCTGCAGGTTGGCCGGATTAATTACTTCCTGGGTTTTTCCGCTGGCTGAATTTACTTTTTCCCCGTTTATAATCATTTTCATAATTCTGTTTCCTTCCTTTCTTTATCTTCTATGACCGTTCAGGTAGTCAATGACCTGCTGCTTGCTCTTTATCCCTCCGTTAGCGCCATACTGGCTGATGGCAATGGCCGAGGCCGCCGATCCAAAGTACATGGCTTCCTCAAGGTCAAGCCCGTCCACAATCCCCGTGATGAGTCCGGCCACAAAATTATCACCGGCTCCCAGCGTATCCACCACCTGGTCAGCAATGGTACCGACACGAATCGTCCTTCCCTGAGAACTGGCAAATACTCCCTGGGCTCCCATTTTCAAAACCACGTGCTTCACTCCCCTTTTGTGGAATTCCTCCGCAATTTCTTCCGGGGAATCTTTTCCCGTAAAGTAGGATGCTTCATGGTAGCTGGGCACGAGATAGTCCAGATACTTCATGGCCTCTTCTATATCTTTCAAAGACATCTGGGACTGATCCAAAACCATATCTGCCATGGTTAAGGCTCCTGCCTCTTTTGCCCTGGAAAACAGCCGCACAAGATCCTCCTGCCTTTGTCCTTTGCTCCAGAAAAGACTGGCTACCGATACAAGGCTGGCCCCGGTAAAATCAATCTGAAACAAATCCGGATCATACCGCATGTTGCCTGCCGCCCCATCCCGGAGGGTCATGCAGCCATGTTCCCCGTTTTCTCCCACCGTAACCACGGTGGCAGTGGTACTGTGGTCTTTGTCTTTTATGACTCCATCTGTCCCGATTCCATAGGTTTTTAACAGGCTCATAAAAGCGTTTCCCATGGGATCGTCCCCGATTGCAGTATATAATTTTACGTCGCAGCCCATAGCGGATAAAGCCACCGCTTCATTTACCGCATCTCCTCCCACATACATATTGATGCTTTCAGAAAACTGAGTCATCCCATCCGGGGTCTTCTCCGGGCCGTTTTTGACAATGATATCCACAACCGCATTTCCGACACATATCACTTTCTTCATGAAATCTTATCTCCCATCTCACTCTCAGTCTTCTGCAATTTTAATTACAGCTTTTACCATAGACTGTTTATTATTGATGCAGTCCTCGAAGGCTTCCATGGCATTATCCAAAGGATAAGTCTTGGAAATAATGTCTTTTACGTGGATTCGGCCTGATGAGATCGCTTCAATACAGGAGGGATAGATATTGCGGTACCGGAAGTTTGTCATAAGCGTCAGCTCTTTGTCACACATTCTCTGAAGATTCAGGGACGTATCGCCTACCACATTTCCCACCTGCATAATCGTACCGCCTTTTTTGCAGATATAAACGGCTGCTTCCGCCGTATGTCTGTTCCCTGCCGTTTCAAACACATAATCCGGCCCGATTCCATCGTAGTATTTCAAAACCTCTGCCACCGCATCTTTGTCCGCAGTATTGACAGCCCGTGTCGCTCCCACTTCCAGCGCCTTCTTCAGGCGGATATCAAAAAGATCTACCGCCGTAATATCCGTAATCCCGGCTGCCCGCAGGGACATAATGGTCACCAGGCCGATACAGCCCGTTCCCAGAACCACTGCGGATTCTCCCACGTGGATTCCCGAACGAACCACAGAATTCATTCCCACTGCCAAGGGCTCCACCAGAGCTCCTTCCAGAGTGGATACATTATCCGGAAGTTTAAAGCAAAGCTCAGCCGGATGAGTTATGTACTCTCTCATGGCCCCGTGGGTTCTGGGCGCTGAAAGAAATTCCATATTTTTGCAGAGATTATATTTTCCTTTTTTACACCATTCGCACTTTCCGCAGAAGGTTCCGGGCTCCACGCACACCCTGTCTCCTACTTTGAGATCCGTCACGCCCTCAGCCACCTCTACTACCGTACCTGCGAATTCGTGTCCCAGAATAAAAGGATATACATCAGGGAACTCCGGTTCACCCCAGGAATAAAAATGAACATCTGATCCGCATACGCCGCAGTACTCTACTTTCACCTTGGCATATCCAGGCTTCAAATCCGGCACCGGAGAATCCATTATTTTTATCTTTCTGTTTTCCATTACGAATGCCCCTTTGTTATTCATGTTTTTATCTTTCCTCCTTTTATTTTTAAATCTAAAAAAATAAATCGCATACTGCTTTATAGCAATCATTATACCAAAGAATAAATTTTTGTCAATATCCCTTATTTTATATATTGAAAAATATCATTTTTCTCTTGAATTACAGGTTTTTTGCTGTTATAATTGTGTCAACTCAAAACATTTTCTCTTTTTCCGGCATATTATTATAGATACTATAATAAATAGCCAAGAGATCTTTTGAATTCTTTTATTTGCTAAAATAATTCATGTGTTTTTCCTGGTTTATGTCCTACTTATTTTAATTTCATTTATATTAAACAGGTTTTGATTTGATCCAGCAAACACATAGAAAGGAGAACGTATGGCAAAAGCAGTCCTTGTGCTGGAAATCAGCGCATCTGACATCCGGTCAAATGCCGTAGATTTAGACAGCGGAAAAATCCTCTGCACCGTCACTAAGAAAACCGCCTGCAAAAATACAGGTATCGGAAAATTCGAAACGGACGCAGATCTTTTGTGGAAGGATCTCCAGGAAACCCTGGGCGGTGTTTTAGAATTCTGCGGGAAGGAACACGAATTTAAGGCAGTCACTTTCTCTTCCGCAGGCGACACTCTCATTCCGGTAGATGCAGATCTGAAACCATTAAGAAACCTAATCCTGCCCTTTGACACAAGGGCCCAGGAGGAAGCCCAGGAACTTACCTACCTGATGGGGGAAAAGAATTTCCGCTCTATCACCGGAGGCTCATGTCTCCCCAGCCACACATGCGCAAAAATCATGTGGCTTAAGCATCGGGAACCCCGGATTTTCAAATCCTCCAGGTATTTTCTGTCTGTCAGCGAATATCTCTTCTGCAAAATGGGTTTCGGGGTATATACCGATTTCACGCAGGCATGTGCAAAGAAATTGTTTCACCGCATCCAGCGCAGATGGTCCCCGGAAATTGCCTCCTGCCTGGACATAGATCCCTCCCAGGCCGGAGAGACCGTCCAGGATTCGTCTTTTATTCTCGGGAAGGTAAAAAATATAGGAAAAATAGAACTTCCTTATGAGATACCGGTAGTCCTGGGTCTGCATGATAAAGAAGCAGCCCTCCTGGGAACAGGCGTCAGCCCCAACCACAGCAAAATCATAGGGGATTTCGCCGGCAGCAGCGAGACCGTGGGATGCTTCTCCCCAGATCAGGTACTTTCCCTGGCCTTTTCTCCCTCTGAGCTGGGAGGATCCGTTCGCGGCGACAGCAGTTCCGTCAGCAGCACGTGCAATTCCCAACTGTATATTTCCTGGTTCCGGAACAAAATATACAAAGGAAATGGGGATGTATTTGCCGATCTGGAAGAGAAAACGCATTTTGACGCTTCCTCCCACGTCTCTTTTATCACCAGAGGAGATGCGGCAGACTGTGCCGTTACCGGATTCGACACTTCCATGGACAGCCATATGATTTATCAGGCAATCCTGGAAGGCATCACTTTTCAGCTTAAGGAAGCCTTAGACAGCATCGAAAAAACCTTAGGGACGCCCTGCCGCGCCGTGTACTGCGCCGGAGGCATTGTTTCCCCCAAATGGCTTCAGCTAAAAGCCGATCTTTTCAAAAGGGAAGTCCGGCAGATTACAAACCACCGTGTTTCAGCCGTAGGAGCAGCCATTCTGGCCGCCGTAAGCATTGGATACTATAAAACCTACGAAGAAGCATTCACCAACATGATTCAGTTTACGGATGTATTCGTTCCAAACCCTGCCATAAGCGCAGCTTATCAGGAACGTTTTATCAATTACTGCAGAGAATGCAGAAAATACTATCAATACATATAAAAGGAGAGAACGCTATGAAAATGTTAATCAGCGGAAACTGGGTAGATTCCAGCAGCAGCGAAACCATCGATGTCACAAACCCCTACAACGGAGAATTCCTGGATTCTGTTCCAAACGCAGCAAAAGAAGACGTTGACAGAGCCATCGCCGAGGCCGTGGCAGCCCAAAAATCCTGGAATCGTATTATCATCCGCGAAAGAGCTAAAATTCTCAGACGATACCTGGAACTTTTGGAAGAAAATCGGGAGGATCTGGCCAAAACCATCACCCTGGAGACAGGAAAACCAATTTTTGACTCCTATGGAGAAATCGATTCTGTATACATGACTTTTGAAAGTGCAATCGAAATCGTGAAACACCACTATGGAAAAACCATGCCCATGGGAATCGAGGGCGGCTACGACGACGATCTGCAGGTGACAATCCATGAGCCTCTGGGCGTCATCGCCTGCATCGTACCCTTTAACTTCCCGGCGGCTCTCTGGGCTTTCAAGGCCGGCCCCGCTTTAATGGCCGGCAACGCAATCGTGGTGAAGCCCGCCACCTCCAACCCCCTTACCGTTCTTAAGTTAATGGGATTATTGGTGGAGGCCGGCGTTACCCCCGGCGCTGTACAGTGTATAACCGGACGTGGTTCCACCGTAGGAAACTGGATTTCTGACAATCCAGCCATCGCCCAGGTGAATCTTACAGGAGGCGTAGAGGCCGGCAAAGAAATCGCACGGCATACGGCCGAGAACCTCACTCCCTATAAATTCGAGCTGGGCGGAAACGATCCTCTGATCATCTGCGCAGACTGCGATATGGATCTGGCCGTAAACGAAACCGGCGACAAGACAAGAAACGCAGGCCAGTGCTGCTCAGGAGCAAAGAGATTCATTGTTCACGAATCCATTAAGGACGAATTTGTAAAGCGTTTGATCGAAGAACGCCTGAAAACCGTAAAAGAAGGAGATCTCCTGGATATGAACACAGACTTCGGGGTGCTGATCAGCGAAAAGGCAGCCATCGAAGTAGAACACCAGGTACAGCACACCATTGAGCAGGGAGCGAAGCTGGTGTACGGCGGCGTAAGGCGGGGCGCCTATTACATGCCTACCGTGTTGGATAACTGCACAAAAGAAATGGATATCTGCAAAAATATGGAAGTCTTCGGCCCCGTTTTCCCGATTTTCACTTTCAAAACTCTGGAGGAAGCCATTGAGATCGCCGAAACCTCTGACTACGGACTTAGCTCCGGTGTCATTACCAGCAATCTCCAGGACGCCATGAAAGTAGCCGCAAGCCTCCGCACCGGTATGGTAGCCGTCAACGGTTCCGGCGGATTCCGGGCGCAGGAGCTTCCCTTCGGCGGCGGCAAAAAGATGAGTGGAAACAGCCGTGAATGTATGTCCTCTGTTTTGGAAGAAGTAACCCAGGAAAAATCCATTATCTTCCGGTATGCCATGAAAAAATACAACGAAGGGAGCCATTAAAAATGAAAGCACTTTATTATTCAAAACCCTTAAGAGAAAACGCCTCCATCTGTGATATGCCTTATCCCGTGTGCCAGGAGCACGATGTCATCATCAAAGTGATGAGCTGCAGCATCTGCCACGGAGTTGAAGTGGATCACGATATGCCCGGGGGAAGCGGCTGCTCCGGGTATCCGCTGATCCCCGGACACGAATTTGCGGGCTATGTACATGAGATTGGTTCAGCGGTCACCACCTTAAAAATCGGTGACCGTGTCACCGCTGACAACACAGTGCCCTGCGGCGTATGCGATTACTGCAAAAAAGGCGATTTTATCCACTGCCCCGACAAAAAGAATCTTGGCAACAAAGCCCCCGGAGGTTTTGCTGAATACGTAAAAGTGCAGGAAAGCAAGGTCATCAAACTGCCGGATCACGTTTCCTTCAACGAAGGCTGCCTGGCAGAGCCTGTAGCCTGCTGCATGCACTCCATGGATCAGATGGGAATCCGCTACGGGGACGATGTCTTGGTCATGGGCGCTGGTCCTATGGGAATGATCCTGGCCATGCTGGCCGCCCACAGCAACGCAAACCACGTTGTAGTGTGCGCTTCCTCTGAAACGAAGCTCAAAAAAGTCCGGGAACTGGGCATCGACACCGTCCTCATGGACCGGAAGGATTACTCCAAACACGAAAAGGAGCTTCTGTCCCGTTTCCCACTGGGATTTGACTGTCTGTTCGATGCCACCGGTGCTGAAGAACTGGTCTACTCCACTCCAAAACTGATGAAAATGGGCGGCAGAATTCTCGGCTACGGCTATTACCGCGGCGAAAAACCCACGCTCCGTTTCCCCTTCAATGAATTTTGGGACAAAGAGCTTACCTACTACTCTTCTCTCAGCCAGGTAGGAGATTTTGGCCGTGCCGTGGACGCCATTGCCTGCGGGAAAGTCAATACCGCTGCCTTGATCAGCGGCGAATATGACCTGGACCATTACTTTGAAGGCCTGGACCGTGTCATGCACGAAAAGGATGTCATAAAAATCATCATCCATCCAAATGCAGAATAAAAAAGCCCGCACAAAGGAGCTGTCCCAGGACAGCTCCTTCTCAACGCATAAATATTAATCTTCTTTATTCAAAAGCTTTTCTCAATGTAGCGGCATCTCTGGCCAACAGTTCCTCCGGCGTTCCCAGGCCGCAGACGGAAGCCTTGTCATAGACGCTCTCAATGATCAGACTCCCGGAGTAATTGCTGTTTCGTATGGCGGCGGCAGTTTTAAAAAACCCCGAATCTCCCTCTCCCAGAAGGCTTCCCGAAAGCATACATCCAATCCCGTCTTTTAGATGAACCCCTCCAATCACATCAGACAAGGCCGAAAAATATCTGGCCATGGAGGTTCCATTCAGGGCATAAAGATTTTGGGAGTCAAAGTAAATCTTCACCCAGGGATCATCCACTGCGTCCAAGAGATCTCTCACCTCTTCCGCACTCAGATTCACCTCCAGGTATGTCCTTATGCCATTTCTCCAGGCCTTTTCACTGAATCTGCGGATATACCCCACCGCCTTATGAAAGGAAGGCCCGTTGTAAATCCCGTTTCTCTCCAGCACCGGAAGAAGAAAGGATTTGCAGCCGAAAATCCCACACAGCTCTATGGTTTTTTCTACCAGAATAACTGCCGTCTCTTCTTCCTGGAGGCTTCTGGGTTTTGTAAAACTATATTGATCCACAAACTGGGGCGAAAGAGACTCTATCTGCACCCCGAATTCTTCCGATGCTCTCAGATACTCTTCAATCAAACCGGGACTTCCAAGCCCTCGGCCTGAAAACACCTCTTCTCCCACTCCCAACTGAAGACAGTCCAGTCCCTGACCTGCCGCCATCAGGCAAAGCTCTCTTCCCCGGGCCTTCAATGCCCACTCACAGACACCATATTTATATCGTTTCATATCCTTCTATCTTTCTTTTCCCGCAAATAATCTTAAATACCACTCTGTTACCGGATAAGGCTTTTCCAGAACCTGGTTAGCTGCCCCAGGAGTCACCGTCGCAATATCTGCTCCTGCCAAAGCTGCGGCGACCATATCTTCGGCTCTCTCAACAGCCGCCGCCAGAACTTTGGTCTTTGTCCCTTTCAGCGCCAGAACCATCTCCTTTAAAACAGTCTGCCCGTCATATCCCAACTGATAGATATCCCCTACGTAGGGTGCGACATAATCAGCCCCTGCCGCAGCGGCCAGCAGCGCTTCCGCCGCCGTAAAAACAGTGGTAACACAGATCTCATTTTGGAATACCGTCTCCTTCCTGATTTGGTATAAAGTTTTAAAGCCCTGTACACAAGCAGGAATTTTAATCACCACCCTTTCATCCACTGCCTCATATTTTTGGGATTCTTCCAGCATTTCCTCCAATTCTCCCACATGGATCTGCGCAAAAACAGGATATTGAGGAA
Source organism: Candidatus Choladousia intestinigallinarum (assembly GCA_018712605.1). Lineage (GTDB taxonomy): Bacteria > Bacillota > Clostridia > Lachnospirales > Lachnospiraceae > Choladousia > Choladousia intestinigallinarum. The sequence goes on from DVGR01000164.1 coordinate 10,928, forward strand.
ATTCCCGGCAAAGTCTTCGGATTACGTCCAACGGAGCTTCCGATTCTTTCGCAAGAATAGCCGGATTGGTGGTAATGCCTTTTAAAATCCCAAGCTCTTCCATCTTTCTGATCTGTCCTGTATCTGCGCTGTCAGCGTAAAAAATCATGCTTTCATCCCTCCCTTAAAAATTTCATTTCTTTCATCGCCTCCCTGGAGAGGTCCCTCAAATCCCAAATAGCAGGGCATTCCCCTAAGTTCTGGATATTTTCCAGTTCCTGGAATACATCTTCAGGAAGAAAACCTTTATTAACT
>DVGR01000165.1 GCA_018712605.1 Candidatus Choladousia intestinigallinarum
GAGGAATGCTGAATGGATGCAAGAAAAAGTTCAGTGTCTGTCTGTAAGGAATCCGGGCTGTACCGGCCACAGTTTGAACATGACAACTGCGGAATCGGTGCGGTAGTGAATATAAAAGGGATCAAGACACACCAGACAGTAGAAGACGCACTTAGCATAGTAGAAAATTTAGAACACAGAGCAGGCAAAGATGCCGAGGGAAAGACAGGAGACGGAGTTGGAATCATGCTTCAGATTTCACATAACTTCTTCTCAAAGATCTGTCGAGACCTTGGCATCTTTTTACGTGAAGAGAGAGATTACGGAGTCGGTATGTTTTTCTTCCCGCAGGATGTGCTGAAAAGAAATCAGGCAAAAAAAATGTTTGAAAACATCGTGAAGCGGGAGGGGCTTACTTTCCTTGGATGGAGGCAGGTGCCTACGGCGCCTCAGGTTCTGGGCCATAAGGCTCTTGAAAAAATGCCCTGCATTGAACAGGCCTTTGTCCAGAAACCCAGGGAGGTAAAAAAAGGACTTGAGTTTGACCGGCGGCTCTATGTGGTCCGCAGAAGCTTTGAACAGTCCAACGATACCTCATATGTGGTTTCTCTCTCCAGCAGAACGATTATTTACAAAGGAATGTTCCTGGTGGGACAGCTTAGAACCTTCTTTACGGATCTGCAGAGCGCAGATTATGAATCTGCCATCGCCATCGTGCATTCCAGGTTCAGCACCAACACAAATCCAAGCTGGGAGAGGGCACATCCCTACCGGTTTATTGTGCATAATGGCGAGATCAATACCATCCGGGGCAACGCTGATAAGATGCTGGCCAGGGAAGAGACTATGTTCTCAACTGTGCTGGAGGGGGACATGCATAAGGTACTTCCGGTGATCAACGAGTCTGGCTCTGACTCAGCCATGCTGGACAATGCGCTGGAGTTCCTTGTGATGAACGGTATGGAGCTGCCCCTGGCGGTGATGATTACGATTCCGGAGCCCTGGGCCAACAACCATGTGATGACCCAGCAGAAGAAGGACTTTTACCAGTATTACGCCACCATGATGGAGCCCTGGGACGGCCCGGCTTCCATACTTTTCTCAGATGGGGATGTTATGGGCGCCGTTCTTGACAGAAATGGCCTCAGGCCCTCCAGATATTATGTGACGGAGGATGGATATGTAATCCTCTCTTCGGAGGTGGGTGTGCTGAACATCGATCCGGCCAGGATCGTGCTGAAGGAAAGGCTTCATCCGGGAAAAATGCTTCTGGTAGATACTGTAAAGGGACGAATTATGGACGATGAGGAACTGAAATCCTCCTACGCCTCCAGACAGCCCTACGGAGAGTGGCTGGATCAGTATCTTGTGAAGCTGGCGGATTTAAAGATTCCCAATAAGAGAGTGGAGACCTACAGCAATGAACAGAGAATGCGCCTGATGAAAGCTTTCGGCTACAGCTATGAGGATTATCGGACATCAATCCTCTCTATGGCCATGAACGGAAGCGAGGGAATCAGCGCAATGGGTGTAGATACGCCCCTGGCGGTTCTCTCCAAGCGCCACCAGCCCCTGTTTAATTATTTTAAGCAGTTATTTGCCCAGGTGACGAATCCCCCCATTGACGCGATCCGGGAGAAAATCGTTACTTCAACCACCGTATATGTGGGGGATGATGGAAATCTCCTTCAGGAGGAACCGGAAAACTGCCAGGTTCTGAAGATAGAGAATCCCATTCTGACCAACACGGATATGCTGAAAATCAAAAATATGAAAGTGAAGGGCTTCAAGGTAGCAGAGATCCCCATCACTTACTATAAAAACACCAGCCTGGAGAAAGCCATTGACCATCTGTATCTGGAAGTGGAGAGAGCTTACCGGGACGGGGCAAATATTCTGGTGCTTACGGATAGGGGAGTGGATGAGTTCCGTATGCCGATTCCCTCGCTGCTGGCTATTTCCGCAGTGAATCAGCATCTGGTAAAGACGAAAAGGAGAACATCCCTGGCCATTATTATGGAGACCGGGGAGCCAAGAGAGGTACATCATTTTGCGACTCTGCTGGGCTACGGCGCCAGCGCCATTAATCCATACCTGGCTCTGGACACAATCCATCAGCTTATAGATACACATATGCTGGACAAAGATTACTATGCGGCGGTCAGCGACTATAATCAGGCGGTGATCGGCGGTATCGTCAAGATTGCCTCCAAGATGGGAATTTCCACCATCCAGTCCTACCAGGGCTCTCAGATCTTTGAGGCCATTGGAATCAGCGGCGAAGTAATTGAAAAGTATTTTACAAATACGGTCAGCCGCATCGGCGGAATTACCATGAAAGATATAGAAGAGGACGTAGAGATTCGCCACACGAAGGCCTTCGATCCTCTGGGGCTGACAGAAGACCTGACTCTGGACAGTATGGGATGGCATAAAGAGAGAAGCGCAGGGGAGAAGCACCGGTATAACCCCCAGACCATTCATCTGCTGCAGGAATCCACCAGGACAGGAAATTACCAGCTCTTTAAGGAATATACAGAGCTGGTAAACCAGGAAAGCTCCGGCTATATCCGCAGCATCATGGATTTTAACTTTCCGGAAAAAGGCGTGCCCCTGGAGGAAGTGGAGAGTGTGGACAGCATCGTCCGCAGGTTTAAGACAGGAGCCATGTCTTACGGTTCTATTTCCCAGGAAGCCCATGAGACCTTGGCTATCGCCATGAACATGCTTCATGGAAAGTCCAATACAGGTGAAGGAGGGGAGAGCCTGGAACGTCTGGAAGGAGGGCCGGAGGGCAATGTCCGCTGCTCCGCCATTAAGCAGGTGGCATCAGGGCGGTTCGGAGTAACTTCCAGATATCTGGTAAACGCAAGAGAGATTCAGATTAAAATGGCTCAGGGAGCAAAGCCCGGAGAGGGCGGCCATCTTCCGGGGAAAAAGGTTTATCCCTGGATCGCAAAGACCAGGCATTCCACGCCTGGAGTGAGCCTGATCTCTCCGCCGCCTCACCATGATATATATTCCATTGAGGACCTTGCGCAGCTTATCTATGATCTGAAAAATGCCAACCGCCGGGCGGATATTTCCGTTAAGCTGGTGTCAGAAGCAGGCGTGGGAACCGTGGCGGCAGGCGTAGCCAAGGCAGGCGCCCAGGTAATCCTGATTTCGGGGTACGACGGGGGCACAGGCGCGGCGCCCAGAAGCTCCATCCACAATGCGGGTCTTCCCTGGGAGCTGGGGCTGGCGGAGACTCATCAGACCTTGCTTCTCAACGGACTGCGCAGCAAAGTACGCATTGAGACGGACGGAAAGCTGATGAGCGGCCGCGACGTGGCCATAGCGGCTCTGCTGGGAGCGGAAGAGTTCGGGTTTGCCACAGGGCCTCTGGTGACTATGGGCTGCGTGATGATGCGGGTCTGCAACCTGGATACCTGTCCTGTGGGCGTGGCCACTCAGAATCCAGAGCTTCGCAAAAGGTTCCGGGGCAAGCCGGAGTACGTGGTGAATTTTATGAGATTTATCGCCCAGGAGCTTCGGGAGTACATGGCAAAGCTTGGTTTCCGCACGCTGGATGAGATGGTGGGAAGATCAGACTGCCTGAAGAAAAAAGAACTCTGCGAAAACGAGAGAGGAAAGGAGATCGACCTCTCCAATATCCTCAATAACCCCTATGCGGCGAAAGGGGCTAAGGTAACCTTTGACCCGGCTCAGGTGTATGACTTCCATCTGGAAAAGACCGTGGATGAAAGACTTCTTCTTCAAAAGCTGGGACCGGCTCTGGAAAGCAGGCAGAAACGCAGCATTGAGGTGGACGTGTCCAATACGGACAGAGCCCTGGGAACCATTTTCGGGTCTGAGATTACAAGGAAATATCCTGAGGGCCTGGAGGAAGACACGTATACCGTAAAATGCCATGGGGCCGGAGGACAGAGCTTCGGAGCCTTCATCCCCAAAGGACTGACGCTGGAGCTGGTGGGGGACAGCAACGATTACTTTGGAAAGGGGCTTTCAGGAGGAAAGCTGATCGTATACCCGCCTAAGGGAGCAAAGTTCGCCCAGGATCAGAATATTATCGTAGGAAACGTGGCTCTTTACGGAGCGACCAGCGGAAGCGCCTACATTAACGGCGTAGCAGGGGAGCGGTTCTGCGTAAGAAATTCAGGAGCCATCACGGTAGTAGAGGGCGTGGGAGATCACGGCTGTGAGTACATGACCGGAGGACGGGCGGTAATCCTTGGCAATGTAGGCAAAAACTTTGCCGCCGGCATGAGCGGAGGAATCGCTTATGTCCTGGATGAGAAAAGTGATCTTTACACAAAAGTAAATAAAAATATGGTTTCCATAGAGAAAATTACTTCCAAGTACGATGTGCTGGAGCTGAAGGAGCTGATCTCCCAGCATGTACAGTACACCAATTCCCAAAAAGGCAAGGCAGTTCTTGAAAACTTCGGAGACTACCTTCCTAAATTTAAAAAGATCATTCCTCATGAGTATGAGAGAATGCAGATGCTGATTGTACAGATGGAAGAAAAGGGCTTGAGCAGCGAACAGGCGCAGATCGAAGCTTTCTATGCCAATGCGGCGGCCCAGGATGAATAGGAGGTGGGAAAGATGGGTAAACCAACAGGATTTTTAGACTATAAAAGAGAAAACAGCCATGAGATCCCGCCCAGGGAGAGAATTCAGAATTTTAATGAGTTTCATATCCCTCTTTCACTGGAGAAGCAGAGAATTCAGGGGGCCAGATGCATGGCCTGCGGCGTTCCTTTCTGCCAGGCGGGGATGATGATAGGGGGAATGGCTTCCGGCTGCCCCCTGAACAACCTGGTTCCCGAGTGGAATGACCTGGTGTACAGGGGAAGCTGGGAGGAAGCGTATAAGCGTCTGACGAAAACCAACTGCTTCCCGGAATTCACCTCCCGGGTGTGCCCGGCGCTGTGCGAGGCAGCCTGCACCTGCAACCTGGATTCAGAGCCGGTGGCCACTAAGGCCAATGAACGGGCTATTATTGAAAATGCTTTTGAGCAGGGATTTGTAAAACCCTGCCCGCCCCAGGTGAGAACTGGGAAAAAGGTGGCTGTGGTGGGAAGCGGCCCTTCCGGGCTGGCGGCTGCCATGCAGCTTAATAAGAGAGGGCATCTTGTAACGGTTTATGAGAGGAATGACAGAATCGGTGGCCTTCTCCGGTATGGAATTCCCAATATGAAGCTGGATAAAAAGGTGATCGACCGGAGAATCGCCCTGATGGAGGCTGAAGGGATCACGTTCGTAACCAATGCCAACATCGGGGAGAACGTTAAGGCAGATCAGCTTATGAAGGAGTATGATGCGGTAGTCCTGGCCTGCGGAGCTTCAAATCCCAGGGATATCCAGGCGCCGGGACGGGACGCAAAGGGGATCTACTTTGCGGTGGATTTCCTCAAAGCCACCACCAAGAGCCTTCTGGATTCCGGCTTTGAAGATAAAAAATTCATTTCTGCCAAAGGAAAGCATGTAATTGTCATCGGCGGAGGAGACACCGGAAATGACTGCGTGGGAACCTCCATACGTCTGGGAGCGGCCTCCGTGACGCAGCTTGAGATGATGCCGAAGCTGCCGGATTCCAGGGCAGAGAATAACCCCTGGCCCCAGTGGCCGAGAGTCTGCAAGACTGATTACGGCCAGCAGGAGGCCATTGCGGTATTCGGGGCGGACCCCAGAATTTATACTACCACGGTTTCGGAGTTTATTAAGAATAAAAAGGGAGAGCTGACGAAGGTAAAACTTGTCAAGCTGGAGAGTAAGCGGGACGAGAAGAGCGGCAGGATGATCATGGCCCCGGTGGAAGGAAGCGAAGAAACTGTCAGGGCAGATCTGGTGCTGATCGCCGCAGGATTCCTGGGAGCTCAGAAATACGTAACGGATGCTTTCAAAGTTGAGCTGAGTCCCAGAACCAATGTGGCTACTAAACCGGGAAAATATGCCACCAGTGTTCCTAAAGTATTTACAGCAGGCGATATGCACCGGGGACAGTCCCTGGTGGTGTGGGCCATCCGGGAAGGCCGGGAGGCAGCCAAAGAGGTAGACGAGTATCTTATGGGATATACAAATCTGTAAGAAGACAGCTGCAAGGCACAGAGTTAATAAAATTTATAGACCGGCGGCCAGGGAAACCTGTGCCGCCGGTTTTTTATGTCATGGATGTGCGAAGCACACTTTTGTTCTGGATGTCAGAGAGTCTTTTTTGTGATACAATCCAAATGAAACAAAGAGAGACGATTCAGAAAGGAAAAGCTATGCAAAAATCAGACTATCAGATCACCGCATGGTGCCAGAAAATGGTGAGCTTTCATATTAAAGAGGGATCTTTCTGTATTGATGCCACTGTGGGAAAAGGAGGAGATACGGAATTCCTCTGCCGGCAGGCAGGAAAATCAGGAAAAGTACTGGGATTTGACATACAGAGGGCAGCGGTAGAGATTACGAAAAAGCGGCTTGAAGAAAGGCTTGCATGGAAAAATTACGAACTGATCCAAGCTTCCCATGACAAAATGAAAGAGTATGTTCAAGAGGAAACGGCAGACTGCATTATGTTTAATCTGGGGTATCTGCCGGGAGGCGACCACAGCATTGCTACCGGCACGGAAACCACCCTGGTAGCCCTGGACCAGTCGCTGCGCCTGCTGAAGAAAAACGGAATCCTCAGCATCTGCATTTACAGCGGCGGCGACACGGGCTTTGAGGAAAAGGAGGCGGTTCTCACCTGGCTTGGAAACCTGAATCCTGGACAGTATCTTGTACTGGTCACAGAATACCGCAACCGTCCCAATCATCCCCCTATCCCGGCCTTTGTCATAAAACTATAGGCCTATTCGTTTACATGATTTAACCCCTGGCACAGAATCGTGCTTACATGGTCATCGGCCAGAGAGTAGAATACAGACTTCCCTTCACGGCGGAATTTTACCAGGCTGGCCTGCTTCAGCACCCGAAGCTGGTGAGAGATGGCGCTCTGGCTCATTCCCAGAAGAAGCGCGATGTCGCAGACGCACAGCTCCTGATCCATAAGGGCATACAGAATTTTAACCCGGGTGGCGTCGCCAAAAATCTTAAAGAGCTCCGCCAGAGCATAGATGGATTGTTCTGAAGGGATCCTTTCCTTGGCGTACTCGATCAGGTCGGGATGTGCATGCATAAATTCACAGTGGGGCGCAATCAGGGCGTCCCTTCGGTCTTCAGCTTTCATAGAATCCCTCCCTTCTGATAAACATGGATCAAAGTCTGTGAATCCAGACTTTTGGTTTAGGCCTCTGTCATAAAGAATAACAGAAAACAAGAGAGAGGGCAACGATCTTTTTATTCCTTTAATATTTTTTCGTGTTTTTTTCCTTGTGGTGTATTTGGGCTGGTGATATAATAAAGCGATCAGATCAAAGGATTGATCTGTCTAAAAATAAGTGGAGGATACCCGGAATGAGATTAGAAAAGCTGTTGGAAGGTCTGGAATACCAGTGCCTTCAGGGTTCGGCGGATATAGAGATCAGCGAGGTTGCCAATGATTCCAGAAAAGCAGGGGCGGGCTCCCTGTTCATCTGTATTAAAGGTGCAGTGACAGACGGGCACCAGTACGTGCCTCAGGTGATTCAGGCAGGTGTAAAAGCGGTGGTAGTGCAGGATCACGTGGAAGCTCCACCGGAGGTGACGGTGATTCGGGTTCCGGATACACGGTATGCTATGGCCCTGATTTCAGCGGCCTATTACGGACATCCCGCAGATGAGATGAAGATCATTGGGGTGACAGGGACGAAAGGAAAGACCACTACCACCTATATGATCAAGTCTATTCTGGAGGGAGCCGGTTATAAAGTGGGGCTTATGGGCACCATTGAGGTGATTATCGGAGACAAGGTGATTCCAGCGGACAATACCACCCCTGAATCCTGTACGATTCAGAAATATCTCAGGGAGATGGCGGATGCAGGCTGCCAGATCGTGGTGATGGAGGTGTCTTCTCAGGGCCTCATGCTTCACCGCACCGCCGGGATTCCCTTTGAACTGGGGATTTTCACCAATATTGAGCCGGACCATATCGGACCGGCGGAGCACAGCAGTTTCGAGGATTACCTTTCCTGCAAGAGCAGGCTGTTCAGGCAGTGCCGGGTGGGGATCGTAAACTGGGACGACCAGCATGTTAAGCAGATTCTCAAGGACCATACCTGCCAGGTGGAAAGCTTTGGACTCTCTCCTGAAGCGGGGCTTCGGGCGGAGGACCTTCGGCTGGTGAGCAGGCCGGGATATCTGGGGATCGCCTACAGAGCCGCAGGGCGGATGGAGTTGGATGTGGAGATTGATATCCCAGGAAAATTCAGCGTATATAATTCTCTGGCGGCCATTGCGGTATGCCGGCATTTTAATGTGTCCAGGGAAAATATCCTCAAGGCTCTCAAGGAGGCTAAGGTAAAAGGAAGAGTGGAGATGGTGAAGGTATCGGAGGACTTTACTCTGATGATTGACTATGCACACAATGCCATGGCTTTGGAAAGCCTCCTGACCACTTTGGCTGAGTATCATCCCCATCGCCTGGTCTGCGTTTTCGGCTGCGGCGGGAACCGCTCAAAGCTGCGGCGCTATGAGATGGGAGAGGTGTCAGGCCGCCTGGCGGATCTGACCGTGATCACCTCTGACAATCCACGCTATGAGAAGCCGGAGGATATTATTGAAGATATTGTGACAGGAATCAAAAAGACAGACGGAGAGTACGTAAAGATCACGGACCGCAAGGAAGCCATTGCGTACGCCATTCACCATGGGGAACCGGGGGATTTGATTGTCATTGCCGGAAAAGGCCATGAAGATTATCAGGAGATCCAGGGGAAAAAATATCCGATGGATGACCGTGTGCTGATTCAGGAGATACTGGAAGGAAGATAAAAGACATTTATGGAGTTATTTGCGGATATCATTCTTGATATCTCACACAGCAGTCTTGACAAGACGTTTCAATACAGAGTTCCAGAGCGGCTTGTCCAGGTTCTGGAGCCGGGAAATGTGGTGGAAATTCCCTTTGGGGCCGGTGACCGTCTGAGGATAGGTTACGTGATGGGCCTGTCCGAGCACCCTAAGATTCCCCTTGAGAAGATGAAGGAGATTCAGAGGATTGTCACGGATTTTGCGGGGACAGATTCAAAGCTTACGGCTTTGGCTCTTTGGATGAGAGACTACTACGGGTCTACCACGGCCCAGGCTCTGCGCACCGTTCTGCCTATGAGGAAAAAGACGGCCCCTAAGCAGAAAAAGACGCTGGTACGGCTGGTTTCCGGGGATGAGGCGGAGGTGGTTCTGGCTGTTTTTAAGAAAAAGAACCAAAAGGCCAGGGTAAGGCTCTGGGAGGCACTCCTTGCACAGCCAAGGCTGCCTTATGAGGCAGCCATCGGAGGGCTTGGGATTACCCCCTCCGTAATCAAAGCCCTGGAGGAGCGGAAGCTTTTGGCCTGCGAGTCTGATACGGTTTACCGCAGGCCTTTTCAGGTCTCAGGGGAATTTCCGGGGAAGAAAGTCTGCCTGACCAAAGAGCAGGAAGCCGTTATAGAAGAGATTGCGGAAGATACGAAGGAATGCGGGAATTACCTGATTCACGGTGTGACAGGCAGCGGCAAGACAGAGGTTTACATGGAGCTGATTGCCCGGACCGTATCGGCAGGAAAGCAGGCCATTTTACTGATCCCGGAGATTTCTCTAACATATCAGAATGTGATGAGATTTTACAGCCGCTTTGGGGAGAGGGTATCCGTGCTTCATTCGAGGCTGTCCCAGGGAGAGCGGTACGATCAGTTTGAAAGGGCCAGATCCGGCGGCATTGACGTAATGATCGGCCCAAGGTCGGCTCTCTTCACCCCTTTTCCAAATCTGGGGATGATTATTATAGATGAGGAACATGAGCCTTCCTATCAGAGCGAGACCTCTCCCCGTTATCACGCCAGGGAAACGGCGGTAAAGAGGGGAGAACTGGAGGGAGCGAAGGTGGTTCTTGGTTCCGCTACCCCCTCTATGGAGGCCTATTATGGGGCCAAGCAGGGAAAATACCGGCTGCTCTGCCTGCAGAACCGTCCGGGAGGAGGACAGCTTCCACGGGTGGAGATCGTGGATCTGAAGAAGGAACTGCGTCAGGGAAACAAATCTGTATTAAGCAGGCTCCTTCATGACAAATTGGAACAGTGCCTGGATCAGGGAAAGCAGGCCATGCTGTTTTTAAACCGGAGAGGGTATGCGGGATTCGTTTCCTGCCGCTCCTGCGGCCATGTGATAAAATGCCCTCACTGCGACGTTTCCCTTTCCCTGCACCGGGGCGGGAGGCTTTTCTGCCATTACTGCGGGTACAGTGAGCCGGCCCCGTCTAAATGTCCTAAGTGCGGATCGCCTTTCATAGGAAGCTTCCGGGCCGGAACCCAGCAGATCGAGAAGCTGGTGTCAGAAGCTTTTCCCGGGGCCAGGATTCTCCGCATGGATGCGGACACCACAAAGGGCAAAGAAGGACATCAGGAGATTCTTAAGGCTTTCGGAGAACATCAGGCGGATATTCTGATTGGAACCCAGATGATTGTCAAAGGGCATGATTTTCCCCAAGTGACTTTAATGGGGGTGCTGGCGGCGGATCTGTCTTTGCATATCAGCGATTACCGGGCGGCGGAACGGACGTTTCAGCTTCTGACCCAGGCGGCCGGCCGGGCAGGGAGAGGCGCAGATCCGGGAGAAGTGGTGATTCAGACGTATGACCCGGAGCACTACGCGGTAGTATGCGGCGCAGCCCAGGATTATGAATCCTTCTACAGACAGGAGATTATCTACCGCCAGTTGGCTGGTTATCCTCCGGCGGGAGGGCTTCTGGCAGTACACTGTATGTGCCAGGATCAGGAGCGTCTGGAGCTGGCAGTCTCCTACCTGGGCAGATTCGCCAGACAGGCAGCCGGGACGGCTCAGGCGGCGGTCATGGGCCCTGCGGATGAGATTCTCTCAAAAATAAACGACGTCTACCGGAAGGTCCTGTATGTTAAGCACAGCGAGGCAGGAGTTTTGATACGCATTAAAAACCTCATGGAGCAGTATATTTCTATAAATGATGGCTTCAAGGGGATTCAGATACATTTTGAACACAGATAAAAAATAAGATGGAGGGAAAGACCAATGGCATTGAGAAAAATTCGGATTATGGGTGATGAGATACTTACAAAGGTGTGCAGGCCGGTGGATCGGATGACACCCAGGACACAGACGCTGATCGAGGACATGCTGGATACCATGTATGACGCAAACGGCGTGGGACTGGCAGCTCCACAGGTAGGTATATTAAAGAGAATTGTGGTAATTGATATAGGTGAAGGTCCCCTTGTGATGGTAAATCCCGAGATTATTGAAAGAGAAGGGGAGCAGACCGGACAGGAAGGATGCTTAAGCCTTCCGGGACAGGCCGGAGTTGTGACCAGGCCTAATTACGTAAAGGCCAGGGCCTTTGATCTTCAGATGCAGCCCTTTGAGGTGGAAGGCGAGGGACTTTTGGCCAGGGCCATCTGCCATGAGCTGGATCATCTGAATGGAATTATGTATGTGCGGTTCGTGGAAGGAGAACTTTTCGACGTGTCCGGCGAAGAAGAGGATGAGGAAGAAGAGATAGATGAAAAGGAAGGGAATGAAGCCTGAAATGATTCAGAATGTTGTGTTTATGGGCACGCCGGACTTTGCGGTGGGAACCCTCAGAGCGCTGATCCAGTCCGACTATCAGGTAAAAGCAGTATTCTGCCAGCCAGACAAGCCTAAGGGAAGGGGAAAGTCTCTTGCCATGCCTCCTGTGAAGGAGGAAGCGCTGAGAGCCGGGATCCCCGTATATCAGCCTGGGAAGATCCGGGAGGAAGAATGGCTTTTGAAGATAGAGGAAATGAAGCCGGATGCAATCGTGGTGGTGGCTTTCGGCCAGATTCTTCCAGAGAGAGTCCTGAAAGCGGCCAAATACGGCTGCATCAACGTACATGCCTCCCTCCTGCCTAAGTACAGAGGAGCTGCTCCCATCCAGTGGGCGGTGATCAACGGGGAAAAGGTTTCAGGCGTTACCACCATGCGGATGGATGCCGGGCTGGATACCGGGGATATGATTCTGTGGGAGGAAGTGCCCCTGGAAGAGGAAGAGACAGGGGGAAGCCTTTTTGACAAACTTTCTGGGGTGGGAGCTAAGCTTCTGATCCGCACCCTGGATGAGATATCCGCCGGAAAGGCCGTATACCATCCTCAGCCTAAGGAGAGTCCCACTGCCTATGCGGCCATGCTGACGAAAAAGCAGGGAGAGATTTCCTGGGAGCAGCCGGCAAAGAAAATTGAATGTCTGATTCGGGGATTGAATCCCTGGCCCAGCGCTTACACGCATTACCGGGGGAAAATGCTGAAGATCTGGAGAGCGAATACCCTTCAGGGGCAGCCTGATCAGAAGGCAGAGCCAGGACAGGCAGTCCAGGTGACTAAGCATTCTCTTGAGATTCAGACCGGGGACGGTATTCTCTCGGTAAAGGAGCTTCAGCCGGAAGGGAAAAAGAGGATGGGAGTCGATGAATTCCTTCGGGGCTATCCTGTAGAAACAGGGGAGCGGTTTGGAAGAGTAAAGGAGTGAGAGTATGTTTCTGCTGACATCAAGTGTGAATGCTTTTTACGGATACGGATACGGCGGTTACCCTTATATGTTTGACTGGACGTATCTGCTGGTGATTATCGGGCTGGTTCTGTCCCTGGCGGCATCCGCCAACGTAAAGAGCACCTTTTCAAAGTATTCAGGAGTCCGCAGCGCTTCAGGGATGACCGGAGCCCAGGCGGCAGCCAGAGTTCTTCACGCTGCGGGGATTTATGACGTAACCATAGAGAGAGTATCGGGGAGCCTCACGGATCACTATGATCCCAGAACCAGGACCCTAAGGCTTTCGGACAGCACGTATGGTTCGGCTTCTGTGGCGGCTGTCTGCGTGGCGGCCCATGAATGCGGCCATGCGGTGCAGCATCAGAAGCATTATGGCCCGCTGGTATTGAGGAGTACGCTGGTGCCGGCTGCGAATTTTGGTTCCACTCTGGCATGGCCGGTGTTTTTGCTGGGACTGATTTTTTCTATGCAGCCCCTTTTGACCATCGGGATTGTGCTGTTTTCCCTGGCAGTGATTTTTCAGCTTGTGACTCTGCCGGTGGAGTTTAACGCCTCATCCAGAGCCCTTAATATTCTGGAGAGCAGCCATATGCTTGGGGATTCGGAGCTGACGGCAGGGAAAAAGGTTTTGAGGGCTGCGGCTCTAACGTATGTGGCAGGGCTGGTAGCCTCCGTCCTTCAGCTTCTCCGTCTGATTATACTGGCAGGAGGAAGAAGACGTGACTAAGCCTGTGAATTTACGAGAGATTGTGCTGGGCATCCTCCTTGAGATAACCGAGGAGGAGGCCTACAGCCATATTGTGATACGAAACGTACTGGAAAAATACCAGTACCTGGACAAAAGGGACCGGGCCTTTATTTCACGCACTGCGGAAGGGACGCTGGAGCACATGATCCAGTTGGATTATATTATCGAGCAGTTTTCCAATGTACCGGTCTATAATATGAAGCCGTTGATCCGCAACCTTCTTCGGATGTCCGTGTACCAGCTTAAGTATATGGACAGTGTGCCTGACAGCGCCGCCGTCAACGAGGCAGTGAGACTGGCACAGAAAAAGGGATTTTACAACCTGAAGGGATTTGTAAACGGTGTTCTGCGGAATACGGCCAGGAGGCTGAGCCAGGTGCGCTACCCCGACCCGGCCAGAGAGCCTCTTCATTATCTTTCTGTAAAATATTCTTTTCCCATCTGGATGCTGAATAAATGGGTGACCCAGTTCGGATATGAGGTGACGGAGCGCATCTGCCGTGATTCCCATATGGAAAAGGGGACCACTGTGCGCTGCAATCTTGAAAAGGCCTCCGTAGAAGAAATTATACTGGAACTGGAGAAGCAGGATATTCAGGTCAGGCAGCATCCCTATCTTGACTATGCCCTGATTATTTCTCATTATAATTATATTGACGCAGTGTCCGCATTCAAAAAAGGCTGGATTCAGGTGCAGGACATCAGCTCTATGCTGGTGGCGGAGGCGGCAGCTCCCAACTGGGGCGATTACTGCATAGACGTGTGCGCGGCGCCGGGAGGCAAGAGCCTTCATATTTCAGACAAGCTTATGGGCAGCGGATACGTGGAGGCAAGGGACATTTCGGAGAGAAAGGTAAAGAGGATGCAGGAAAGCATCGAGAGAACCAGCGCCATCAATATCCGGGCTATGGTAAAAGACGCCACGGTGTACGATCCGGAGTCCTATCAGCGGGCGGATATTGTGTTGGCGGATGTGCCTTGCTCCGGCCTTGGGGTGATTGGGAAAAAGCAGGACATAAAATATAAAATGTCTGAAAAGAGGCAGCAGGATATTATTGCCCTCCAGAGAAAGATTCTCGATACAGTACAGAATTATGTGCGGCCGGGGGGAGTGCTGATTTACAGCACCTGTACCATCGGGGCCGATGAAAACCAGTACAATATTAAATGGTTTCTGGAAAATTATCCTTTTAAGCTGGAGAATCTGGATCCCTATCTGTGCCCGGAACTCCACGGAAAGACCACCAAAGGGGGATATATCCAGTTGCTGCCGGGAATACATGAGTCGGACGGCTTTTTTATAGCCAGGCTGCGCCGCTTATTTGATGAATAGAAGCAGGAGGAAATATGGATCTTAAGTCAATGACCCTGGAGGAACTTACCCGGGCCGTATGGGAGATGGGAGAAAAGCCGTTCAGAGCCAGACAACTGTATCAGTGGATGCACCAGAAGCTGGCGGCGGATTACGATGAGATGACGAATCTTCCCAAAGGCTTCAGAGAGAAGCTGAAGGAACAGGAGCCCCTGACGGTTCTGACTCTGGAAGAACGGCTGGTCTCCAAACTGGACGGAACGGAAAAATATCTGTTTTCTCTTTCGGACGGCAATGTAATCGAGAGCGTTCTCATGCGATACAGACATGGAAACTCTGTCTGTATTTCTTCTCAGGCAGGCTGCCGGATGGGCTGCCGGTTCTGCGCTTCCACCTTGGGCGGGCTGATGCGGAATCTTCTTCCCTCCGAGATGCTGGAGCAGGTATACAGAATACAATCTGTCACAGGAGAGAGAGTTTCCCACCTGGTGGTGATGGGGACGGGAGAACCCCTTGATAATTATGAGAACCTTCTTAGATTCCTGCATCTTCTCACAGATGAGAACGGCCTGAATATCAGCCAGAGAAATGTGACGGTTTCTACCTGCGGCCTGGTTGAGAAGATACGAAGCCTGGCCGATGAAAAACTGCAGATTACCCTGGCGCTTTCCCTTCATGCTTCCTCCCAGGAAAAGAGAAAAGAATTAATGCCGGTGGCATATAAATATGAACTGGGAGAGGTGCTGGATGCCTGCCGCTATTATTTCCAGCAGACTGGACGCAGGGTGACCTTTGAATACAGTCTGGTGAACGGAGTCAATGACACGGAGGAAGAGGCGGAGCGGCTGAGCAAGCTTATAAAGGATATGAACTGCCATGTAAACCTGATCCCGGTAAACCCCATTGCGGAGCGGGATTACACACCTTCCAAAGAGGGCAGGATTGCTGCTTTTAAAAATAAACTTGAAAAAAATCGAATAAATGTTACTATTAGAAGAGAAATGGGCCGTGATATCCAGGGAGCCTGCGGGCAGCTCCGCAGAAGTTATCTCTCCAAGGGAGACACGGTATAGACAAAGCAGGCAGGAGTTACTTCTGCCGCAAAGAGTAAAGGGAAATGAGAAGAGCTGGGAAGAGAAAGGAAACACATATGGATACATACTGTATTACAGATATCGGAAAGCGGCGCTCCATAAATGAAGATTGTGTGTACGCATCCGATCAGCCGGTGGGAAATCTCCCAAACCTGCTGATTGTGGCAGATGGAATGGGCGGCCATAATGCAGGAGAGCTTGCTTCCCGTTTTACCGTAGAGTCGATTGTGGATTATATTGGAAAAGCGGCGGAGGATCGTCCGATTCCTCTTTTAAGCTATGCCATTCATCATGCAAATGAGAATGTTATTGAGAAGGCAAAGACAGATAAAAGCCTGGAAGGCATGGGAACCACTGTGGTGGCAGCCACCATCCAGGGGAGCTACCTGTACGTGGCAAACGTAGGGGACAGCAGGCTGTATCTGATAGATAAAAATATCACACAGATTACCCGGGACCATTCTCTGGTAGAAGAGATGATCCGTGTAGGGGAGCTGAAGCGGGAGGAGGCGAGAACACATCCCGACCGGAATGTGATCACCCGTGCAATCGGCGTGAAGGAGCCTGTGCGGATAGACTTTTTTGATATGAAACTGGAAAAAGGCGATATTATTTTACTTTGTTCAGACGGACTGACGAATATGGTGGAAGACCGGGATATTCTTAAGATCGTAAAGAAGAGCGGCTCCCTGAAAGAGGCGGCGGGCCGCCTTGTGACGGAAGCCAATAAGAACGGAGGAAAGGACAACATTTCCGTTGTCCTTGCGGAGTATTAGATCTCAGATGAGGATGATTCCCGCCACTATAGGCGGTGAGCAACAAAATAGTTCGATACTGTCGGTTTTGAATAATGGGGAATGAATATGCTAAAAGACGGGATGTTTATACAAAACAGATATGAAATCATTTCGCGTATCGGTTCTGGCGGAATGGCGGATGTGTATAAGGCCAAGGATCATAAACTGAACCGCTTTGTCGCAGTAAAGGTATTAAAAAAGGAATACAGAGAAGATAAGGGATTTATTTCTAAATTTCGTGTGGAAGCCCAGTCGGCGGCAGGATTGGCCCATGCCAATATTGTGAATATCTACGATGTAGGCGAGGAAGCGGGTATTTACTATATTGTCATGGAACTGGTGGAAGGAATTACCTTAAAGGATTATATCCGCAAGAAGGGACGGCTCTCTGTGCGGGAGACCACCAGCATTGCGCTGCAGATTTCAGCGGGACTGGAAGCGGCGCACAACAGCGGAATCATCCACCGGGATGTAAAACCGCAGAATATAATTATTTCGACGGATGGCAAGGTGAAGGTGACAGATTTTGGCATTGCCAGAGTTTCCACCTCCGATACGATTAATTCTAATGTAATGGGTTCTGTCCATTACAGTTCCCCGGAACAGTGCCGGGGAGGCTACAGCGACGGGAAGAGCGATATCTATTCCCTGGGGATTACCATGTATGAGATGCTCACGGGCCATGTACCTTTTGACGGGGATACGGCGGTTTCTGTGGCGATTCAGCATCTTCAGGATGAGTTCAGAGGGCCCAGGGAAGAGGTTCCGGAGATTCCTGTCAGTACGAATCAGATTGTCCTCAAATGTACCCAGAAAAGCCCGGACCGGCGCTACGCCAACATGGCGGAGCTGATTCGGGATCTCAGGGAGTCCCTGGTGAATCCCGATGGGAATTTCGTCCAGCAGCAGGAGGAGGATAACACCTCCAGGACAATCGTGATACCCAAGGATGAACTGGAACAGCTCAGTGCAGAGCGGAATATGCCCTCCTATGACGATTCTCTGGACGTGGGTGCGGCGGCGGATCTTCATGGACCGGAAGGAAGGGAGGATCCCAACCGGGCTTACCAGCCGGGAAGCTATTATCAGAAGACCGGTTACCAGGAGGTTCCCGGAGGCAGGGACGGCTACCGGCAGGAGGGCTGGGAAAACGGATACGGCACAGACGGGAAGCAGGAGTATGACCCGTATTATGATGCTTATGATGATCCAAGAGATTATGGGTTTGCCGAGGATTCGTATGAGACGGTTTCCAGAGAGAAGAAGAAAAAGATTCCCAGAAGGAATCCTGACCATGAGATGGGAATTAACCCCAGGCTTGAGAAAGCGGTAACAGTGGGAGGGATCATTGTGGCGGTCATTATCGGCTGCGTTTTCCTGGCGCTGCTGGCCCAGGCCTTGGGCGTGTTCAGCTTTGGAAAGAAGCAGCAGGAGCCAGAGACACAAAAACAGACCGAAAAGCAGACCGAAGCCGTGACCGAGTCTGAGACTGAGAAAGTTCAGGAGACGGAGGATAAGACGGAGAAAGAGGAAGAATCAGAGCAGAGTGAAAGCTCAGGAGAGATCGTGCTTACGGATCTGAGCAATCAGGAACAGAGCCAGGCCCAGGCATTTCTTTTGACCCAGGGGCTGCAGTGCAAAGTGGATAATACCCAGTACAATGACAATGTGGCGGCAGGCTATGTGATTTCCACCGATCCGGAGCCGGGCACTTCTTTAAAGCCTGGGGATACCGTGACTCTGTATGTAAGCCAGGGTTCCCAGGAGGATGTGACCTATGTGACGGTGCCGGATTTTGAGTGGTGGACTGCCGAGCGGGCTACGGAGTCTCTGGAGATGATCGGTCTCTATGCGGCATATAAATACGAGGCCAGCAGTGAGATCCTGGAAGATTTTGTGATCCGGCAGGATCCGGCAGGCAACAGCCAGGCGGCGGTGGGAAGCACCGTAACTCTGGTGGTAAGCACAGGCGCCCCCCAGGCAGGCGATACTGCGGAAAGCGGCAGCCAGCCGGATGTCACCATTAATTCGGGCAGTTCCTGGGAATGCAACGCCTCCCTGGATACCCCGGCAGGATATACGGGCCAGCCGGTGCGCATTACCTTGGTCCAGGAAGGTCAGGCCACCACGGTTTTCGAGGGCCAGACCACATTTCCCTATACTTTGAAGGTGCGGGGGGCAGAAGGCGTGGCTTCAGGCACGGCCTATGTCTATCTTCTGGATCCCTCCAGCGGAGACGTGACCAGTACCATTGAGTATCCAGGAATTATTTTTAGTCAGGTGAATTGATGGAGGGAAAAATTTTAAAAGGAATCGGAGGATTTTACTATGTCCATGGGGAAGACGGGAAAGTCTATGCCTGCAGGGCAAAGGGAATCTTCCGCAAGGAGAAAATAAAGCCTCTGGTAGGGGACAATGTGGAGATTAAGATCCTGGATCCCCAGGATATGGAGGGAAGCCTGGTGAAGATTCTTCCCAGGAAGAACCAGCTCTACCGCCCGGCAGCGGCCAATGTGGATCAGGCTGTGGTGATTTTTGCCGCGGCCAGCCCTAAGCCGAATCTGAATCTGCTGGATCGTTTCCTGGTTGCCATGGAACAGCAGGATATTCCGGTGATTATCTGTATCAATAAGGCGGATCTGGCGGAGGGCGGGGAGCTTGAACGGATCGGAGATATTTACAGAGACTGCGGCAGCCGGGTTCTTTTTCTCAGTGTAGTTCAAAATCAGGGAATGGATCAGATACGCCCGCTGCTGGCTGGGAAAACTACGATTGTGGCAGGACCGTCAGGAGTAGGGAAATCTTCTCTGACGAATCTCCTTCAGTCGGGGGTTCAGATGGAAGTGGGAGAGGTAAGCCGGAAAATTGACAGAGGCAGACATACCACACGCCACACCCAACTGATCACCATCGGGGAAAACACTTACTTTTTGGACACCCCTGGCTTCAGTTCTCTTTATCTTAGCGGGATCGAATACCAGCAGGCAAAAGAATATTTCCATGAGTTTTCACCCTACGAAGGGACCTGCAGATTTCAGGGATGTCTCCATCTGCAGGAGCCGGACTGCATGGTGAAGCAGGCGGTGCAGGAAGGCAAAATACATTCTTCACGCTATGAAAGCTATGTGATGATTGCAGAGGAACTAAAGGAACAGAAAAAATATTAAGCGATGGAGGGAAAATGAGCAGAAAAAATATTTTGGCTCCGTCTATTTTAGCGGCGGATTTCAGGCATCTGGAGGATGAGATCCAGGCTGCGGTGTCTGCCGGGGCGGAATATCTTCACATTGACGTAATGGACGGTATGTTTGTTCCCAGCATATCATTTGGGATGCCGGTGATTTCTTCTATTCGCAATGCCACGGATTGCTTTTTTGACGTACATTTAATGATTGAGGATCCGGATCGGTATATAGAGGATTTTGCGGCCTGCGGTGCTGACGGAATCACGGTTCATGCGGAGGCCGCGAAGCATCTTCACAGAACCATTCAGTCCATTAAGAGCAGAGGTCTGAAAGCCGGAGTGGCGCTTAATCCGGCCACACCTCTCTGTGCGCTGGATTACGTGCTGGAAGATATAGATATGGTGCTGATCATGACCGTAAATCCTGGGTTTGGCGGACAGGCTTATATCCCCGCTATGACGGAAAAGATCCGCAGCCTCAGGGAGAGAGCGGACAGGCTGGGACTGGATCTGGATATAGAAGTGGATGGAGGGATCAAGCTCTCCACTATCCGCCAGGTGCTTCGGGCCGGGGCCAATGTCTGTGTAGCTGGATCGGCTGTTTTTAACGAGGATACGGGGGAAAGCGTCCGTACTCTCCTGAAAATTATGCAGGAGGAAGCGTAGGGCAGAAAAAATTGCTTGACTGCAAGATTTTGTCGACAGGATTCGCAGTAACGGAATTTTATTTTTCGGGAAAACCTCAGAGTTTTCCCGAAAAAATTTAAAGGTGTCTTTTTATAAGGCGCTTTTTTTATACAAAAAGAGATGTCTATGGGGAATCCTGTCGAGCGGTTTTCGGGAGAAGCTATTGTTTCTTGTCGCTTTATGTGCTAAACTGTGACTTGCCAAGAAATAAAAAGAGAAAATTGTTGGTAACTGTATGAAAATTGGGGCTGAAAGAGGCCGGAAGAATTGCCGGGGGCTGTACTTGCCCAGGCAGTCCTGCCGCTATTAAAAAATAGAAATGGAGAGAAGAAGATGAAACTTGGAATCGTAGGTCTTCCCAATGTGGGAAAGAGTACACTATTTAATTCGCTGACGAAAGCAGGGGCGGAATCAGCCAATTATCCCTTCTGTACAATAGATCCTAATGTAGGGGTGGTTCCTGTGCCGGATGAGCGCCTGGATCTTTTGGCCAATCTTTACAATTCGGCAAAAATTACCCCTGCGGTCATCGAGTTTGTGGATATTGCAGGCCTGGTAAAAGGAGCCTCTAAAGGAGAGGGACTTGGCAATCAGTTCCTGGCCAATATCCGTGAGGTGGATGCCATCGTACATGTGGTGCGGTGTTTTGAAGATACAAACGTGATACATGTGGATGGCTCCGTGGATCCTTTGCGGGATATAGAGACCATAAATCTGGAATTGATTTTCTCAGATCTGGAAATACTGGAACGAAGGATCGCAAAGACCTCCAGGGCAGCCAGAAACGATAAAACCCAGGCCAAGGAGCTGGAGCTTTTAAAGAGGCTCCAGAAGCATCTGGAGGATGGAAAACTTGCCATCACCTTCAGCACGGAAGATGAGGATGAGCAGGAGTGGATGAAAGAGTACAACCTTCTGACGGCGAAGCCGGTGATTTTTGCGGCAAATGTGGCGGAAGGGGACCTGGCTGACGATGGCGCCTCCAATTCCAAAGTGCAGGAAGTGCGTGAATACGCAAAAGAGAATCACAGTGAGGTGTTTGTGATCTGCGCTCAGATCGAACAGGAGATTGCGGAACTAGACGATGATGAAAAACAGATGTTTTTGGAAGATTTGGGATTGAAAGAATCCGGTCTGGAAAAACTGATAAAGGCGAGCTACCGTATTCTGGGCCTTCTCAGCTATCTGACGGCAGGTGAGACAGAGACAAGAGCCTGGACAATCCGTCAGGGCACAAAGGCGCCCCAGGCAGCCGGAAAGATCCACTCAGACTTTGAGAGGGGCTTCATCCGTGCCGAGGTGGTAAACTACAAAGACCTACTGGACTGCGGCTCCTATGCGGCAGCCAAAGAAAAAGGCCTGGTGGGCCTGGAAGGAAAAGACTACGTAGTAAAAGACGGAGACGTCATCCTCTTTAGGTTTAATGTTTAAAACCAGTCCAGAGCGCTAGGGCTGGGAAAACGGCCGAACGCAGACGGAGTCTGGGGAAGGCCGGGTTTCACAGGCCGGGGCGGGCGGGACGCCCGCAAAGCCGCAGACAGAAGCCCCAAAGGGGCGAGAGCGGAGCGGGTCTGCGGCGTGGCGCTCTGGAAGGAAGAGATGAAGCCAGGGGGAAAGCGGCCGAACGCAGACGGAGTCTGGGGAAGGCCGGGTTTCACAGGCCGGGGCGGGCGGGACGCCCGCAAAGCCGCAGACAGAAGCCCCGGAGGGGCGAGAGCGGAGCGGGTCTGCGGCATGGCGCTCTGGCAGGAAGACTTCTATATTGTTCAAAGGAGGCAGATCATGACAGGTTCTATCCGCTTTCCTCACTTGGGGATTGAACTGGAACATGTAATTAAGTCCATTTCTGTGTTTGGGTTTGACATTGCCTGCTACGGAATCGTTCTGGCAGCAGCTATGGTAACGGGGATTCTTCTGGTGATGAAGATTGCCGACAAGACCGGACAGAAGGGGGACGATTACTTTGATCTTGGCATAATAGCCGTGCTGATTTCCGTCTTATGCGCACGAGTTTATTATGTAGTGTTCTCCTGGGATTATTACAGCCGCCATATTTCTGAGATTATAAATATCCGGGAAGGCGGACTGGCGATTTACGGCGGAGTGGCAGGAGGCGTGGTGACAGTGCTGGTTTTCTGCCGTGTACGAAAGATGAAATACCTGCAGGCTCTGGACACAGCGGCTATAGGCCTTGTGTGGGGGCAGATGGTGGGAAGGTGGGGGAATTTTTTTAACAGGGAAGCTTTTGGCGACTATACAGATGGTCTCTTGGCCATGCAGCTTCCCCTGGGGGATGTCCGTTCTTCAGAAGTGACGGAAAAGATGCTGGAGCATCTTCAGGTTATTGACGGGACAGAATACATCCAGGTGCATCCTACCTTTCTTTATGAATCTTTGTGGAATTTCGGTGTATTTCTGGTGCTTTTGTGGCTTGCCTTAAAAGTGGGAAAGAAGTATAATGGGCAGATTTTGCTGACATACTTTTTCCTCTATGGCGCCGGGCGGCTCTGGATTGAAGGGCTGCGCACGGATCAGCTGCTTATTCCAGGGACGCAGATTCCTGTATCTCAGGTGGTATCCGGAATTCTTATGCTGGTATCAGGAGTGTTACTGTTGTATATGGCGATAAGAAGGAAAGGAACAAAGGAGCATGAATCAGAGAGAAATACTGAGAGAACAGATTGAGAAGGAACGTACAAGGCTGAACAGCATTTTGGAAAGTGGAGGCAAAGTGGAGGAAGTATATGAGCAGAGCCTGGTGGTGGATCGGCTGCTGGAACAATATATGACAGACTTTGTAGTTGCTTAAAAAAAGAGCTGGCGCAAGATTTTGCGCCGGCTCTTTTTAGATTCTACAAGATATAGAGAATACGAGAAATTAACAGAAATGCAAATGAAAAAAATGATTTTAGGGTTGTATTTTGTGCAAATTTACGTTATTATATTTGTCAGGTGGTGAAAAGTGGTGGGCTGTGGAGTCAAGTGGAGGAAAAGTGGAGGGTTATTCCCTGCAGGCGATACAGCGAAAGGGACACCATAGCGGCGGAAAGCAGGTGCGTCAGATGTTCATGGGAGAATACAATCATACCATTGATACAAAAGGCAGACTGATCATCCCGTCAAAATTCAGAGACCAGTTGGGAGACGAATTTATTGTGACGAAGGGGTTGGACGGTTGCCTGTTTGTGTTCCCCAAAAATGAATGGCTGGCATTTGAAGAAAAGCTGCGCACACTGCCGATGACTCAAAAGAGCGCCAGAAAATTCACACGGTTCTTCGTATCGGGAGCGATCGAATGCGAGCTGGACAAGCAGGGGAGAATTTTATTGCCTCAGCCCCTTCGTGAGTTCGCCGAGCTGGAGAAAGACGTGGTGCTGACGGGAAACCTGAATCGGATAGAGATCTGGAGCAAAGCAAACTGGACAGAAAACAATGCTTATGATGATATGGATGATATCGCAGAACAAATGACGGATTTAGGTTTAGTCATATGACCTGGGGAGGATTATATGGAATTCAGACACAAATCTGTACTTTTGGAAAAAAGCATTGATGCTTTGCAGATAAAACCTGACGGCATTTATGTGGATGGGACTTTAGGAGGCGGCGGGCATTCTCTGGAGATATGCAGAAGACTGTCAGACAAAGGCAGGCTTATCGGCATAGACCAGGACGAGGCGGCCATCCGGGCAGCGTCCGGGCGCTTAAAGGATTTTGAAGACAGAGTCACAATCATACGCAGTAATTTCTGCGATATGAGAGGGGAGCTGGGGAAGCTTGGTATTACATCTGTAGATGGAGTCATTTTGGATCTGGGGGTTTCCTCCTACCAGCTTGACACGGCAGACCGCGGCTTTACTTACAGGGAGGATGCACCGCTTGACATGCGGATGGATCAGCGCCAGGAGAAGACGGCAAAGGATATTGTGAACGGATACGATGAGATGGAGCTTTACCGGATCATTCGTGATTATGGGGAAGAAAAGTTCGCAAAGAACATTGCCAAACATATTGTGGCGGCACGTAGGGAAAAGGCATTGGAAACGACTGGGGAGTTAATTCATGTTATAAAAGCGGCCATACCGATGAAAGTACGGGCAGTCGGAGGACACCCGGCCAAAAGGACCTTTCAGGCAATCCGGATTGAACTAAACAGAGAATTAGACGTACTCCAGGAAGCCCTCGATGAGATCGTGGACTTGTTAAGGGATGAAGGAAGAATCAGCGTGATTACCTTTCATTCTCTGGAAGACAGAATTGTGAAGAATAAATTTCGGGAGTGGGAGAATCCCTGCATCTGCCCGAAAGAATTTCCAGTATGTGTGTGCGGAAGAAAACCTAAGGGGAGGATCATTACGCATAAGCCCATTACGCCGGATCAGCATGAACTGGAAGAAAATCCAAGAGCGAAAAGTTCAAAGCTCAGAGTCTTTGAACGCAGAATACATTAAGAACAAGGGGATTTAAAATGGCTAGAGTAGAACAAAGAAGCGCAGGGCGCTCTAATGATTACAGGAGGACGGAAAACCGGAGGACGTATTCGTATGTGGAAGGGACTGCGGTACGGAAGATTCAGACAGCTCCGGAGAAGAGACAGACAAGGAAAACTCCTTCTACCAGCCTGACAACAAAGAAGAATAGAGAGCGTGCCCTTCAGATGAATCTGGGGTATGTGATTTTTTTGACAGCAGCGGCCGTAGTTACCGTATTTATGTGTGTGACATATCTGCAGCTTCAGGCTAACGCCACCTTGCTGAGCGAAGAGGTTACTTCTCTGGAGGCACAGCTTGATGCGGCGATCCTGGAAAACAACGCAGATTACAATGGGATTATGACCGGTATAGATATGGAGCATGTAAAGGATGTGGCAATGAACGAGCTTGGCATGGTTTACGCCAGCAAGGATCAGATCGTCACATATGAGGAAAATGACAGCGATTATGTTCGTCAGTACACGGATGTTCCTGCGGAATAGGTGATAATTTGGCAAGAAATGGAAGAATAAAAAAAGAACGGCGGTTTACGAAAAAAATGCAAATAAAGCTTTTGGCTGTATTTGCATTCATTTTATTATTTCTGGTAATTCTTTTGGTGCGCATCGCTTATATTAATGTAAGCAGCGGCCAGAAATATGCCAGGCA
>DVGR01000166.1 GCA_018712605.1 Candidatus Choladousia intestinigallinarum
AAAGATTTTATGATGGGGAATACCATCGGGGCAGTGTCCTACCTGCAGATTCTGGCTCCGGAGCTTACTGACCGGATGCTGGCGGAATTTCTCGATATGGACAGGAATCTGATCGTCAACCTGCATATCCAGTCTTTAGACCAGATGAAAGCGATTAAGCTGGTAAAAAGCAAGGTGACGGATATTAACCGGATGAAGATTGAGGAACAGAAAAAGGCAGTGCGTTCCGGATATGATATGGATATAATCCCGTCGGATCTGAATACCTATGGCGGGGAGGCGAAGCGGCTCTTGGAAGATCTGCAGAGCAGGAATGAGCGTATGTTCCTTGTGACGATTGTATTTCTGAATACGGCAAAGACGAAGCAGGAATTAGACAATGCGGTGTTCCAGACGGCGGGCATTGCGCAGAAATATAACTGTTCCCTGCGCCGTCTGGATTATATGCAGGAACCGGGGCTAATGAGCAGCCTGCCGCTGGGATTAAACCTGATTCCTATCAAACGGGCGCTGACCACTACATCCACGGCGATTTTTGTGCCGTTCACTACCCAGGAATTATTTATGGAGGGAGAATCTCTCTACTATGGGCTGAACGCACTGTCCAACAATATGATCATGGTAGACCGCAAAAAATTAAAAAATCCAAACGGACTGATTCTTGGGACACCTGGCTCCGGAAAATCCTTCTCGGCAAAGCGGGAGATTACGAATGCTTTTTTTGTCACTCAGGACGACATCATTATCGGAGATCCGGAAGGGGAATATTATCCTCTTGTCAATGCCCTGGGCGGACAAGTGATCCATATATCCCCGACAAGCCATGACTATATCAATCCCATGGATATTAACCTGGATTACTCGGATGATGATAACCCGCTGGGATTTAAGAGTGATTTTATCCTTTCCCTGTGTGAGCTGATCATGGGGAGCCGCAACGGGATTGAAGCGGAGGAAAAGTCGGTGATTGACCGCTGTTTACCATTGGTGTATCAGAAATATTTTGAAGCGCCGGTGCCGGAAAATATGCCCATTCTGGGGGATCTCTATGATTGTCTGCGTCAGCAGAAAGAAGTGCAGGCACAGCGGATCGCTACAGCTCTGGAAATCTACGTCAACGGTTCCTTAAAAGTATTTAACCACCGTACCAACGTGGAGCTGAACAACCGGATCGTCTGCTTTGATATCAAAGACCTGGGGAAACAGTTGAAAAAGCTGGGGATGCTGATTGTTCAGGATCAGGTGTGGAACCGTGTGACAGTCAACCGGGCGGCGCATAAGTCTACCCGGTACTATATAGACGAGTTCCATCTTCTTTTAAAAGAGGAGCAGACAGCAGCTTATTCCGTGGAGATCTGGAAGCGTTTCCGTAAGTGGGGCGGCATTCCCACAGGCATCACACAGAACATTAAAGACCTGCTTGCCAGCCGGGAAATTGAGAACATTTTTGAAAACTCGGATTTTATTTATATGCTTAACCAGGCAGCGGGAGACCGGCAGATCTTAGCGAAGCAGCTCAACATATCACCTCATCAGCTATCTTATGTGACGAACAGCGGGGAGGGAGAGGGGCTGATCTTTTATGGAAGCACCATTATCCCCTTTAAGGACAAGTTCGATAAGTCCCTGCGTCTGTATTCGTTGATGACAACCAAAGTATCTGACCTGGAGCAACAGGAAGGGAGGAAGCGGACGGAATGAACAGTTGTATTAAATGGGTAGGCGGAAAGAGACTTCTAAGAAAACAGATTTTAGCAGAGTTTCCGGAAGACTACACAAGATATGTGGAAGTGTTTGGAGGAGCTGCGTGGTTGCTGTTTGCAAGAGAAAGAGACAACAGAGTGGAAGTATATAACGACAGGAACCATAACCTGGTAAATCTTTTCCGGTGCATAAAATATCATGGCGAGGCACTGCAGGAGGAACTAAAGTGGTGCCTTGTTTCCCGTGAATTTTTTGAGGACGCCTTGCACAATTATCAAAATCCAGACTTGACGGATATACAGAGAGCAGCCCGGTTTTTTGTGCTAATTAAATGTAGTTTCGGGGCAAAGCTGCAGGATTTCAGCGGAGCAAGGGTATCATTGGTTAATACGGTCAGAAATTTAGAACAGTTTCAGGAAAGATTGAAAAATACTGTGATTGAGCAGATGGATTTTGAGAAACTGCTTATCCTTTATGACAAAAAAGATACCTTTTTCTATCTTGATCCACCATATTTTCAAGCAGAAAAGTATTATAGGGATTCTTTCAGTGAAAAAGACCATTTGCGGCTAAAAGAGGTTCTTGTAAGTTTAAAAGGAAAATTTTTGCTGACATACAATGATTGTCCTTTTATCCGGACATTGTATCAACAATTCTCTATTGTGCCAATGGTAAGGCAGAACAACATGGCTTCTTGCAGCACTATGGGAGATTACATGGAGATCATGATAAAGAATTATTAACAGTGTTTGAAAAGAATGGGGAGTGGTAACTGTATATGCAGGATCAGGAATACAAAGCCAGGGATAAAACTGTCCGCAAGATGAACCGGGACGGACTGACGGAGGAAAACCTGTACAATGGGGAGACTGTCCGTGTCAGCCACCGGGAGCGGGAGGAACGGATACTGCTAAAACAGGCAGAGGATGTTTCCTTCTCCCGGCAGGAGAAAGAGCCGGAGCAACCATCAGAGGGCAGGAAACGAAGGCAGAAATTAAAGAATCAGACGGAGGCAGGGCGGCCAGTGGATATTTCTCCTCATGCCGCCGGCAGGGAGAACGTAGAGACAGGCGATTTAGCCGGAACTAATCCTGCAATCCTTCCCGGTTCTGTGACAGGGAATACGGCAGAACCGGGACAGACGGAGCCTGCCGGGGAGGACAATCCGGCATCTGCCGCCCATAACAGTATCCGGGAGCAGTCCTTCCGCTCCGGAAACATCCGGGGGCATCCGTCCGATACGTCAGTGTTGTTGGAATCCGTGTCAGAGGTTTCCCACCTGCGGAAGAAAAAGCTGGTGCAGGAGTATGCCCGGAAAGGGCGAGGGAAACCGGAGGATGCCGCCGCCATGGAGGACTTCCGGGAGGAGATCAAAGGGAAAACCAAACGGGAGCAGATCCAGAAAGAACAGAAGAAGGCGAAGCGTTTATCCTTTGGGGATGAAGGAAACGGCATGGTGCGTGGGGCCGGTATGGGGATTTCAAAGAAGGCAGTTTCAGCGGCGGCAGGTTCCGCCGCTGTTTACGTCCATGGAAAAACCCATGAAGCAGAGCAGGAAAACACTGCCGTGGAAGGAGTCCACCGGGCAGAGCTGATGACAGAAAGCGCCCTCCGTTATGCCATGCACCGGACAAGCCGTGGCCTCCATAAGAGAAACGTCCGCCTTCAGGAAGCCGGTTCCCTTGAAAGGGGGACAAGAAGCCTTCTGTATGAGACAGCACAGGAAGGCGGTGAGATAACAGCGCAGGCGGTAAAGAGCGCAGAGCAGGCCAAAAAGGGAATCCTGCAGAAGTTCTGGCAGAAACGCCAGTATCAGAAAGCGTACCGGGCAGCGAAAAAAGGAGAAAAGACAGCGGCAGGGACAGTAAAAGCCACGCAGACCATTGCTTCTAAAGCAAGGAGCGTGGCTTCTTCTGTGTTTGCAAGGAGTAAAGGCATCCTGGGCATTGCGGCGGCAGCCATGCTGTTCTTTGTGATGATCGCTTCCCTGATGGCAAGCTGCGGCGCTTCCATCCAGGGTGGAGCGGCTTCTACCATTGCCAGTACCACTTATGGGAGTACGGACGAGGATATTTATGCAGTGGAGGATGCGTATTCTGCGCTGGAGGCGGCGCTGAACGAACAGATCAACAGCATGGAAAGCCGCTATCCCGGATATGACGAGTACCGCTATCAGATTGATGAAATCTCTCACAACCCGTATCACCTGATTTCTTATTTTTCTGCAAAATATGGGGAATTTACCTATGAACAGGTAAAGGATGAAGTGGAGGAAATTTTTCAGCGCCAGTACAGCATTGCCACGGAAAGCACACGGGAAACTGTGACAGAAACAAAAATGGTGCGGGTGGGGGAATCCTTGGGGCAGGTCGTAACCAGCGGTTACTGCAGTTGTTCTATCTGCTGCGGGCAATGGGCCGGCGGCCCTACGGCAAGTGGTGTCTATCCCACAGCCAACCATACCATTGCCGTGGATGCTTCTAATCCTTTTGTGCCAATAGGAACAAAAGTCATTATGAATGGCGTAGAGTATGTGGTGGAGGATACGGGTGCTTTCGCCCGGTACGGGGTACAGTTTGATGTATATTACAGCGACCATGCCGCTGCATCTGCCCACGGGCACCAGACCTGGGAAGCTTATATTGCGGACGATAATGGAAGCCAGGAAGTGGAAGTGACAACCACACAGGAAGTGAACCGTCTGGATGTGACACTCACCAACCATGGGCTGGACGCCGTGCTGCGGGAGCTGATGGATGAGAATGAGGAAGGCCGGTATGACTTGTATAACGGCACATATGGAAACAGGGATTATCTGTTCGATACAGAAACCCTTCCAGGCGGGGGTGGTGATTTTGGCTATGAGATTCCGGCAGAAGCCCTGACCGACCAGAAATTTGCCAACATGATCCATGAGGCGGAAAAGTATCTGGGGTATCCCTATGTGTGGGGCGGCAGTTCCCCGTCTACCAGTTTCGATTGTTCAGGCTTCGTGAGCTGGGTGATCAATAACTGCGGCAATGGCTGGAATATCGGCAGGCAGACTACAGACGGATTGATGGGATACTGTTCCCAGGTTTCCACGTCGGAAGCAAAGCCGGGAGACCTGGTCTTTTTCCAGGGGACTTACGATACGCCGGGGGCAAGCCATGTGGGGATCTATGTGGGCGATAACATGATGATCCACTGCGGGAACCCTATCCAGTATACCAGTATAGCATCGTCCTACTGGCAGGAGCATTTCCTGGCCTTTGGACGCATCCATGGATAAATTTTTTTTAGAAGGAAGGTGTAAGGCATGAACCGGAAGCTGCACCGGGTTTTGGATGAGATCCAGAAAACGGAGAAGAAGATCGACGAGTGGCAGGAACATTTAAAAGAACTGAAACTGCTGGCAGAACAGCTTGAGAATGAGGAGATTATAAAAACCATCCGCTCCATGAAGCTGGACAGCCACCAGATGTTAGAGCTTCTGGAAGGGATTCAGGATGGGACAGTTTCTATTCCCATCATGGCAGAGGGGCCAGAAGAAACAGACGGGAAAGACGGCATAGAGCCGGAAGAAGATATGGAAGAAAAGGCGCAGGAGACAGCGCCGGAAAGTGAGGACAGGAAGCATGAAGAAATTTAACCGCTGGGTAATGGCGCTTGCGGTGGCGGGAGGCATCTTTTCCTCCACCGCCACGACAGCTTTTGCTTATGTGCCAGACCCACAGCAGACAGAGGCAGCCACAGAACCGGTATCAGAAAACGAAGGGACAGTGATCCCGGAGCAGGAGGCTGCGGGGCAGACGGAAGGGACGCCCCAGGAGGAAACACAGGGCGGGGAAACGCCTTTTTCCATTCCGGGAAACGGGGAAGTGCTGGATGATAAGACGGGGGATGGAACGAAAGAATTTCTGACGATACAGACAAAAAATGGAAACACGTTCTTTTTAGTGCTAGACCGATCCAGCAATACGGAAAATGTCTATATGCTCTCCATGGTGGATGAAAATGATCTGGCGGAGTTTCTGGATGAGACAAAGACGGAAGAAGTGCCTCAGGTGGTGATCCCGGAGACGGAAGCGTTGGCAGAAAGCGAGACGGAGAGCGAAACCGGATCAGAACCGGTACAGCCGGAAGAGGAGGACGGCAGGAATACCGGGGCGCTCCTGGCAGTTGGCGTCCTGGCTG
The DNA here is from genome assembly GCA_018712605.1 of Candidatus Choladousia intestinigallinarum. Taxonomy (GTDB): domain Bacteria; phylum Bacillota; class Clostridia; order Lachnospirales; family Lachnospiraceae; genus Choladousia; species Choladousia intestinigallinarum. Next base: position 5,881 of record DVGR01000166.1, read on the forward strand.
CGGGAGCGATTGGAGCCGGCTATTATTTTAAGGTTGTGAAGCCGAAGAAAGAGGAGTCTCAGGAGGACGGGGAGGACTTGGAGTTCTATGACGGCGGTACTTACGTCAATGAAGATCAGCCGGAAGAGGACGGTTCCACAGAGGAAGAAAATAATAAAGCATAAGTGTTGATGAAAGCAAAGGTATTAGAAGGGGGCAGCCAGGGAATTGGCTGCCCTTTCTCATACAGGCGAAAGCCGGAAAGGAGTATCCGATGTATTTGGTTTTAGGGGAGAAACCCAGCGTGGCCCTGGCCTATGCGAAAGTATTAGGGGCTAAGAAGCGTCAGGAAGGCTATCTGGAAGGAAACGGATGGCTGGTGAGCTGGTGCCTGGGGCATCTGGCGGAGTATGTGCCGCCGGAGGACTATGGGGAAAAGTATAAGAAGTGGGAATTTACTGACCTTCCCATCCTGCCGGATGAATGGCGGCTGGCTGTGGCGAAAGATAAAAAGACGCAGTTTGCAGTCTTAAAGAAGCTGCTGAACCGGAAGGATGTGGAGTATGTGGTCAACGGCTGTGACGCCGGACGTGAGGGGGAGCTGATTTTTGGCCGGGTTTATGAACTGTCCGGAAGCCGTCTGCCCATCAAGCGGATCTGGATCAGTTCTATGGAGGATTCTGCTATCCGGGAGGCATTTTCTTGCCTGAAAGACGGCGCAGAATACCGGAACCTCTACGAAGCGTCGGTCTGCCGTGCGAAAGCGGACTGGCTCATTGGGATGAACGCTACCAGGGCTTACACCACGAAATATTTTAAACGCCTGGTAGTAGGACGGGTACAGACGCCTACCCTGGCAATGTTGGTGGAACGGGGAGAGCAGATCACCCATTTCCAGAAAGAGAAATACTATAACCTCCATTTGGACTGCGGCGGGCTGGAGGCGGTAAAAGAGAAGCTGTTTGACACCGGAGAAGTCCGGCGGCTGCAGGAAGCCTGTGAGGGCGGGACAGCCGTGGCGGAATCCTGCGTATCAACGGAAAAGGCTGTTTCTCCGCCGAAGCTGTATGATCTGACCACGCTCCAGAGGGAGAGCAACCGTTATTTTGGCTATACGGCAAAGGAGACACTGGACTTTACCCAGAGCCTTTATGAAAAAAAACTGGTGACATATCCCCGGACAGACAGCCAGTATTTGACAGAGGATATGGGGCAGACTGCACGGCAGGCGGTTGCAATGGCGTGTGAGAAATATGGCTTTTCTTCTCTCTATCCGCTGGAGCCGGACGTAGAGCGCATGATGGATAACAGCAAAGTCTCAGATCACCATGCGATTATCCCCACGGCAGAGCTAAAGGCATATGAGCTGCAGGAGCTGTCCAAAGGGGAACAGGACATCCTTCAGCTCATCAGTGTCCGGCTGCTTTGTGCCGGGGCGCAGAAATACATTTATCAGGAAACAGAGATCACTGTATCCTGTGCCGGGGAAATATTTACGGCAAAAGGCAAAGTCATTCAGCAAATAGGATGGAAAGCGATAGAAGCAGAGTTCCGTAAGCATTTAGGCGTAAAAAGCCGGAAAGAAGGGGAGGAATTTTTCCTTCCTGATGTGGTAGAAGGCCAGACGTTCCATCCGGTTACGGTAAGCGTATCCGAGCATTTTACAGCACCGCCGAAACCCTACAGCGAGGATACCCTGTTATCTGCCATGGAGACTGCCGGAAACCGGGAGTTTGATGCGGAAACAGAGAAAAAAGGGCTTGGCACACCGGCAACCAGGGCGTCCATTATTGAAAAACTGGTATCTTCTGGTTATGCCGTAAGAAAAGGGAAACAGCTTCTGGCTACCCAGGACGGGGCAGACCTGATCTCGGTGCTTCCGGAGTATCTGCGGTCAGCCGCCATGACTGCGGAGTGGGAGAACCGCCTGCTCCAGATTGAAAGAGGGGAGCTTCCCGGACAGGAGTTCCTGGACGGCATTGAGGAACTGATTGACCGGATGCTTCTGGAGTGCGGGGAATTGTCCGTGGAGGAGCAAAACCGTTTTTATCCCAGAGAGCAGATCGGCGTCTGCCCGGTGTGCGGCAGCCCGGTCTATGAAAGCAAGAGAAACTTCTTCTGTGGCAGCCGTGAGTGTGCCTTTGCCCTCTGGAAAGAGAACCGGTATCTGTCCGGGATGAAGAAAAGGATGGATAAAAAGATGGCGGCGGAGCTTTTAAAGGATGGGCGGACGTATGTGCCGGATCTGTATTCCCAGAAGAAGGGAAGAACCTTTGCGGCGTATCTCTGCCTGGATACGGAAGAAGGAAAAGCCAGTTTCCGCCTGGAGTTCCCGAAAAAGAAAAACAAAAAATGAAAATCCTCCCCGGCAGGGAACCGGGGAGGGCGGGATTATACAAGAGGGGCAAGACAGTTTTTACCTGTATGAAGCAGACGCCCCAGCCAGCGCCATACAGGGATAATTTATGATTTACAGGAGGATCTACATGGCAAAAATCAATGACATCCGTTTCCTGGCACGGGAGACGGCAAAAGAAGTCAGTGGTTCCCCACGGGACTGGATGGGGTATCTGGACACGGCTTCCAGACTCTACCGCTATCCGTTCTCAGATACTCTTTTGATCCACGCCCAGCGTCCGGACGCAACGGCCTGTGCGGAGCTGGAAGTGTGGAATGAGAAGATGCGCCGGTGGGTAAACCGGGGAGCGAAGGGGATCGCCCTGATCGACGACACCGGGCCGAGGCGTGCCCTGCGGTATGTATTTGACGTATCAGACACCCACCCGGTAAGGGGCGGCAAGACGCCGTACCTGTGGCGGATGAAAGAAGAACAGCAGGAAATGATTTTGAACCATCTGGCAGATACTTATGGGCTGGATGGAGACGGGGCTTCTGACCTGGCTGCAGCGCTGCGGCAGATTGCGGAGGAGATGGCAGCTGACAGCCTGGAGGAAGCCATGGACGGCATAGGGTATGCCATCCCCGGTACATTCCTGGAAGGGCTGGATGACGATACCATCCGGGTGGAGTTCCGTACCCTTCTTGCAAACAGCGCTTTTTATTCCCTGGCACGGCGCTGTGGGTTAGAACCTATGGAATACCTGGAGGAAGCGGATTTCTCAAGCATTACAGATTATAATGATCTGTCTGTCCTGGCTTTCCTGGGAAATGCCACCAGCCAGCTTGTGGAACCGATACTCCGTGATATTGGACGGACGATCCGGCAGGCGGAATTGGAAGAATGGAGAAAGCAGGCGGAAGAATCCCATGGAAAACCAGAAAAAACAGTTGCAAAAAAGAAGGAAGTACTTTATAATAAATTTAACACGTTAATTCGTGAAAGTGAAAATGATGAAGGAGGGAAAACGAATGGAACTGACCTATCACCGCAAGGGAGATTACCTGTTTCCGAACCTGACGCTTCAGGAGGAACCGCAGGCCATCGGGAAATACGGGATGCTGCGGAGGACATACCTGAAAGAATACAAGAAGAACCTGTACCAGAGCCTGCTGATGAGCGGGAAGCTGGACAGCCACCTGCAGGAGATCGAGCAGGCAGCGCAGAATCGGATGGAGAACATGATGGAAAGGCTGCTTATGAAGTATCCGGCTCCAGACAAAGAGACAGATCAGATGGCGTGGACAGCACACATGAACAGCCTGACACAGATGGCGGAGGAAACCGTGCTGACGGAATTGGTATACAGCTAAGCAAAGAAACAACAGAACAGGATTTGAATGAAGCAGAGGAAGAAGCAGCCTCTGCTTTTTCTTTGCCCGAACTGCCTACGGTAGAACAGCAGATCCGCTCCATTGAGGAGCGGCAGGCTGCTTTGTATGCCGGGGAGACAGCGATCCCAGCAGATGTGATTGATGAAGTTTTAAGAAAAGGCGGCAACCGTGACAGGAGCCATCTGCGGATCATTTATAATTTTATGATGGAGCAGACGCCGGAGGAATATACGGATTTTGTGCGCCGGGAATACGGTACGGGCGGTATCGGGCTTGTGATTGGCGGAAAAGAGTATTCTGTCTGGTATAACGAGCTGGGGATGCAGATTGCTGTGGGGCATACGGTACATGATCGGATTCTGGATAAAACATTTTTGTCTTGGGAGGATGTGTCTGGAAGGATTCAACAACTATTAAAGCAAGGGGAATATGCCCCGCAGTCTGTACTGGATGCAGCAAGAGAAAATGCCGTAAAAGAACATGCACAGGCACTTGCCTTTATGCACAGTGATATGGCAGAAGGTGTAGCGGAGATTGTTTTTGGAACAGAACATCAATTTGGATATGGTTATCCGGAAAAGACAGAACGGATTGGAAAGCTGATCGTACAGCCAGAGTATTTGGCAGAGCTGAATGAGCGTCTGGCTGGACTGGCAGATGCTTATGAAACCGACAAAGACTTAATGCGGTTTCATCATTACCGTCCAGACAAAGTAGCAGCACAGTTTCAGAAATTCGCTCAAGAAGCGGTTCCCTATCAGGCAAGAGAAGGATTTCAGTGGCAGGAACACGAAATCTTTATTACACAAGATGAGATTGACTCTTTCCTTACTGGTGGAGGCCCTTACTCTGACGGGAGACTTTCCACTTATGCGTTTTTTATCCAGGAGAAAACCGCAAAGGAAAAGGCGGATTTCTTAAAAGAGCGGTATGGGATCGGCGGATGCAGCCATGCCTTGAGCGGGGCGGATGATTCCCATGCAGACTATGACGGGAAAGGGATCAAACTCTGCAGAGGCGGTTATATAAATCCGTCGGCTACGGAACTTCTGAAATGGCCCCAGGCGGCAAAGAGTGTCCAGCAGCTCATAGATCAGGGAATGTACCTGAAAGCCGGGGATTATTCCCGTATGCCAGTCTATGAGCGGGAGGTTCTGGCCAGGAGGATCATTGGTTTTTATTCCCGTATGCCGGAGGAAATCGAACGCCCATTTAAGGCGGATCTGCTGAATGAAGATGCCAGGAAACGCCTGCCGGGGCTTCTGGAAGAACCGGAGACAGCGGAAAGGCTTGTGTCGCAGATGGACGCTGCCCTTGCCGCCCTGCCCCTGGATTTCCCGGAGTATGAGGAGCGGGCGGAGACGCTCTCTGTGATCCATGATTATATAGAGGGAACCTATACGATTTTTCCGGAGAAAAGGAAAGAAATCGAAATCGAGGGGACAGGACAGCAGTTGACCCTTTTTGATTTTATGGGGGCTGGTATAGAGGAGCCGGAATCGCCGGAGTCTGTGGCAGAGAAAGAAGAAAATGCGGAGACACTTCCGGAAACGGAAACTGCAGCAGAGAATGAGGAGGAAACACACATACCTGTTCTGGAGACACAGGAAATGGATGAACCAGGGCAGGAAGCGGAATTAGAACCAGAAAAACAGGAGCCAGAGAGAGCAGAGATTTTAAAGCCGGGACAGCCGGGGGCAACTTTATCGGATGAAGAACTGGACGAAGCCTATGCCGCCATGGAAGAAAACATTCAGGATACTATGGAGCAGGCAGGCGTCTCTTTTGAACTGTTTTCCCCGGAGCAGATGGATGTGATTTATGCCGCTGCTGAAAAAGGGCAGGATATAGCGCCGGTTTTAAATCCGGAGTTTTCCCCGGAACAGATGCAGTTGATTCTTGACGTACTGGAACGTCTGGAGACGGACAATCAGGCGGTGGTAAAGCGGGAGCTTTCGCACCTTACCACAGAAGTGATGTCCCTGGACACCATCAACACCATCCGGCAGTATTACCATATCCCCCTGGAGCCGGAGAAAAAGGAGCCGGCCCCGGCTGCAGAACGGCAGGAAAGGGCGGTCAATTTCCGTATCACCGATGATGCCCTTGGAACCGGGAGTCCGAAAGATAAGTTTCGTGCCAACATGGACGCTATCCGGCTGCTTCATCAGATCGAGCAAGAAGGGCGGACAAGCGCCACACCGGAAGAACAGGAAGTCCTATCCCGCTATGTGGGCTGGGGCGGCCTGCAGGAAGCCTTTGAAGAACGGAATGAAGCCTGGGCGGACGAATTTATTGAACTGTATACGGAGCTTGACCCGGAGGAATACAAGGCGGCACGGGAATCCACGTTAAGCGCTTTTTATACGCCGCCGGTTGTGATCAAAGCTATGTATGAAGCCCTGGGAAATATGGGTTTAGAGAAAGGAAATGTGTTGGAGCCGTCCTGCGGGATCGGGAACTTCCTGGGGCTTGTGCCGGAGGGCATGGATAACCTGAAGATGTACGGCGTGGAGCTGGACAGCATTTCCGGCAGGATCGCAAAGCTCCTTTACCCGGAAGCAGACATTACCATCAATGGATTTGAAAAGACCCAGTTCCCGGACGGCTTTTTTGACGTGGCGGTAGGGAATATCCCCTTTGGAGGCTATAAGCTCATAGACCGGCGTTATGACAGGCAGAAATTTTTTGTCCATGATTATTTTATCGCAAAGACCATTGATAAGGTGCGCCCCGGCGGGGTGATCGCTTTTGTCACATCCAACGGGAGCAGCGGCGGAACCATGGACAAGAAAGACGCAAGTTCCAGGGAATATATCGCCCAGCGGTGCGACCTGTTGGGAGCCATCCGTCTGCCGAACAATGCGTTCCAGGCCAATGCCGGGACAAGGATGAACACGGATATTTTGTTCCTGCAGAAACTGGACGCTCCCCGGATACTTGGGAAGGAAGTGCCGGAGTGGGTACAGACGGATGAGATCCTGCGGGAAGAATATACCAATGACAAGGGAGAAACCTCCTATAACTTTATTACGGTCAACCGCTATTTCCAGAACCATCCAGAGATGGTGCTGGGGGAGCAGAAGATCGTTTCCGGCCCCTATGGGCCGCAGCTTGTCTGCCAGCCCATAGCAGGTGCAGACCTTGGAGAGCAGTTAAAGGAAGCGGTCAGTCATATCCACGGCACGATCACGGAAATGGAACTGGAGGATTCTGATTTAGGGGAGATTGACACGTCCATCCCGGCAGACCCGTCCATTAAAAATTTCAGTTTTGCCAACGTGGACGGTGTTGTGTATTACCGGGAAAATTCCCGGATGAACCGGATGGAGCTGCCGGCTATGACAACGGAGCGTGTGCTGGGAATGATTGAGCTGCGTGACTTGACGCAGGAGCTTCTCCAGTGCCAGCTAGAGGACGGAAGTGACGAAAAAGTCCATGCCCTTCAGGAAAAGCTAAATCAGACATACGATAAGTTTACTGGGAGATACGGGCTGATCAGCAGCAATGCCAACAAGCGGGCCTTTTCCCAGGACAGCAGCTACTGCCTGCTCTCTTCCCTGGAGATCCTGGACGAAGAAGGGAACCTGAAACGGAAAGCCGACATCTTTACCAAACGGACGATCCGGAAGCCGGAGGCGGTAACATCCGTGGATACGGCAAGCGAAGCCCTGGCGGTGTCTATCGGGGAACGGGCCAAAGTGGACGTGCCTTTTATGGCACAGCTTTCCGGGAAAACGGAGGAAGAAGTGACGGAGGAACTGGCCGGGGTGATCTTTAAAAACCCGGTGACAGAAAGCTGGGAGACCTCGGATGAATACCTGTCCGGAAATGTGCGGGAGAAGCTGGAGACAGCCGGAACATTTGCGAAAAATCATCCGGAATATGCCATCAATGTGCAGGCGCTTGAGCGGGTGCAGCCAAAAGACCTGGATGCGTCAGAAATCGAGGTGCGCCTTGGCGCTACCTGGATCGAGCCGGCGTATATCACCCAGTTTATGGGGGAACTGTTTGGCACACCGGATTATCTGCTTGGACGGCAGATCGAGGTGAAGTATGCCCCGGTCAACGGCCAGTGGAATGTGAGCGGGAAAAATGCGGACTACCGCAATCCCCGTGTGACGGCCACTTATGGCACCCAGGGGGCCAATGCTTACCGTTTGTTGGAAGATGCCTTAAACCTGCGGGACACAAAGATTTATGATACAGTGCAGGAGGACGGCACGGAAAAGCGAGTCCTCAATAAGAAAGAAACTATGCTGGCGCAGCAGAAACAGGAGATGATCCGGGAGGAATTTAAGGAATGGATCTTCCGGGATATGGACAGGCGGGAGACGCTGTGCAGGAAATACAATGAGCTGTTTAATAGTATCCGGCCCCGTGAGTATGACGGCAGCCATATCCAGTTTGCCGGGATGACACCGGAGATTACGCTGATGCCCCACCAGAAGAACGCTGTTGCCCATATCCTTTACGGGCATAACACGCTGCTTGCCCATTGCGTGGGCGCAGGTAAGACCTTCCAGATGATCGCCGCCGGCATGGAGAGCAAACGGCTGGGACTGTCGCAGAAGAACCTGTATGTGGTGCCGAACCACCTGACCGAGCAATGGGGAAGCGACTTCCTGCGGCTTTATCCAAACGCCAACGTGCTGGTGGCGACAAAGAAAGATTTTGAGCCGGCCAACCGGAAGAAGTTCTGTTCCCGGATCGCCACCGGGGATTATGATGCTATCATTATCGGGCACAGCCAGTTTGAGAGGATTCCCCTGTCCAGGGAGCGGCAGGCAATGTCCATTGAAAAGCAGATCGACGAGATCACCATGGCTATAGAGGAAGCTGCGGAACAGGAAGGGAGCCGTTATACGGTAAAGCAGATGGAAAAGACCAGGAAGAACCTGGAGACAAAACTGGAGCGCCTCAACGACCAGAGCCGGAAAGATGATGTGGTAACGTTTGAGCAGCTTGGGGTAGACCGGCTGTTTGTGGATGAGAGCCATTTTTATAAGAACCTTTTTCTTTATACAAAAATGAGGAATATTGCGGGGATCGCACAGACGGACGCACAGAAAAGCTCAGATATGTTCGCTAAGTGCCAGTATTTAGATGAGATCACCGGCGGGCGTGGGGTGACGTTTGCCACAGGGACGCCTGTTTCCAACAGTATGGTGGAGCTTTATACCATTATGCGCTACTTACAATATGACACCCTCCAGGCGATGGGGCTAGGGCATTTCGATTCCTGGGCCGCCGCTTTTGGGGAGACAGTGACGGCGATTGAATTATCGCCGGAAGGGACGGGCTACCGTGCAAAAACACGGTTTGCCCGTTTTTTTAATCTTCCAGAGCTGATTTCCCTGTTTAAAGAGTCAGCGGACATTCAGACAGCGGATATGCTCCACCTTCCGGTGCCGGAAGCGGAGTATATCAATGAGGTGCTGAAGCCCAGTCCAGAGCAGGAAGATCTGGTCAGTACCTTTGCTGACCGGGCGGAGATGGTGCGCTCCGGCCTGGTGGAGCCTCGTGAGGACAACATGCTCAAGATCACCAATGACGGACGAAAGTGCGCCCTGGATCAGCGGCTCATCAACGATATGCTCCCGGATTTCCCGGACAGCAAGGTAAACCGCTGTGTAAAAAATGCCTTTGACATCTGGCAGGAAACCGCACAGAAGCGTTCTACCCAGCTTATTTTCTGCGACCTTTCCACACCGAAGAATAACGGCACTTTTAATGTATATGATGACGTGCGGGAAAAGCTGGTGGCAAAAGGTATCCCCAGGGAGGAGATTGCTTTTATCCATGAAGCAGGTACAGAGGCAAAAAAAGCGGAACTGTTCGCAAAGGTGCGTTCCGGGAAAGTGCGCATCCTCCTTGGATCTACGCCAAAGCTGGGGGCAGGCACAAATATCCAGGACAGGCTCATTGCCCTCCATCATTTGGACTGCCCCTGGAAACCGGCAGATCTGGAACAACAGGAGGGGCGTATTCTCCGGCAGGGAAACCAGAATAAGAAAGTAAAGATCTTCCGGTATGTGACGGAAAACACCTTCGATGCCTATATGTGGCAGATTTTGGAGAATAAGCAGAAATTCATCAGCCAGATCATGACAAGCAAAAGTCCTGTCCGTGCCTGTGAGGATGTGGACGATGCGGCGCTGTCCTATGCGGAGATCAAAGCCCTGGCCACTGGAAATCCCTATATCAAGGAAAAGATGGATTTGGACATCCAGGTGAGCAAGTTAAAGCTGATGAAAGCCAACCACACCAGCCAAAAGTACCGTCTGGAGACAGATATAGCGAAGAATTATCCCATGCAGATTACAGCGGCGAAAGAGCGGCTGGAGGGGCTGAAAGCAGACTTCCAGGCGGTGAAGCCGCTTCTGGAAAAAGGCAGAGAAAAAGACGAGTTTTCCATGACGGTTGGCGGGAAAGAATACACTGACCGGAAAGAGTCCGGCACAGCGCTGATTGCTGCCTGTGCCGGACTAAAGGCGGTGAAAACTTCCGGGCAGATCGGGGAATTTTACGGTTTTCAGATGAGTGCGGAGTTTGACAGCTTTAACCAGAAATATATGGTGACGCTGAAACGCCAGTGCAGCTATAAAGTGGAGATTGGAAAGGACGCCCTGGGGAACCTGCAGAGGATCAGCAACGCTTTATCCGGCATAGAAAGGAAAGCGGCGGAGACACAGCAGAAGCTGGAAACCTTACAGCAGCAGTTAGAGACAGCGAAAGAGGAAGTGGCAAAACCCTTTGACAAGGAAGAAGAACTGGCGGAAAAGTCTGAACGTCTGGCAGAGCTGAACGTTCTATTGAATATGGACGAAAAAGCCCCCTCGGAAGCGCTTGGAG